>JAEXMK010000083.1 GCA_023444445.1 Pseudomonadota bacterium | reverse complement strand
ATCGTCGGCAATGACGGGCTGAACGATCTCTATCTGGTTGCCGCAGATGTGTTCGGGCTCAAGACATCCGTGGGTGCGGACGATGCTCTCACGAAGGGTGCCTTGGCTGTCCTGCGCCAAGCGATTTCGTAACCTCTGCCGGGCGCCGGATGCGCAAATGGCGGCATCCGGCTTTCAAGCCACATGTTTTAGGACCACCATGTACGACTTCCCAGCCAATATCGGCACCAGCCGTCACGAAAACGATGTCCTTGCCGTTCTTGCCCGCCTTCAGCGCATCGGTCTTCCAGACAATCCGATCGCCTTTTATGGCTCATCCTCGTTTCGAATCTGGAACTCCATCACCGAGGATCTCGGCTCGCTGGATATCGTCAATCTGGGATTTGGCGGCGGAACGTACCTCTCCGCCGGTCACTACATGAACCAACTCCTGGTTCCCTTGAGGCCACGCAAAGTGGTACTTTATTTCGGCGAAAACGACATTGCCAGCGACGGCCTCAAGGCGGAGACGGCGCTTAGTCACTTGCAGGATTTGCGCGACCGAATTTCGCGTGCTCTCCCGCAGGCGGACGTGTTTGTTCTGGCCGTCAAGCCCAGTCCGGCGCGCTGGATTTACCGCCATGAATTCGATCTCTTCAACCAGATAGCGCGCGACTGGTGTAACATCAGCGAAGGCGCAACATGGCTTGATCCCAACGCTGGCCTCCTGGGTGAAAATGGCCTGCCGATGTTCCGTTATTATTTACTCGATCTGGTTCACCTGAATGCAGCAGGCTACGCGGTCTGGTCGGAAGCGTTGAGAAAAATGTTGGGTCTGGTGAACTGAGATAAGGGTTAGTTTTCGGCATCGCGAACCGGCGCTTTACGGCCTTATCCCGCTGCAAGCGTACGCGGCAGTTCGTTTCATCGATCAGTGCTGCACAAGCACTCTGATCTTTGCGCCATCCAATCAGCCCTGGGAACTGATGACGCCAACTCTAACGGGCAAGCACCGACCCGCTGACAAGACGTCGCGCCACGGATGAGATAGCGCGACGTCGGATCACTGGAAGACATCGTCTTCCCGATCATTATTTTTTTGCCGATACGGTGCGGGCGGCAAGATCTATTGTATCGGAGATGACTTCAGGCTGGGTCATGAACAAGGCGTGGCTCGCCGAGACTTTGGTGATCTTGGCCTTGATGCGCTCAGCCATGTGGATCAACATTGCTTGATCGAAAGCCTTGTCTTCGGTGGCGATGACGGCCCAGCTGGGGCGGGTGCGCCAGGCGGCATTTTGCAATTTGGTGCCGAATGCGGACATATTGATCGGAACCTGGGCGTCTCTCATGAATGCAACATCAGCGTCGCTGACATCGTGTGCGAAGCCTGCCTTGAACTTGGCCGGGCTGACATAGCCAAACCCGTCCTTGGTGGTCTCGATGACAAAATCCGACGCAGGTGCAAATCCATCATACTGCTGAGCCGTGGTTTCACCGGCGTCCGGTGAGAGGGCGGAGACATAGACGAGGCCTTTAACCTTGTCATCAACGCCCGCTTCCGTAATGACCGTGCCACCCCAGGAATGCCCAACCAGAATGACCGGACCATCCTGCCGTTCGAGCGCGCGTTTGGTGGCCGCAACGTCGTCTGCAAGTGACGTCAGTGGATTTTGAACGATGGTGACGCGGTAACCGCGTTTCGTCAGATTGTCGTAGACGCCCTTCCAGCCCGAACCATCGGCAAAAGCGCCGTGGACCAGCACGACGTTTCGCACGGATTGATCGTTGGGAATGGTGTTATCGGCGGCATTTGCAGACAGCGTCGCGGTCAATGTGACAGCAGATGCAATTGCCGAAATGGTGGAGACGGTTCTTCGTGTCATGGTTCATTCTTCCTTTTTGCGATAATCGTTATTGCGATAATTATTTACTGGCAGATGTCATTTCGTTCGTCAACATATTTATTATCGCGATATTTATTTTTGCGGTAAGAGGACCTATATGTGGGTCCTCAGGAGTTGAAGATGACCAAACGACATAACGATCCGCCGCCGCTGCAGGACCAGCTTTGCTACGCCATTTATACCGCCGGCATTGCCATTCAGCGCGCTTACAAGCCGCTTCTCGACGAGCTGGGGCTAACCTATCCGCAATATCTCGTCCTCAACGTTCTCTGGGCAGAAGACAATCAGAGTGTTGTTTCCATCGCGGACCAGCTTGCTTTAGAATCCAGCACGCTCACCCCCCTTTTAAAGCGTCTCGAAGCTGCTGGACATGTGCGTCGGGAACGCAACCTGAGCAACGAACGTCAGGTTTTGGTGACGCTGACGGATCAGGGACGTGCCATGCAGCACAGAGCCGGTTGCCTCAGCGATACTTTGCTTGCCGCCTCTACCCAGACGCCCCCTGAACTCGCCGCCTTGAACAAGGACGTGCGCCATTTACGGGATGCGATCTATTCACAGATCGGCGGATGGGCGTCACCCGCTTGACCTGCAACGGATCTACCCCATTAGGCGGTCGGAACGGTACCGCCGTCGATGATGTGCTCCGTCCCGGTAATCGACGACGCTCGGTCTGAAGCAAGGAAGGCAATCAGGTCGGCGACTTCTTCCGGCTTGGCTGGCCGGCCCAGCGGTATGCCGCCCAGCGAGTCCATGATCGCCTGTACCGCTTCGTCGTAACTGATGCCGGCCTCCTCGGCTATACGAAGGGCGAGACCGTTCGCGCCCGGATCGGCGATCCAGCCGGGAGAAACCCGCACGACCCGCACACCCTTGGGAGAGACCTCCTTGGAGAGGCTCTTGCTGTATGTGTTGAGCGCGCTCTTCGCCGAGGCGTAGCCAGTTGTCGCCTGGTGCAAGGGGAGAATCCGCTGGATCGACGTCACGTGAATGACGACCCCGCTCCCCTGCGCGATCATGCCGGGAAGGAGAGCGCGATCAAGCCGAACAGCCGGAAAGAAGTTGAGGTTGAACTCCTTTTCCCACTCCTCGTCGGTCAACGCGGCAAAGCCGCCTGAGGGCGCCGAGGAGCCACCCAGCACGTTTACGAGAATATCCAGTCCGCCAAGTTCCTGATGAACGGCGTCCACTACCGTTTGGACACCATCCGCGGTGGTGAGGTCTGCTACGACGAACGCCGCGCCGGAGAAATCCACCGGCTTCTTGCGCGCCGTAGTGAGCACCCGGGCGCCGAGTTCCTTAAACAACGCGACTGTTGCCGCACCGGCACCCGAAGTGCCACCGGTGATGAGAGCGCGACGTCCCTCCAGGGTAAGAAAGCCGGTCATACGGTGATTTCCACTTCAGCAACCGTGTCGCCCGACAGGACGAAGATAAAACGCAGGTCAATGGGGCTGCCGGGGAAGTCGCCAGCGGTGTGCGCCGTTACCTGGGTTTTGCCGTTCTCAATGGTGATCAAAAACGGGTCGACCGTATAGCTGTACTGCTGAGCCTCATCAGCCATCCAGTCGCGGATAGCCTTGCGTCCCTTATGGGTCTCGCCCTTATCCTTCACGATACCGTCTTCCGTGAAAGTCGTTGCGATGACTTCCGGACTGCCTGTCCGGTCCGCCTCGAAATAGGCTTCGATGGCCTTTGGTAGTTTGATCGTCATGTTCATCCTCATCATGTTCTAGCCGCTGCGGCTCGGAAACGACCCGTGACCGTTGCACTTCGCTAAGGTAGAACAGAAAAATTGACGCGATAATCGGGACTAATTAGGATGAGCTATTGCGAAAAGAGGGATAATGACTCGTTCCGTCCTGGTTGACATTGATGCCGTTCTTGCAATTGCGCGCCTCGGGTCGTTTCGTGGAGCCGCGCTGGAGCTTGGAATTTCGACGACAGCGCTCAGCAATGCCATCGCAAAGCTGGAGCAGCGTCTTGGCATCCGCTTGTTCAACCGCACGACGCGAAGCGTTTCCCTCACCGATGCCGGACGGGCGTTTGTCGAGCGTGTTGGTCCGGCCATGACCGATATCCACGATGCGATGACTGCGGCTCAATCGCTGCAGGAGATCCCGACGGGCACCTTGCGGATAAACGCGTTTGCCTCGGCAGCACGGGAGGTCATGGCCCCGCTCATCATTTCGTTTTTGCAGCGTTACCCGCAGGTGCATATCGATATGGTGACGGAGGGACGGCTGGTCGACATCGTGGCGGGTGGCTTCGACCTCGGCTTGAGGCCGGCGGATCTGGTCCCGAGCGACATGATCGCGGTGCCACTTGGTTTGAAGCGCAGCAATGCGGTTGTCGCATCGCCGGCGTTTTTGCAGACGTACGGCAGACCGATGGTGCCGACCGACCTCTATCGATTTCGGTGCATCCGCGCCCGTCTTCCCAATCAAGCCCTGTTTCGGTGGAAGTTTGAGAAAGATGGAAACCAAGTTCAGATCGATGTGAAGGGTTCGATAACCCTCGATGAACCAAGTCTGGTCAGAATAGCTGCCCAAGAAGGCGTTGGCCTTGGGTACGTGATGGAGCCGGATGTTCGCGATGACATCGCGGCCGGCAGGCTCGTGCGCGTCCTTGAAGACTGGACACCCTCTCTTTCCCAATTGGCATTGTATTACCCCGGCAGGAAGAACCCACCCGCTGCCTTCAGCGCCTTCATCAAAGCTGCACGCGATTTTTCCAACGGCTGACCGCCCACATAGATGCGAACTTGGGTCGTTGGCACGTCCTTAGTATTTTCCAATTGTTTGATGGACGTTGATTACAGCAACTTCCAGATCGCCCAACAGCAGGTTTGGCGGAAACTACCGCCTTAGCCCGTCCATAACCAACCGAACGATCCTGTGCGCGCGGTCACGCCAATCCGGACCTTCCGGAATGGAATAAATGCCGAAGAGCGCGTTGAGAACATCCGCCCCCTCAATGTCTCCTTTGACCGCATTAGCCTTGACGGCGTTTCTTAGTAGCTCTTCGAACGCTGTATGCAAGAGCTTCGAGCCCTCTGCAAAGAGGGCGGAATTGGATGTGAACAAGAGCTTCAGGCTGTTCGCCATACCCCTTTTCGCGGCCATGTAGCTGACGAACCGATTCATCCATTCTTCAATAGCTTTCGCGGGCTCTTCTTCCCGCATCAGATCGCGCGCAGCCGTCGCCAGAATTTCCAGCTCTCGGCGATAGACGCTTTCGACCAAATGTTCGCGGGTGGGAAAATGCCGGTAAAGCGTGCCGATACCAACCCCTGCACGCCTGGCAATATCTTCCAGCGAAGCGGCCGCGCCCTCATCTGAAAACGCCAGCGCCGCCACTTCTATCAGCTTATCCCGGTTTCGCCGTGCGTCTGCACGCAAAGGGGGCGGTTGAACCGGAGGCGTCTGCTCCTTGGGCACGGAAAGGCCACTCCACGAAAAATCGCTTGACGAACGATCGCAAGCTACTAAGTTAAACGGAGGCGCCTCCGTTTATGGGTGCGCCATTCGCTTCTTTAAATCAGATTGGAGGCGGATGTCATGCCGAAATCAACGAGTGGCGCTGGTGATCATCTGACGACTCACGAGTTCCTGAGGAACTTAACCGTCCGTCACTCATTCTGACGTCACAATGCGGGAGGCACTTATGACAAGATCGGCCGATAGCATCCGACACAACGAAAATGCGGCGAATTGGTTGCCTCGCAATGCCGAGAACACAGTCTTGACGACGCCACAAAAAGCTTTCTCCACCGACAAGGCTTATGACGTCCTGAAATTTGCAATCGAGAACAGCAAGACAGGGCTTCGGGTGGCGCTATGCACCTTGGTGGAAATACGCGGTGGTTCGTCGCGTCCGCTTGGCGCGCATATGGCGGTTGCCGAGGACGGCAGGTACTGTGGATATGTTTCTGGCGGATGCACGGAAGCGGCTATCGCCGCCGAAGCCCTGCAGGCAATGAAGATTGGCCATGATCGTTTCGTCATGCTGGGCGAAGGCTCGCCTTTCTTCGACATCGTCCTTCCCTGCGGAGGCGGAATTACCGTCGCTATTCATCTTGTCAAAAACGTTGAGCCGCTCTGTTCCATCAACATGTTGGTGGATCAACGCCGACGCGCGTCGTTGTGCTATCGGCCGGGTGTCGAACAACTTTCGCTTGGAGTGGAAGACACCCGGACAGGATGGAACGGCGACGGCTTCGTTACACACTATCGTCCCAAAGTGCGTATGGTTCTTTCCGGACGCTCGCTCGAGGTCGAGACCACCGCCAGTATCGCGAGAGCCTCAGGATACGACGTTTTCCTCCTTGAGGATGAGGCTCGGACCAACGTCGACCCCACCATGATCGATCCCGATACGGCAGTTGCACTTCTCCAGCACGACCTCGATCGGGAAATGCCGGTCCTTGAGGCGGCACTGCGCGCATCACCCTTTTACATCGGCGCTCTCGGCAGTTCCCGCACCCATGAGAAACGCGTCGAGCGATTGCGTCGGAGTGGTCATTCGGACGAGGCAATCGCCAGGATCAAAGCGCCAATCGGTGTTTTCGGACGGGCAAGGGATGCACAGTCGCTGGCACTCTCAGTCCTCGCCGATATCGCCGCCTGCAGACAGTCCTACGTGACGCAAAGCTAGAGCAAAAGCAGATCGACGGATCAACATATCCGACAGTAGCCACAGGCAAACCATCACTATGAGCTCCATGGGTGCCGCAAGGAGAGTTTCCGTGCGGACCTTCAGATGAGGGAGATGTCCAATGCGATTCAATATCAACGGAACGGCGGTGGAGGTGGAGGCGGACATCCGCACGTCACTGCTTGATCTCATGCGCAACTATCTTGGATTTACCGGCACGAAGAAGGGATGCGACCAGGGCGCATGCGGCGCGTGCACGGTGCTGGTCGATGGCGAGCGTATCAATTCCTGTCTCGCGCTCGCCGTTCAGTATCAGGGCCGCAACATCACGACTGTGGAGGGCCTTGCAGCCAACGGCAACCTTCACCCGTTGCAAAAGGCTTTTATCGAACATGAAGGCTTCCAGTGCGGCTATTGCACGCCGGGGCAGCTATGTTCCGCCGTGGGCATGGCAGGCGAGATCGAGCGAAACATCCCGAGCGTCGTCACCGCCGATCTTTCGGGCGACAGTGTCATGATCGATGACACCGAAATTCGCGAACGTATGAGCGGCAATCTCTGTCGCTGCGGCGCCTATAACGGCATCGTTCAGGCGATTTCCGAAACGCTGGTCCAGCAGACCGCGATGCAGACCGACGAAAGGGCACGGGCATGAATATCTTCTCTTACCACCAAGCCTCTGATGCTGCGTCGGCAATAACGCTCAAACAGGCCGGGCCGACAACGAAATATCTGGGTGGCGGCACCAATCTCGTCGATCTCATGCGGGAAACGGTCGAAAAACCGGAAACGCTGATCGATGTCACGCACCTGTCGAGCACCATCGAACAGCGCGCCGATGGCAGCCTGCTGATCGGGGCAGGCGTGAAAAACACTGCGTTTGCGGCCCATGGTGCGGTCAGGACCCAATTTCCGGTTCTCTCCCGCGCGGTCCTGGCAGGTGCAAGCGCGCAAATTCGAAATGTCGCGACCGTGGGAGGCAACATTCTTCAGCGCACCCGGTGTCGGTATTTCTATGACAATGCCGCCCACTGCAACAAGCGCGAGCCCCACTCAGGCTGTGACGCGCTGGAGGGTTTCAACCGCTATCACGCCATCCTCGGAGCATCTGCAAGCTGCGTTGCGACCCATCCATCCGATATGTGCGTCGCGCTGGTCGCACTTGATGCGGTGGTCCACCTTCAGGGTCCTGCAGGAAAGCGCAGCCTGCCGCTGCGTGATCTCCACCGTCTGCCCGGCGACACGCCCGAAATCGAAACCGCCCTTCACCCGGACGAACTCATCACGGCCGTCGAAATTCCCGCGCTGCCTTTCGCAAAAAAATCCGCCTACAGAAAAGTTAGGGATAGAGCGAGTTACGCTTTCGCGCTCGTCTCCGTTGCGGCGGCACTGGATCTCGATGGCGATGGGAATGTGAACGACGTAAGGCTGGCGCTGGGCGGCGTGGCTCACAAGCCGTGGCGTGCCCTTAAGGCCGAAGCCCATCTAAAGGGCCAGAAGGCAGATGCGGAGCACTTCCGGGCTACTGCCGAGGCCGAACTCGCCGAAGGAGTGGGGCTGCGAGACAATGCTTTCAAGATTGAACTGGCAAAACGCACCATTGTCGCGGTTCTTGAGGAATTAAAGGGAGAAAACGCATGAGCGCCGATACCCAGACACTGCCGGAGACGGGCAGACAAGGCCGCTGGCAGCCTGCCGTCAAAACCGATCCGCTACTGCGCAAACATGGTTCCCTCGGGCAATCCGTATCGCGCATCGAAGGCCCCATGAAAGTCCAGGGCAAGACGCGCTTTGCGGCAGAGTTTCCCTACGATAACGTCAGCTACGCGGCACTCGCTTTCAGCACCGTTGCCCGTGGGCGCATCACCGAACTTGATGTCGGCGCCGCGGAGGCCGCACCCGGCGTCATTCTCGTCATGACCTATAACAACGCACCGCGGATGAAGGCGCCATCGCTGATGATGTCGTCTCCGACAGCGGCCGGAGCAAGCAATCTTCCTGTCATGCAGAATGACGAAATCCACTGGAACGGTCAGCCGATTGCGCTGGTTCTCGCCGAAACACAGGAACAGGCGGATTACGCCGCTTCCCTCATCAAGGCGACGTATGAATTGCTGCCGGCGGTCACGTCTTTCGATGAAGCGAAAAAAATGCCCCGCCAGCTTGAGAACCTGCTCGGCCAGCCGCCATACGTGGAAATCGGCGATGCGGAAACGGCGCTTGCCAATGCCGAGGTCAAGGTCGATCTCATCTACAGAACACCGCGTCACAACCACAATGCCATTGAGCTGCATGCGGCAACCGTTGCCTGGAATGATGACGAACTGCGTGTCCATGACGCCAGTCAGCTTCTCGACCTGACGACGGGCCAGCTTGCGGATATTTTTGGAATTGATGTCAGCAGGGTGCATGTTACCTCGCCCTATGTCGGTGGCGGCTTTGGCGGCAAATGTTTGTGGGATCACCAAATCCTCGCCTGCGCGGCAGCCAAACTCGCAAAGCGGCCCGTGCGCATCATGCTGTCACGCGAAGGTGTCTTCCGGATCGTCGGCGGCCGCACGGTCACTGAACAGCGTGTTGCCCTGGGGGCGAAAGCCGACGGCACGCTCGATGCGCTGATCCACACCGGAACGGCAGCGATGACGTCGCATAATTCCTGCCCGGAGCAATTTACCTTTCCTGCGCGCCACCTCTATGCCGCCAGAACGTTCAGCATCGGCCAGAACGTTGCCGACATGGACATGCTGGTGAACACCTTCATGCGCGCACCGGGTGAGTCCGTTGGCACCTTCGCGCTTGAATGTGCGCTGGATGAACTGGCCGAAAAATTGGAACTGGATCCGATCGAGCTGCGTCGGCGGATCGAGCCGGAAAAAGACCCGACAACTGGCAAGCCGTTCTCTTCCCGCTATCTCATTGAAGCCTATGACGAAGGCGCAAAACAATTTGGTTGGGACAAACGCAGCCAGACACCGCGCCAAAGACGCGAAGGCGAATGGCTGATAGGCATGGGATGCGCCACCGCGACCTATCCATACCACCGGTTTCCCGGAGGTGCGGCCCGGATCAAGCTGACGGCGGACGGCCATGTCACCGTTTCAACTGCCGTCCACGATATGGGAATGGGAACCGCGACGGTTCAGGTGCAGCATCTCGCAGCACGGTTGGGCTTGCCGCTCGATCAGGTGACTTTCGAATATGGTGACAGCAGACTGCCAAAGGGTGTGATCGCCGGAGGTTCGACCCAGACCGCCTCCATTGGCGGCGCGATCATTGCCGCAACCGAGGTCTTCGTAGAGGAATTGATCAAGCTAGCCGGCAATGACTCACCGCTTGCCGGACTGTCGCTTCTCGAAGTCGAACCGAGAGACGGCGGGCTGTCGCACGTCAGCGACAATAGCCGGTTTGAGAGCTACCAATCGATCCTCCAAAGGGCGGGGCGAGAAGAGCTCGTTTGCGAGGCGGAAGCACCCGCACCAGCCGAGATGGAAGCCTTTTCCATGCATTCCTACGGCGCCCAGTTCTGCGAGGTACGCGTTAGTGCCCTCACAGGGGAGACCCGTGTTTCGCGCTTCTTAGGTTCCTTCGATGCTGGTCAGATACTGAACCACAAAATGGCAACCAGCCAGTTCAAGGGCGGTATCATCATGGGCATCGGTCTTGCGCTCACCGAAGAAACCAACTTCGATGAGCGGACAGGCCGCGTTGTCAACGCCTCGCTGGCCGATTACCACGTGCCGGTGCAAATGGATGTACCGTCAATCGAAATCCTCTATACCAACAAGCCCGACCCGCAGGCGCCGATGGGCGCGCGGGGTATAGGAGAAATCGGCATAACCGGAGTTGGTGCGGCCGTTGCCAATGCGGTTTATAATGCGACAGGAGTTCGTGTTCGCGACCTGCCCATCACACTGGACAAGCTGATGGTTGATCTCAACTGACGCCATTGGCGGCGGCAATCTTCCTGGTGTTTCACCCGGGTAGAAACCAGTTGCCCCTGGCACAGGCGCCGAAATGTCGAGGCCCGGTATTGGGCCTCGACCCCGAAATGAGGCATGTGGCTTGTTGTTCACAAAATGCGACGGAAAATGAGCGGTTCGCACCGTATCCCGGGCGCAATAGAGCGATGTGGTTTCCCACCCAGCGCACATCGGATGTCTCGAGGACATCTGGCTGCTTTTTCGGTTCGTGCACGGACCTTATCTTTTCAAAACGCCCCCGGCCGCAAGCACCTCCTCGGGCGTATCGACATCCAGACGGGCCGCATCACCGATATCAAAATCGATGACCGGGCTCCCCGACGTTTCTACGAGGTGCCGCGCACCGACGTCGCCTTCGAGCCGCATGATGGAATCGTTGAGTGACTTCGGAAGGATGACCGGATTGCCACGTTTGCCGCGGGAAACCGCGCGAATAATCGCATGTCCGGAAGATTGGCGGAAAGACGAGATCAGGGCGTTGAGGTCACCGACCGTCACCCCGGGCATATCCGCAAGCATGACGAGAACGCCATCGACACCACGCGCTGCTGCGGCTGAATATCCCGCGATCAGCGAGCTCGCCATGCCGGATTCATAATCTGGATTACAGATGGCGGTCACCTCCAGCCCCAGGAGTGCTGCCTCTATCTCATCCCGACGGTGACCGGTCACAACGATGACGAAGTCCACATTGGCGGCGAGCGCTGTTTTGGCCGCACGGCGCACCAGCGGCTCTCCATCGAATTCGGCCAGCAGCTTATGGCTTCCGCCCTCACCCATGCGGCTGGCTTTCCCAGCAGCCAGGATCACTGCCGCGACGGTTGCGGGCGGTTGGTCGTTTTTTGCGTTGTCTCGCAGCGGCGGCGCGACTTCCATTGGCAGTCCTCTTATAGCCACAAATATCAAATCGCGCCTGCGGCATATCAGTCAAGATGCGATCCAGCATCCAGTCTGGCAAGCTCCCATTCACTTGAGTTGATGATCAAACGCCTGAATAAGCGACTAATTTCCCTCAGTCGATCCAACAAATATCGCCGGCACTTGGATGCCGCGCCGGAAGCTGCTATGTTCCCGTTTCGTTTCACTGAAGACTCTTGATCGTAATGGACATCGCCTCCGTCTCAACCGTCAGAAAAATCATCCATGTGGACATGGATGCCTTCTACGCGTCGGTCGAGCAGCGCGACAATCCGGAGCTTCGTGGCAAACCCTTGGCTGTTGGCGGAGCGGCTGCCCGTGGGGTCGTCGCAGCAGCAAGCTACGAGGCGCGGGAATTCGGCGTGCGCTCGGCCATGCCGTCAGTCACGGCGGCGCGAAAATGCCCCGATCTGATCTTCGTGAAGCCCAGGTTTGAAGTCTATCGCGCCGTCTCGCAACAGATCCGTGAGATTTTTGCGGACTACACGCCGATCATCGAACCCTTGTCGCTCGACGAGGCCTATCTCGACGTTACCGAAAATCTGAAGCATATGCCCATTGCCACGGAGATCGCTCTGGAAATCCGTGCCAGGATCAAGGAGGTAACAGGACTGAACGCTTCGGCCGGGATTTCATACAATAAGTTCCTGGCCAAAATGGCGTCCGATTTGAACAAGCCGAACGGCCAGGCCGTGATTACGCCGAAGAACGGTCCGGCCTTTGTCGAACAGCTCGCGGTCAAGAAATTCCATGGCGTCGGCCCGGCCACAGCGGAAAAGATGCACCGGCTTGGGATCGAGACCGGTGCGGATCTGAAGGCAAAGTCCTTGCCTTTTCTGGCCGAGCATTTCGGAAAATCCGGTCCGTACTTTTATGGCATCGCCCGGGGCATCGATGAGCGGCAGGTCAGGCCGGATCGGGTGCGAAAGTCCGTCGGCGCGGAAGATACGTTTACCGCGGACATTGACGACCTCGACCTCGCGACCAAAGAGCTCCGGCCGCTTGCGGAAAAGGTCTGGGGCTATTGCGAGGCCAAGGGATTCAGCGGCAAGACGGTGACGGTGAAGATCAAATATTCCGACTTCACCCAGGCGACGCGGAGCAGGACAATTGCCCTCCCCTATTCGGGCGTCGAAAACATCCTCGACGCGGCCAATGCCCTTCTCGCCGGTGTCTATCCATTCAAGCGACCGGTTCGGCTCCTCGGTGTAACGCTGTCGTCGCTCACCAATGAAAGGGAAGCCGAAGACGAGGAACCGTCGCAACTCGGCTTGGGTTTTTGACCGGAAAATCTGCCTTCGTCACTATGTGATTTAAGTGAAGTGCCGAACCGCCAATTCGAAGCCACGCCGTCCGTTTATACTGGCAGCTCAATTGCGAAGAACGACGGTGACTGCGTTGCAGATCGACTATGAAACAACCTTGCATTTTATTAGTAAAGCGGATTGCATGCTCTTCAATAGAGCAACGCGAGAGGGAGCGGACCGGCATGGAAACGCCGCCTAGAAGCTTGGTTGAAAATCTTCTGGATGGAGCTGGATTCTATTCGTGGTCGTTGTCAACGAACACGCTGACTGCCGATGCAGCTTTTGCCGCGATTTACGAGATTAGCGAAGATGACCTCGCCAAAGGCATTCCAGTCGAAGCCATTCTTGAACGGATTGTAGAAGAAGATCGCCCTCGCCTTGCTGCGCGAATACACGACGTCATCCTTGGTGGCAGGCCATTCGTTTCGCCTTACCGCATCCGATGCGCTGACGGACATATAAGATCTCTCCTAAGCATGGGTTCTTGCTCGAAGGATCAAGACGGCGTGCCGTCCATTTATTCGGGTATCGTGCTAATCGAAAGAGAAATGGAGATGAAGCTCAACGCATCCGGATTGGAAAAGCATATCGATGCCGCGCTTGATCTCGCCAAAATCGACGGCTTAGAGCTAACTCAACGCTACCTTTCCTCAGCATTACGCTCTCTCTCATCAACCAATTCATGAAGCCGTCTCAAAAACGGGAGCACGTCGGTAGTCGACCTATGTCGTCACAAAAATGCTGGGCGCCCGAGCTAGAGGCACTGTCGCATTTGCGATCCATGCGCGACGGACATCGCAGTGGATCGCGTCTTCCGTTCCCAGGCGACAAAAGCACGAGTGCTTCATGGTCGACCGGTGCCAATGCTTTCACCGGCGTGTCAACACCATGGTAACCTATCGAGGTCTCCGCCGGCAGCCCGTTTGCAATGGCGGTGGGTTCTATTGTTGCAAGCGGGCGGGCATAGGCAAATGCCTCCAATCATCTTGCTTGAGATGGGGATGGTTAGACCTGTCTGGACGTATTCGAGCACATCAAAATGTTCTACAACCCAAAACGAGTGTTCACGCACGTTTCGAAGGCTAAGGCAGGTTCGCATGCAGCGATTTTCATTGGGATCCATCGATCTCAATCTACTCAAGGTCATCTACGCCCTCGTCGTCAAAGGCAATATGACCGCCGCAGGCGAGTATATCGGTCTCTCCCAACTCGCCATGAGCCATGCGCTGAAGCGCGTTCCGTAGACGAAACATTTGGCGCGGCCGAGTATGGCCGGCTGAGCGCAATGCCGATCCACATCAACAAACACTGAGCCAGAATACGCCAGGAAAGACAAAAACAGTTGCGGCAAGCGCTGCCAATGCCGCGACGTGGGTTATTGCTGAAAGCACATCATTCTCTTCCGTCCGACGGCGTTTCAGTTTTTTCCACCAGATGACGAGCAGGAAAAGAGACAGGGCGAGCAGGCCGATCAGAACAAATCGAAGCAGGGAAACCCCGGCGTAGAACCGAACGTCCCACCCCCAGGCACAGCCGACAAATTGCGCGGTATATAATGCCAGAAAGCATAAAGCCCAGGTGACGAATGGCCCAGCGAGGCCAAAAGTGGTGCGGTACCGCATATCAGCCACCCTCCGTCATCGCCTGCAGTGTTTGCAGGAAAAGAAACGAAATGGCGGTTGCCGCCAGAAAATGAGCGTGCCAGAGGGTCCCTATGCGCAGGTCGTTGCGGCGACGGTCGGAAACGTAGCCCTTTGAAAGGCGCCAGCAACCGAATGCCGCAAGAATGAAGCCGACAAAGCCATGCAATACGAGATAGACATTAACGGCAACCGAAACGCCGTGGACTGCCTGGCTTACCTCGCCATATTGCTGGCGCAGAACGAATAGACCGCAAGCAATCGCCGTCGCGTAGGCGATAGCGCTTACGAGTAATATGACGCTTGTCATCCTGAAATGACTGGCAGCGGCGCCGCAAAGAGCGGCTATAAAGCCGCTCACCAGAAAAACGTCATGCAGCGAGATCGATTGCGGCCAGACAACCTTTTCACCACCGGCGGAAATCCAGAGGAAAAGCCCGCCAAACAGCAGAGACACGAAAAGTGTAGTGTCCGCGATCAGGGCAAGTTTCATCGCCAGAACGGACGGGGCATCCGCACTCTCATAGTGGAGGGGAAAACGCTCCTCACCACGCGCGACAACCGGCCCCCGCTCCTGTCTTGCATCCTCGTTCGGCGTCCATGAAATGAAGAGACATGCTGTTAGCAGGAGGCTGACGATTGCGACCGGGTAGGTTTTGAGAAGCAGCGCGATAAAGAACGCGGCAGTCGAAACGGCCGTCAGCAGGGGAAAAAAGCTCGGGCCTGGCAATACGACGATCTGCAGCGGTGCGCCCGTGACTGCGTCCGTCCCCATCGTTTCCATTTTTCTGGATCGCACGAAGCCGAGATAGCCCTTGCCGGCGGCAAGTTCGGCCGCAATCCGGTTGACGGGAAGCCCATCCGCCCGCGCAGTCACTTCGGGCTGTGAAGCAAAAGCGTAAGCGGTCGGTGGTGTCGGCATGGCCCATTCGAGCGTGCCGGCATTCCAGGGATTGCGCCTGAAGGCGCGCCCGTAAAGAAACAGCAGAACGAAATCCAGCACGACAAGCATGAAGCCAGCCGCCATGATAAAGCTGCCGATCGAGGAGAGAAGATTGAGCCATTGCCATGGCGCGATCTCCGGATAAGAAAAAATGCGGCGCGGCATGCCGAGAAGCCCGGTCAGATGCATCATGAAGAAAGTCAGATTGAAGCCGATAAAAATCATCCAGAACGCGGCTTTGGAAAGATGCTGCACTGGCTGACGCCCGCTGATATGCGGCACCCAATAATAGAGCCCGGCAAGCATCGGAAACAGAAACCCGCCGACCAGGACGTAATGCAGATGAGCCACCACGAAATGGGTATCATGCGCCTGCTGATCGAACGGCACCATGGCCAGCATGACACCCGTCAGGCCGCCAATAATGAATACGCAGAAAAAACCCATGACATGAAGCATGGGTACGCTCATCGTCGGCTTGCCGCGCGCGAGGGTGCCGAGCCAGGCAAATATCTGAATTGCGGTCGGGATAGTGACCAGCGCGCTGGCAGCTGAGAAAAATGAAAGCGCCACATGGGGAATGCCGACGGTGTACATGTGGTGCACCCATAGCCCGAAGGACAGGAACGCCATAGCAATCAGCGCGGCAACGATGATGTTGTAACCAATCAGACGGGCTCCCGCCAGAACGGGAATGATGGTCGACAATGCCCCGGCGGCCGGCAGAAAGATGATGTAAACCTCGGGATGGCCGAACAGCCAGAAGAGATGTTGCCACAGAAGCGGGCTGCCTCCCCTTTCCGGATCGAAAAAAGGAATATCGAAGGCTCGCTCCGCCTCCAGCAATATCGAACCCAGGATCAAGGGCGGAAACCCGACCAGCATCATCGCCGCAACGACCAGCATGTACCAGGCAAAAACAGGCATCCTGTCCAGAGACATGCCGGGCGCCCGTAGCCTGAGGATCGTCACGACGATTTCGATGGCCGCGCTGATGGCGGAAATTTCCACGAACGTGATGCCAAGCAGCCAGATATCCGCGTTGATCCCGGGACTATATTGCGAGGATGAAAGCGGCGTATACATGAACCAGCCGCCCGCTGGCGCAATGCCGCCCAAAAGAGCAACAACCAGCATTCCTCCGCCGAAGAGATAACACCAGTAACCGTAAGCGGACAGGCGGGGAAAGGCGAGATCTCTGGCGCCTATGAGCTTTGGCAGGACATAGATGGAAAGTCCCTCAAAGAAAGGAATGGCGAACAGGAACATCATGATCGTGCCGTGCATCGTGAAGACCTGCGCATATTGCTCGGCGTCCATGAAGGCATTCGACGCCGTGGCCAGCTGTGTCCTGATGAGCATGCCGAGGAAACCACCGATCGCGAAGAACACCAGCGCCGTCACCATGAAGCGTTTGCCTATGACGGTGTGATTGACCGCTGCGAGACGCTGAAGCCCCGTTCCAGAACTCCAGACGTCACTGAGTTCGCGGTGAAGCGCGATCGGCGAGTGACTCTTGGGTGTGCGCACATCATCCATCAATTTTGTCCCAATTCCCCGATCACCCTTGAAAAATCGCTCTCGTCGTAAGCGACGACGCGGAAACTCATGCCGGCATGGCCGGTACCGCAATATTCGGAACAGATACCTCCAAATGCGCCTGTCTGGTCGGCCCGCAGGACGATCCTGTTGGAAATTCCCGGAACAGCGTCTATCTTTCCGCCAAGTCTTGGTACCCAGAAGCTGTGGATGACATCGGCACTTTTGACCTCGAGGACGACGTCCCGGTCGACCGGCAGATGCAGAACGTCGGTACTGCTGACAGTTCCGGTAGGCGTCTGATACACGAACTCCCAATTCCACATCCGGGAAACGGCGCCGATGCGAAGTGGATCGCTCGCAGATTGCGGAAGCAGGGATTCTCCCTGCATGAACGAAAACGCCACCAGCGCCATCAAAACCGGCAGGGGAAAAGCGATGCCGCCGCCTATCAGCCACTGACGCGAATTGATCCGCGCCATCATCGCCGGCCTGAAAAAGACGAGCGCCAGAAGAACGGCGACCAGCACGAAAATAGCGCAGGCCCCGCCAAACATGACCCACCACAGAAGTGCGACCTTGTGACTGGCGGGGCCGGCAGGTTCCAGGACCGAGAGATCGCCGGAGCATCCCGACACCAGCAAAAGCGAAAGCATGAATGCGATCGACGGGAACCTCACCGTTCTCAAACGGGTTAGCGATGAAAAAGGAAAACCTCGATGGAAAAAAGCGACGAGCCCAATCCGGTTATCTCCAAGGTGGAGGAAAAGACGACGGACTCTGCCATTGCCGTTGCTGGCCACCCCTTGCATGCGATGACCGTCCACTTTCCAATCGCGCTCGTCATCACCACACTGGCCTGCGATCTCCTCTATTGGTGGTCGGCAGACGAGTTCTGGGTTCGCGCCGGCATATGGGCGTCCGGCGGCGCGTTTTTCAGCGGCGTTGCAGCCGGCGTCATCGGAACGGCGGAACTGCTTCTGGTCGCCGGCATCCGCGCGCGGGTGGCAAGCTGGGCGCACGGCGTGGCAGCAATCGCGCTCATTTCCGTGGCGGGTGCCAATTGGGGCGGACGGGCATTTGGCCTGATCGACATTCTGCCGCACGGGCTCGGCTTGTCGCTCCTTGCTTCGGCACTGACGGCGCTCGCCGGCTGGCATGGCGGGAAGCTGATATTCGATCACGGCATCGGCCTCATGGTGTCTTCCAAGGAATGAGTGGATCGAGGATGCGCTTGAGCGCTCCCGGCTCTAAGACCCACTCCGGTAGCAGCGCGGGTATCTCTGGTTTTGCCAACGCCAAGTAGACGATCCCGACGGAGATGATGATGCTGAGTGCTGTGACCGTGACGAACCGCCACGGCGGATAGACCTCGCCTTCATCGAAAAGGCGGATAATGACAAGTCCTGTCAGAACATGGATGAGCACAAGACCAGCGACGAGAACCAGTTTCGCGCTAAACCATGACAGATAGGTGGACTGCAGAAAGATAAGCGTCGTACCGGATGCAACCGCTATGAAAGCGGCGGGTGACAGGATTTTCACGTAGGAAAAGCGGACTATCTTCTGCAAACGAAAACGATCGTCATCGTTTTGAACGCGAGCGCGTTGCACGTAGAGGCTGGGCAGGCTGATAAGCCCCGAGACCCAGATCGAGATAGCCATGAAGTGGATGAACTTCACAAGCGCGATCATTCACCCTCCCGCGTTGTATTACGACGCAGCGTCTCGCTGACGGCGGTGAGCGCGACCACGAGGTAGGGAACCAGCCCCAATGTCCACATGATGAGGCCCGAAAGCTGTTGGTCCTCAAGCGGCGTCAGCCCATAGGCCTGCGTCGTCAACAGATGTTCCGAAAAAAGCGGATAGGGCGCGAAGGTGAGGATTGCCGCGAGAAAGCCCATTTGCGCCATCGTGGCGAGCGCCAACGAGATGCGCATAATGGGCCTCGCCACAACCAGCATCGACCACCAGAGCCAGACGGCGGTGGCGATGAGGGTAAGCTGCATCATCCAATAGTTGAGCGTACCGAAAAGCGCAAAAGAATAGCCCGGCGGCAAATGCCATGCCCAGTAAGCGATCGTATGGGCGAGAAAAGCTGCTTCCGGAAAGCGCGAGAGCCAGTCTGGGCGGAGGCCCGATCTTGCCTCGAGGCTCAGCGCTATCAGCGGGGCCACGAAAGCGATCAATATGAAATGGTGGAAAACCCTTGCGGAAAAAAGAGCTGTGGTCAGCGCGCAGAGCGGCGATACGAATGCGAGAATGAGCAGAAGAATTATGGCTACGCGCGGAATGATCTGGGTGTTTCGAGCACCGGTCGTAAATAGCCACAATGCCACAAGCGCAATTCCTGCGATCAGAACCGGGTCAAGGTTCCATGCATTGGCAAGGTCGGCGATATCAGGTGCTGGTCCGCAATACGGATCCGATGCTTCGGTCAACGTGTCAGGCCCCCGCCATATTAATCAAGTCAAAGGCCTAACTCCGGTTGGAAGCATGCGTTCCCCCACTCACTCACATTCGAAACAACAACTCGTGATCCCCGATGTGAAGGAACGATGCGGCGCGCGCGTGGTTGACCATGAGACTGGGAACCGAGAAAGGACGACACGATGCCTATCGTTACTGGGCTCTTCGAACATGAGGAAGGCGCAAGATGCGCTATCGCATATTTGCAGGAAATCGGGGTTGATCGCCGCATTATAGAAGTCAAGACCTACGATGATACCGCCGAAAAAAACGCTGGCCACACGCCGGAAGACGGTGAAAAGGGCGGCATCGAGCGAGGGAAAATCGTCCGCGCCGACGTTCCACAGCAAGATCTGGTCAGGGCTTCCGAAGCGTTTCTCAATCTGGCGCGCAAAAAGTGATGCCGAACAACAGGAGATCGTCGTGAAGCCGACAGTTCGCTACCACAAATATGAGGCGCCAACGGGTGGCTGGGGATCAGTCAAGTCACTTGTCAAAAACGTCATACCACAGCACGCGGTCAAAACCGTGCCGGGCCTTCTGACCGACCACAACAAAACCGGTGGCTATATGTGCACAAGTTGCGCATGGGCAAAGCCGGGGAAACCTCATTTTGGCGAGTTCTGTGAAAACGGCGCCAAGGCCACCTTCTGGGATTTGACTTCCAAGCGAGCCGATCCGGAGTTTTTCGCGAAGCACACCGTGAGGGAGTTGCTGGAATGGCCGGACTTCGATCTCGAAAACGCCGGACGCCTCACGCATCCAATGCGCTATGACGCTGCCAGTGACCATTTCCTGCCTGTCAGCTGGGAGGAGGCGTTTGCGGACATCGGCGCGAGACTGAAGGTTTACGACCGCAAGTCCGTTGTCTTTTACGCCTCCGGGCGCGCGTCGCTTGAAACATCCTATATGTATCAGCTCCTTGCACGCATGTATGGCAACAACAACCTGCCCGATAGTTCGAACATGTGCCACGAGACGACGTCAGTGGCATTGCCGGAGAGTATCGGAACCGCGGTCGGAACCGTTCTTCTTGAAGATTACGATCACACCGACTGCATCCTGTCCTTCGGCCAGAATGTTGGGACGAATGCCCCTCGCCTGCTGCATTCCCTTCAGGCGGTTCGCGAACGCGATGTGCCTATTATCGTGTTCAACCCCTTGCGCGAAAGGGGCTGGGAGGAGTTCACCAATCCGCAACGGCCGTCCCAGATGCTGGCCGGCAAACCAACACAGATCGCCACGCAATATTACCAGGTCAGCGCAGGAGGCGATATCGCCGTCATGATGGGCATGGCAAAGTTCCTGCTGGAGTGGGATTCCGACGCCGAGATGGCGGGCCGTGCGCGCGTACTCGATATAGACTTCATCTCATCTCATACATCCGGTTTCGACGCCTTTGCGGCGATGGTCCGCTCCACGCCGTGGGAGGACATAACCCGGATTTCCGGCCTGCCAAAAACGGCAATTGAGGCGGCCGCACGGACATATGCAAAGGCAAAATCCGTCATCGCCATCTACGGGATGGGGCTCACTCAGCACCGCTACGGCGTTTCCAACGTCCAGATGCTGATCAATCTTCTGTTGATGCGCGGCAATATCGGACGCCAGGGCAGCGGCATCTGTCCAGTGCGCGGCCACTCGAATGTGCAGGGGCAGCGCACGGTCGGCATCGCCGAAAAAACCGCCCTCGTACCGCTTGATCGGCTTGCCGAACTCTACGGATTCGAGCCACCGCGCGATGACGGGTTGAACACGGTAGAAGCCTGTGAGGAGATTGTTGCGGGTAATATCAGCGCCTTTATCGGGCTGGGCGGCAACTTCGTTCGGGCAGTTCCTGAACGCGGACTGATGGAAGAAAAATGGCGCGGCCTCGATCTTTTCGTGCAGATCGCAACAAAGCTCAATCGATCGCATATCGTCACAGCCGGTACGACATATATCTTGCCCACTCTGGTACGCTCTGAAATCGACGAGCAGGCAAGCGGCCAGCAAATCGTGACGATGGAGGATTCAACCACCTGCATCCATGCATCGCGCGGCAAATACAGACCGGCTGCCAATACACTTCTCTCCGAACCTCGCATTGTGGCGGAAATTGCCAGGCATTCACTCCCGCCAAATCCCGCCGTTCCGTGGGCGGAATGGGTCGGAAACTATGCCCTCGTCAGAGATGCGATAGAGGCGACCTATCCCGACATGTTCAGGGATTTCAACCGCAGGCTCGATACGCCGGGCGGATTTCCGCGTCCTGTCGCGGCGCGTCATCGTGAGTGGGAAACCGAAACGGGGAAAGCAAATTTCAAGCTGCCCCATTCGCTGTTTGCGGGTTTCCCTAGCGATGAGGATAACGAGGTCCTTCGGTTGATAACCCTGCGCTCCAACGATCAGTTCAACACTACGGTTTACGGATATGATGACCGTCTTCGCGGTATACACAAGTCGCGGATGATCGTGATGATGAACCGTGACGACCGTATCCGACTGGGCATCGAGGAAAACGCATTTATCGGGCTTCAGACAGTTGCTGATGATGGAATTGCAAGGGTGATCCGTAATCTCCAGGTGATCGACTACGACATTCCGTCAGGAACCTGCGCTTCCTACTTCCCGGAATGCAATGTCCTCATTCCGCTCTCGCATCATGAAAAAGACGCCAAGACCCCGGCGGCGAAATCAATTCCGGTGAGGGTTCTCGGCCCATGACATCCTTTCCTGCGCCAGCCGAGCTGACAGACGACGTCTTTGGGACCATGCGGGATAAGGCCAGCATGCCAGGGAGAACGATAATCACGCTTGGCATCCTTGCCGGTGTCTACATCGGGCTCGCAGGGCTTTTTTCAATCACCGTTCTTGCCGGAGCCTCCGTTTTGCCCTTCGGCGTGGCCCAACTCCTTGCGGGCGTGGTATTCACGCTTGGCCTGGCCGCCGTTCTATTAGCCGGAGCGGAATTATTCACGGGCAACACACTTATGATCGGCGCCTGCGCACTTGGCCGTATTCGCGGGAAGGAGGCGACAGCCGCGCTCGCGCTCGCCTATGTCGCCAATCTTTGCGGCTCCCTGCTGCTGGTTGTGGTCGCGCTTGGTGCAGACCTTCATAGTTCCGGCGATGGGAAAGTTGGTGCGGCGCTGGTGGAACTGGGAACGGTCAAAGGCGAAAAAACCTTCATCGCCACTATCGTAAGCGGCGTCCTCGCCAACTTCCTCGTGTGCCTTGCCGTCTGGCTAGCGGCCAGCGGCAAAACAACAGAGGGAAAGCTGGCGGGACTTTTGCTGCCAGTCACAGCCTTCGTCACTCTCGGGCTTGAGCACTCTGTCGCCAATATGTTTCTGATGCCTTATGCCTATCTCGTTTCCGACACGTCCTCGGGCATCACCGGATATGCCGTCATTGCCAACATCATCGCATCGACGATTGGGAACGTCCTCGGCGGTGGCGGGCTGGCACTGGCCTACGCGTCTGTCGCCGGGGAGGGCGTTTAGAAAAACATTTCGAAAGCTGTGACCCTCGTAACAGCAACCAACTGGCTACCCGACGAGCTTTTCCCTAACAGAGCCGATCTCAATACGGCCTATTGCCTTGGGATCACAATAAATGCAACGCGCGGAATTGGCATTTTTCAGCACCCCGGAGGATTTCCGGCAGCTCCTGCCGCTCTGGCTGGGCGATAAGCGGCATGCCCCCGCGTTTTGTCATTTCCTTCACCGTAACCTCAACTGCGCCGAAACTGATGGCGTCGCCGATCCAGCCGAACTTCGAATGACCGAGATGATCCCGCGTGAGCGCGCCGCCTGCCGACTGGTCCTGCTGGCGTAGTCGTTGTCACCGAAAGCGGGACGCGGATCGACGTCGGGGTTGAGCCCGGGCACGATCGGAAAGTGCGGCGCATCGGTGATCTTTTCCGTATAAACAGCGTATCGCCGATATAAGGCAGCGGGTAGCGAGCAACGTGACATCACCCGCTTTCCCGGTTTCGCTTATGGTGGACGCGCAATATCACCCCGTTTTTAGCATCCGTAGCCGACCCCGATCAGAATGCCACGGCGTGCTTAGCGGACGTGGGGATCTTTGTCGTGCCGGTGACGGGAGGCCACGATCACGTCGGTTTCCGGCGCCAGCAGATCGTGCTTCTCAGCAAAGGCAGCGAACAGGCCGCGTGCGGTCTCGGCTTCGATCTCGTCGCGTAGCGCGGCGCTGCATGCCTTGAGTGCCACCGAATGCGCCGTGTCGCGCAATGATGCTGGCCATTCGGCCAAATGCCGGTACGCGTCCATGACGGACCGTACTTCTGCCGGAAAGCCAAGGCCGACAAGAATGGTAACAGGTTCTCTGAACATATCGGGTTTCATGACACTCTCCTTCCCAACCCGCGATATCGATGGGCGCCGCCACAGCGGCGTCCGTTCTCCAAGGTTTCGATTAGGCCGCCTTTTGCGCTTCGATCTGCGCCGGGGCGATCTGTTTTGCGAAAGCCGTGTTGGTCTGGATATCAATTCTACGCGGCTTCAGAGCCTCCGGGATCTCACGCACGAGATCGATCGACAGGAGACCATTCTGCAGATCGGCGCCGTTTACCCGGACATGGTCGGCAAGCTCGAAGCGGTGCTCGAACGGTCTTCCAGCGATGCCGCGATGCAGGTAGCCTTCATTGGCGGCCTCCTGCTTCTTGCCAGTGACCGTCAGCAGGTTTGACTGGAAGGTCACGTCGAGATCATCCTGCGCAAAACCGGCCACCGCGATCGAGATGCGATAGCTGTCATCGCCAGTCTTGACGATGTCATAAGGCGGCCAATCGCTGATCGAGCGAGCGCGTTGGGCGTTTTCGAGAAGATTGAACACCCGGTCGAAGCCGACGGTCGAGCGGAACAACGGTGTGTAGTCGTAAGATGTTGCCATAGCCATATCCTCCTTGAAGCAACATGGGTACGGGGGCGCCGAAAGGCAGCGCTCCCAGCAAGTCCAACTCTGTCTCAGCAGTTGGCGGCAATCGATTTGGTTTGGAAAATTTCGGTTTCAAGAGCACCGGCCGAAAATTTTGACCTCGTCGACGGCGCCCCGACCGTTTGATCGCAGGGACGCTTGCACGCCTGGCCGAGCCAGCCAAGCATCGACAGACACATGTTTTGACCCGAAGAAGTCAGGCTCTCAATTCCTGCGTTCGATAGATGGTGCGTACTTGATCACTCGGCATTCGACCAATCATCTTGAAGGACCGCTTCCAGCTACAGAGCACGTCTGTTTTCTTTTCCTGGAACGAAGCGAAAGCAAAAAAATGCAATAATGGCTCGCGATAAGCGTTCTTTTCCCGTTAGAGGCCACGGGATCCTTCTATCTCATCGACTGGTAGAATATCGAGCGTGCGATGGACAGCCGATTGATATTGCCTGTTGACGGCATCAACGCCGGTTATGATCGCGTTCCTCCAAGATGGGCCTCTGCCCCATGCTTCGCGAAGAGCATCGGCCAGATCGCGGCCGCCTCCGGTTTCCTGCAATGCCTCAAACAGCATTCCGGCCTGACGCAAGTCTTTTTCCTTCTTTGCCCTTCCACCGGCATCATCTTGACGCCGGCCGGCCACGATCAGTTTGTGAACGGCGAACCGTGATGGATCGGGCACCACGACAGAGACACCGGCACCATGCAGCAAGATCGTCCGCACCGGATCACGGATGAGGAAGTCCATATATCGCAGAGGTTCGGCAGACGCGCCGCCAAGAGCAGGCATTTGCGCTGGTTGATCCGCGTAATCTTCCGATCCCCGATTTGTCGTCAGGAACTCTACTCGGTAACCCGTCGAGTTGCGGAAAGCATTGGAGCGAGGGGAACCAGAAAGATGAGGTACGGCCCGGAATGACGGATCGATGGACTGAAGGAGAGTGACAATCGGCGGAATTGAATCTTCGACCTCGCTCGAGATCGCGTAATCTTGAGCCAGATCCGCGTCACCTGTCAGGATCGCAGCCATAGGCAGGCGGATACCGAGATACGCCGCATAACATTGGAATGCGACTGTACCGACGAGGACACCACGGAGCCGGAATAAACCGGCCGATGCCAAGGCCTCAACAACTGTGCCTGTGAAGCGATCCGGAGCAACCAGACCCGCTTCGCGCGTCAATGCCGCCACTATCTTTCGCCTGTTCTGGTAATCGTCCTTTTCGCCCCTGAATGCTTCAACCCGAGTTGTGATCTCGTGATCATCAGCAGGGCCTACATAGCGCCGCTTTTGACCACCTTTGCCATCCGGTTGGTCGAAATACCAGTATGAGCGGTTGTCTACCTTGACCGAGACAAAGCGACCAGTGGGCGGGAAATCGGCCGACCACTGCGCATCAAAAGTCCTTTGCTGCAACTCTGCGACCATTGTCCGGAACATGAGGTCGATCTGCTTCATGTGAGACGCCTTATAACATTTCCTCAAATCTAGTATAGTCAATCGATTTACGCAAGCTGCACAACCGGAATACGAAACAGGCCGCTGAGATTTTCAACTGATCCTATTCATTCCTGATTGACGTCGCGGGGCCGGGGAACACGTCTCACGCCCACCAGCGTGCGTGCCGCAATGGCCGACGAGGTTACGATGCTCGATTACCTCACGATGTTGCATGTTGCCGTCAAGCGCACCGACGTGGCGGCCGACATACAGCTTCTCCTCGACCATGGTGCTGATAAATCGATCCGGGACAACGATGGGAAGCGAGCATTCGATCTTACGCGACGCTCGCTGAAGGATATCCGCGCTTTGTTAAAATGGGTCGCCTTTGCTGTGCTGTATGCCGTGATGTCGGTGGCAGGCATGCTCATCAAACATTTCGGCAAGCATCACGGTGCCGGCCAAGATCTGAACTATGCCCCAAGCTTTTCAAAATGATCGGCGACCTCTCGTTCACGGCTTCGGCTTGCGGTGAGTGGCTAACCCTAAAGCACTTTTAGCTCAAACTGACGAAAGGTAGCCAAATAGCGTAAATGTCTGAGAATTATGCTTGCGGCAAAACGGCATTTCATCGCACGGCTTGAAGCCGCCGAGAGTCACGCTCTCACGCCGCATCAGCTGACACTGTTTTCGCAACTTCAGCTATCAAAGTCCTCAGCCAGCGGTGGGCTGGATCGTTGCGGTAACGGACATGCCACGCCATTTCGACGGGGAACGTGCCAAGATCGACCGGTGCCGGCACCACCTTTAGGCGCGTGTCCCGCGCAAGCCCGCGACAGATGAGGCGCGGCAGCGTCGCGCAGTAATCCGTCACCGCAATCATTTCCGGCACGGCGAGAAAATGGGTAACCGAAACGGCCACGTCGCGCTTCAGCCCCTGCCGACCGAGTGCTTGGAACAGGCCTGCACGAAGCCTGCCGGGTGGCAGGACGTTCACATGCATCATCGCTTCATATTGCTCGCGGGAAATGCTGTCGGCGATCTCCGGATGACCTGCCCGGACCACACAGGCAAGTCCGTCATCCATCAGGTGCTGCACGACGAGATTATCCGGTGGATCGATGATCCGGCCGAAGACTATTTCCGTGGTGCCCGATACCACACCGGTTTCCGCAAGATCGCTGCCATAGGGTACGAGCCGGAGCTTGATTCCTCTGGCCCGCTCCCGCAATCTGGCGACCACCGTTGGCATGAGCACGAATTCCACATAGCTGTTTGGAGCCAATGTTAACGACCGCGTCGCCTTGGCTGGATCGAAATCCTGCTGGCCAGTGATCAGGGCGTCGAACTGCGAGAGTGCCGCGCCGATCATCGGCGCCATTTCCTCGGCGAGCTGTGTCGGCCGCATGCCGTAGCGCTCGCGGATGAACAGCGGATCGCGTAGCGTCTCGCGAAGCCGGTTGAGCGCGTTCGACAGCGCAGGCTGAGTGATCCCCAGCCGGGCGCCAGTCAGCCGAGCCGCATCGCCGAGGACCGGTCAGCTCTTCAAGAAACCGTCCCGGCGGATTTCTGGCAAGAATTGCGCCAATCAGGCCTTGTGAACTCCGCTGCACCTCTGCCAGCTTGAATGAAAGAGTTCAACCATGTCGCTGTGCCCGCCCGGCCAAGTTCGATTTCCCTTTCACTCACAATTGCCAAGGGATGACGGCTAAGGGGTTCGCTTCCTGCAAATACTCACTGGCATGACCTATGATCAGGTCGCGGCCATGGTGGATTGGGGCGACAGGTCGGTCCAGGAGTGTCGTTCGACCACACTGTGAACACCGCCGATCTACGCCATCACGCATGCTTTCCAGCCGTCATTCGCGCGCCAGGGCTTCTATCGGTTCAAGCTTTGCCGCGTTGCGGGCGGGAAGGAAGCCGAAGACAATTCCGATCAGGGTGGAGCAGGCGAAGGCCACAATGATGGAGCCAGAAGAGAAGATCATTTTGAAGTCGGGGCTCAGCAAATTGAAAAGAGCGCTGATCCCGAGGGCGAGCATCACTCCCATGAAGCCGCCGACAAGGCAGACCATGACGGCCTCGATCAGAAACTGGGAGAGGATATCGCTGCGGCGCGCGCCGACGGCCACACGAACCCCGATCTCCTTGGTGCGCTCGGTCACGGACACCAGCATGATATTCATCACGCCGATGCCACCGACAATCAGCGAGATCACGGCGACTGACGAAATCAGCAATGTCAGGGTTTGCGTGGTGGTCTCGATAGTCTCGCGAATGGTCGCCGAGTTGGTGAGAAAGAAGTCTTTCGCGCCATGCCGTCGCTCGATAAGGCGCGAAACTGCGGCCTCGACATTGCCCGGATCGACATCGTCCCTAATACGGACCGTTATGCCCTCGACGTTAGAACGACCCAGCATGCGGCCCATGACGGTTGTGTAGGGCGCATAAACAGTCAACGTATCAGCCGCCGGACCGAAGGAGTTTTCCTGTTTCGTCACGCCTGTGACCCTCGCCGGCATTGTGCCCAGAAGGACGACCTGCCCCACCGGATTTGCCCGGTCTGGAAACAGGTCTCGGGCGGCGTTTGCATCGATCACCACATTCTGGCTGTAGGCGGTAACGTCCTGGGCGTCGAACAGTTGTCCATGCGCCAGCTCAAGACCCCGTACACGAAAGAAGTCGGCGCCAACGCCGGTGACTGACGCATTGACGGCCACGGCGGCGCGCTTGACAGTTACGCTCGTCGTGACGGTTGGTGTCACGCTGTCGACATAGGGCTGGTTCACCAGCGCTTCTGCATCGGCGGGAACCAGCGTCCTTATCTTGCCGGCTTCCAGATCGCCGAAGCCTTTACCAGCCCGCACCTCGATCGTGTTGGTGCCGAGCGAACTGATACTGCTGAGGATTTGTTGCTGCGAGCCGGCCCCGAGAGCTGAGATAGACGCCACCGAGGCGATACCGATGATGATACCGAGCATGGTCAGAAGCGAGCGCATCTTGTGCGCCCATATTGCTGCGCCCGCCATACGAAAGGCCTCAGTCATCCGGTCAATTGCACCACGCCAGCCAGCGCCCGGCGCGTGTTCGCGGATGGGACGGGCCGTCGCGGCGGATTTGGACATATTGCGCTCGTCGGAAATGATAATACCGTCGCTGATCTCTACAACCCGATCCGCATGTTCGGCGATCTTCTTGTCGTGAGTGACGAGAATAATGGTGTGTCCTTCGGCGTGAAGCTCGCGCAGGATCTTCATGACTTCGGCGCCACTGTGCGTATCCAGCGCTCCGGTCGGTTCGTCTGCCAGAATTATCTCGCCGCCATTCATCAGCGCGCGGGCGATCGACACCCGCTGCTGCTGGCCGCCCGAAAGCTTGCCTGGGATATTGCCCGTCCGCTCGGCGAGCCCCAGCCGGGTCAACAAGGAGATCGCTCGCTTGTGCCGGTCGGATCGGCTGCGTCCGGCATAGATGGCCGGCACCTCGACGTTGCTGGCCGCGCTGAGATCGCCAAGCAGATGATAGCGCTGGAAGATGAAACCAAAACGCTCACGGCGTAGCGCGGCCAGTTCGTCCACGGACATCTTCGAGGTCTCGCACCCTTCGATCCAGTAGCTGCCGTCCGTCGGACGATCGAGGCAGCCAAGGATGTTCATCAGCGTCGACTTGCCGGAGCCAGAAGCGCCTATGATGGCCATCATCTCGCCGGCTTCGATGTCGAGGTCAACGTCTTTCAGCACCCGCACCATCTCGTCGCCTGCGGGGAAAGCGCGGGATACCCCACGTACTCGGATCAGTGGTTCCGTCATAACGCGCCCTACCGCTCCGCCGCGGCCAGTTGAGCCTGGCCATCCGTGCGTTCGTCCGTGGATGCTCCAAGGACGATGGTGTCGCCTGCCTGAAGACCGCCAAGGATCTGGATGTCCGCGCCGTTATCGATGCCGACCTGGACCTGCCGGATCTGGACCTCGCCCATCGCGTCCAGTATGCGCACACGCGCCGTATCACCGGCCCGGGGCGCCCCTTCCACTGCACTGAGCGGAACCAGCACGGCGCCGCTGACGCGGCTCAAGACGATGGACACCTGCGCCGTCATGGAGGGCCGCAGGACCCCGTCCGCGTTCGCCACGTCGATCAGCCCGGTGTAATAGACCGCGCCGTTGGTTGAGCCAATCCGGCTCGCGGCGGCGTTGCTCTCGTTGGCGACGGAGGCTGGCGCCGGCTCCACCTGACGCAACTCCCCATCGAAACGACGCTTCGGATCGCCAAGAATGCTGAACCAGACCGGCAGGCCCCGTCGCACACGTACGACGTCAGCCTCGGAGATATCCGCGCGCACCGTCATTGTGTCCAATCGCGCGATCATGACGATGGTCGGCGCAGTCTGCAGGGCATTCACGGTTTGGCCCTCGTCAGTGACGATCGCGACCACTGTGCCGGCGATTGGGGCAGTGATGCGCGTATAGTCCAGTTCTATACCCGCAGACTCCAGCGCGACCTGTGCTTGGGCGACCTGAGCGTCCAGCGATTGAACCTCAGCCCGCGCGGTGTCTCGCATCGCCACCGCGGCATCATACTGGGCGCGCGGCGTGGAACCACCCGCCAGCAGGTCACGCTCGCGTTCGAAATCCTTCTCGGCTTTCACCAGACCGGCGCTGCGCGCGGCGTGAACGGCACGGATGTTGGCCAAAGCGGCCTCACGGTCCCGCAAGGTGTTGCGCCGGGTCTGGGAATCGATCTCGGCCACCAATTGGCCAGCCTCGACGATGTCACCGATCTTGACAGCCAGATGCTCAATGCGACCCGAGGCCTGGGCGCCGACACGCACCAGCTCAAGCGGTTCGAGAACACCGGTCGCCAGCACCACCTCTTCAATGTCACCCGTTCGCGCCTGCGCCGTCACCAGTTCAGGCTTTGCCGGCGGACGCAGAAATAGCAGCCAGACCGCCAGCAGACCGACAAGGGTTGCCGCCGCCAGGATGAAACGCTTGCGGGTAATGTGTCGTGTCATATAGTCGTGGCCCATGCTATTGAAATTTTCGGGCTTTCTCTGTCACGAGAGTTACCTGAAAATTACGGGGAGCCGTCGTTGCGCCTGATCCGTCTGGCATGCACCGTAAAATCAACCGATCGGCAAAGAGTGTTTGCGATGTGGATGGCGTGCCAGAGACTGCCCGCCAGGCATCAAGCGATCGCGCCCGTGCCCAGCCAATGTCGACGGAGGAAAACGCCTTGACCTGATGGCGCAGGCGACGGACCTAGCGCTGCCGGAAAATGCGCTTTTCGCGCCAGCGCACGGCAAATGTGCTGCCTTTGCCTGGCGCGGAGGAAAGCTCAACATAGCCGCCGTGACGCGTCACGATCTCATTGACCATGCTAAGCCCCAGGCCCGCACCTGAGCCGTGAGGGCTGACCCGGTAGAACGGTTCGAATATGCGCGACTGCTTATCGCTGGCAATTCCGCAACCCTGATCGGCGACGGTCACGCTGCCGTCAGACTCAATACCGACCGATATCTGTCCCTTTCCACCCCCGTACTGGACTGCATTACGGACCAGATTGACGAATGCACGCTCCAAAGCTTCGGCATCACCCGGAACGAACAGATCTTCCGCATCGCTATCGAACGAAATCTCGTAGCCTTCGGCGATCGCCAAAGGAGCAAGGTCAGCGACGACCTTCGATACAACGAAGTTGAGATCGACAGGTGCATTCTGCTGGGGCTTCTGCCGGTACTTCTCGGTGTCGAGAAGCTGGTTCGCGATCGCTGTCAGTCGCTTGATGGCCGTCTGCAGGTGGGTTTTGTCAGAACTTGGTGAAAGCGTATCGATTCTCACCTGCAGGACAGCGATCGGTGTTCGAAGTTCATGCGCCGCGTTGACGAAGAAGCGCTCTGTCGCCTCAAAGCCACTATCAAGACGACGCAGCGCCCTGTTGATGTCGCGCACAAGTCGAAGCACTTCATTGGGCAGACCCCGCTCTTCCACCAGGGCGCCACGTGTGTCGAGATCGATCCTGTCGAGACGCGTGGTCAGATCGCTGAAGGATCGCAAAGCCCAGCGTGTGACAAACGGAGTGCCAATGAGCGAAATGGCGACGAGGATCAGCGCCGGAATACCGATGGCGAGGTTTCCCAACAGCACGGTCACACCATATTGAGACATCGAAACACCGCCAGCAAAGATCGTCGCCTCACCGGCCTGGGTGTCGAAACGCTCCATGCGGCCCACACTCAACGGATCATCCAGATCGCCATGCAGTTCGACACTTCTGAACGTCCGCAAGAATGGCATGTTGTCGGCAATTTTCTCTGGAGGCACGCCATGTGCCAGAACGATATCTTTGCCCAGGTCTGCCACGAACCAAAGGTTAGGCGAGTCTTCCATAATCTCTTTAAGTTCAGCCGTCGGCTTCAGACTTGCTTGGCCATTCGGCTCGAGACGGACTGAATCTGCGATTTCCTGAGACAGCCAGATGGACGTGATCGCCACATCGGGCTTGAGGCCGGAAAGGAGATAGAAAACCAGGCTGAGCGAGGCGATGACCGCACAGAGCTGGAGGACAATAAAACCGAAAGTGAAACGCCAGCGAAGGGAGGTGCTGGTCATCCTATTTCTGCTCATGAAGGTAGTAGCCTATGCCTCGAATGTTTTTGATAACGATGTTGGCCTCCGCTTCTCCAAGCTTTCGGCGCAGCCGCGACATGTTGGATTCCAGTGAGTTCGACTGAATCTCATCGTCAAAGGAATAGACCTGACCCTCAAGGGACGAGCGCAACACGGTCCGACCACGGTTTCTCAGAAGCGTTTCGATGATCAGCAGTTCCCTGCGGGTGAGCGCAAGCCGGACGCCATCGACATGTACATCGCATGACACACGATTGTAGGTAACGTTGCCGGCAGCCAGGAGGGACGATCCCGTTGTCGGAGCCCTCCTCAGCACAGCGCTCATTCTCGCGACCAGTTCAGGGATTTCGAAGGGCTTCGGTAAGTAATCATCAGCGCCGTCATTCAGACCGGATATTCGCTCGTCGGTGGACCTCAGAGCCGAGATGATGATCGATCGCGTGTTTGAACCTGTGCCACGCAAATCCGCAAGGAAGGTACTGCCATCACCATCAGGCAGTTGCCGGTCGATAAGGACGATATCGTAGTCCGCCATGGCGATTGCTTCGCGCGCCGTTGCCAGATCGCCAACGGCATCAAGGACAATGCCATGCTGCGAGAGGGCCACTTTCAAGGCATCCGTCATTTCTGGATCGTCTTCGATAAGTAGAAGTTTCATAGGCGCCTACTCAGTCAAGTCGGACTATCGTTCCGATATTCCTACAGCAAAACGACGGCCGGTGGTCGAGATAAACTCCCCGTTCGTGACGTCCTGACCGTCAGATTACCGGATGTCAAAAACCTGGGGTGGACGCTAAGGGAGAAGAGCCGGAGTTCCTCGGCATCATTCTCGCCTTTAACGGGCGGCAGCCGGCTGCAATCTTTAGCGGCAGCGACCGTAATAATCCCGGTATCTGCAGCTGTAGTCGCGGTGATCCCGACGTTCCCAGCGGTCGCGGCGGTTCCTGTCGTTCCGTTCGCTGATGTTGCCTATCACAGCGCCACCCGCGCCGCCTGCGACGGCTCCCACTGCGGCGCCTTCCCAAGTACCGCTTGCCAACCCACCAATGATGGCGCCGCTTGCCGCCCCAATGCCGGCGCCCTTTTCCGTCTGGCTGCAGGCGGTCAGTGCCACGCAAACAAGTACGCCCGAAATGATCTTTTTCATGTCTGTCCTTTCGTTCACCGCCACTGCGGCCATCCGTCGACCTTTGAGGCAGAGACGTATGACCGCCGAAAATTACGGGGAAGTTACGCAGAACCAGCGCCATCGACACCTATCTAAAGGGCAAATCCCTGTCGGACACGCGTCGTGGCGATCACCCACTCTCAGGTGACCGCCGCCCATTCATGGGCCCCCAACTATCACTGTTCTTCACTGCGTTTCAGGACGGAGAGCAAAAATGGCGACAGGCAGTCCTCGCCAAGGTTCTTGCGGCCTAACCGAGGGACTAATCTACTGATTTTGCGCGATTTACCCTGGATTGACGACCGTCAATCAGGAGGTCTCGTTCGAACTACAAGGCTTTGATCAACGCCGAGTGGTCTTTGTCGCCCAGGCCTTTTTCCAGCGCGCCATTCATCAACTGTTGAACCATCGCAGTGTTGGGCAGCATAAGCTCCAGCAGACGCGCCGACTCAAGCGCGAGCGATATGTCCTTTTGATGCAAACTTATTCGAAAGCCGGGCTCGAATGTTTCGTTGATCATCCTTTCGCCGTGAACCTCCAGTACGCGGGACGCGGCAAAGCCACCCATCAACGCCTTGCGCACGATTGAAGGGTCTGCTCCGGCTTTCGTCGAAAAGCGAAGGGCTTCCGAAACGGCCTGAATATTCAGGGCGACAACAATCTGGTTGGCAACCTTTGCAACCTGCCCGTTTCCCACGTCACCGATCAGGGTGATGTTCTTGCCCATCTTCTCAAACAGCGGCCTTGCGCGCTCGAAAATATCCGGTTTACCGCCGACCATGATGGTCAGCGACGCCGCTTTGGCGCCAACTTCGCCGCCCGACACCGGCGCATCGAGATAATCGCATCCCAGCGCCTCGATACGGGCGGCAAAATCCTTCGTCGCAATCGGTGAAATCGAGCTCATGTCGATGACGAGCTTTCCCGCATCAAGGCCGTGCGCGACGCCATCATCACCAAACAAAACTGCTTCCACATCGGGCGTGTCCGGCAGCATCAAAATCACGATCTCGGCGCTGCGCGCCACTTCTGTAGCTGAACCGCAGGCCTTCGCACCGCTTCCCAGAAGGTAGTTCGACACGGGTTTGACCCTGTGAAGATAAAGCTCATGTCCGGCATCGATCAGATGCTGCGCCATCGGGCGGCCCATGACGCCCAGTCCGATAAATCCTATTTTCATGGCTCAATCCTCCTGTTGATATGCTTTCAACCAGCCAAGACCTGCGCTGGTGGTCGACGCCGGTCGATATTCGCAGCCGACCCATCCGTCGTAACCAAGTTCATCCAGACGCTTGAAGATGAAATCGTGGTTGATCTCGCCCGTCCCAGGCTCGTGACGTCCGGGATTATCGGCGATCTGAACGTGGCCGATTTTGTCTTGCAGGCGCTCGAAGGTCGTGACGAGATCGCCCTGCATGATCTGCATGTGGTAGAAGTCATACTGTATCAGCAGGTTGGAATGCCCGACACGGTCCATGATCCGTTCGGCCTGATCGGTGTTGGTGACGAAATATCCGGGTATGTCGCGGGTGTTGATGGGCTCGAAGACAAGGGCAATTTTGGCATCCGCCAGACGTTGCGCGGCGTGCCCTAGATTGCCGACGAGCGTGTCTTCCAGAACCTGCGGATCGACGCCTGGCGGTTGAATGCCGGCCAGACAATTGATCTTTCGGCATCCCAGAATTTTTGCATAGCGGATCGCCGTTTCCACGGATGTCTCAAATTCGGAGACCCTGTCCGGCAGGCAGGCGATGCCGCGCTCGCCTGCGGCCCAGTTTCCGGGTGGCAGGTTGAACAGGGCCTGTGTCAGATTGTGCCTCCTGAGCTCCGCTGCAATCGTCTCTGCCGCCTCCTCGTAGGGGCTGACATATTCGACTGCCGCAAAACCATCGGCGGCGGCAGCGGCAAACCGTTCCATGAACGGATGTTCGGTATAAAGCATGGACAGATTGGCGGCGAATTTCGGCATTGGGAATGACCTCAAACTTGGTCTGCGCGCAGGCGGTGCAGCATGCGCTTGTTGCGGGGGTCGGGGTTCGGAACAGAAGAGATCAGTCGCTTGGTATAGGGCTGCGAGGGCGTGGTGCAGATGGTTTCCGCATCTCCGATCTCGACGATCTTTCCTTTGTGCATGACGGCGACGCGGTCGCAGAAATAGCGCACCACCGAGATATCGTGCGAAATGAAGATGAAGCTAAGATTGAGCTGCTTTTGAATGTCGAGCAGCAGGTCGAGAATCTGGCTTCGGATCGACACGTCGAGAGCCGAAGTCGCCTCATCGGCGACGATGACCTTCGGGTTGACGGCGAGCGCTCTTGCAATCCCGATCCGCTGGCGTTGGCCACCGGAAAAGGCATGCGGGTATCTTTCCATCGCCAAGGGATCGAGCCCGACCTTTTGCAAAAGTTCGGCAACGCGGGTCTCCACCGCTTTGCCGGGCATGCCACCGGCGATGACCAGAGGATCTCCGATGATCTGCTTCACCGTCATACGGGGGTTGAGCGACGCAAATGGGTCCTGAAAGATAAGACGCACATCCTGGTGGTAGCGGCGCAAATCCACTTTGCTTAGTGTGGTGACGTCCATCGGGGCAGCATCCGGGCGTCCGCGATACGCAATTTTGCCGGAGGTCGGCTCAACGATCCGCAGTATCATTCGCCCTAGTGTGGTTTTGCCTGATCCGCTTTCGCCGACAATGCCGAGATTTTCGCCGGCAAACAAGTCGAGACTGGCATCGTCCACCGCCACCAGCCCACGACCACCGGCGCGCGAAAACAGTCCGGACGGCGCGCCGTAGACTTTGGACAGATTGCGCACTGACAATGCGACGGCTGCTGGTGCCAGCAGCGTCTGGAGCGGAGGAAAAGCCGAAGCCCGGCAATGAGGGTACAATTACATCGAAAGCATCCTCCGGGTCGCCGCGGTAGCGGGCGGGGTCAGCCAAGCAATCGGAAATAGCTTCAAACTCGACAAAGGATCCCGGCCAGCCATGTCTTCACCGGCTGCTAGAAGTCCTGTTCATCGACGCATTACGATCGGCTGCAAGTACCAAGGCGCCGCCCGGTCTCCTGCGTGGGATGCCGATCCAATGCTCGCACCCACCTTGCGTCGCATTCACGCAGATCCGGGTCGGAGCATGACGGTGGAGACGCTTGCTTGCGAAGCCACCATGTCTCGTTCAACCTTCTTCGATCGTTTCCGAAAGGAAGTTGGCTTGGCGCCGATGGAGTATGCAACGGGCTGGCGCATGGCACTGGCCAAAGAGTTGATCCGCGAGGATGTCGCCATGGCGGAAATTGCCCAGCGGGTTGGTTATGGGTTGACAAGTGCCTTCAGCATTGCATGCAATCGGCACGTGGGAATGCCGCCAGGTGCCTTTTCGCGGGCAATGGCCGCCACATGAGGTATCGTGGTCGCGTGACCTCAGCGACGGTCGCCCCCGAGATGGCTCGGCCGCCATTGTTTCTGGCATATCTCAAGTTTCTACCCTGAGTATGGCATTTGGGATGATCGGCTAGCCTTCGATCGTTTGGCCAGCAGCGTGGATGTCGCAGAGATCCGATCCGTCTCCTCCTTTGCGAGGCGCGCTTCGCGCAGCCTGGCGGTCTTGGCATCGCGCGCCCGAGCCACGGATTCGAGCTCTTCCGTCGCATTGTTCTTGGCGAAGAACGCTGTCTGAAGACTGCCGAAGGCTGCCTCGGCCTGCTGGCGAGATTTACTGTATGTGTTTGTCATTGAATTTCCTCGACGTTTGCTGTGGGGCGAAACGAAAAAGGCCAGGCGAACTGCCTGGCCTCAAACTGATAATTGCTCCCGGCAGTGCCAGTACATCCGTGGTTGAACCGCACCGGGTTTGCCGGAGGCCCCAACTTCTGAGACAATGGATCCGATATGAGCAAAGACAACGAACAAGTTTTTACTCGAAGTCAGCGCACATGCCCATCGGCGCGGTGCTGGATCACGAGGCAGAACACCGGTCGCGATGGCCTTCCAGTTCTTCTATATCGGCCCAGATCGGCTGCTCGGCAGCTAGGTTGCACGAATGGGTGAAGAAGAATGAGATCGACAGCGGCAAACGAGCAGGCCTGACGAGCGATGCGGCCGAGAAGATGAAGGCTCTTGAGCGGGATAACCGTGAGCTTCTCCGGGCCTCAGCCGATACCACCAATGCAGATATATTTGAGTTCGGTGTATTCCTCGATGCCGTGGCGTGCCCCTTCGCGGCCCAGACCTGACATTTTGACACCACCGAAAGGTGCCTCAGCGGTCGAAATTGCGCCCGTGTTGACCCCGACCATGCCGTATTCGAGCGCCTCTGCAACCCTGAACACACGGGACAGATCACGTGCATAAAAATAGGAGGCAAGGCCGAAATCAGTATTGTTGGCCTGCGTGATCACATCCTCTTCGTCTTCAAAACGGAAAATTGGTGCGAGCGGCCCGAACGTCTCCTCGCGGGCGACCTGCATATCAGCGGTTACATTGCACAGGATCGTCGGCTCAAAAAAATTGCCACCGATTGCGTGCCTGTTCCCGCCCGCTTCAATTTTTGCACCTTTGGAGAGCGCATCGGCGATGTGCGCTTCCACCTTGGCAACGGCGTTACCATCGATGAGCGGGCCTAGATTGCTTGCTTCTTCCAGCCCGTTACCAACCTTTAGCTTTGATACCGCCTGCGCAAATTTTGCAGCGAAAGCGTCGTAAACACCGCTTTGCACATAAAGCCGGTTGGCGCAGACGCAGGTCTGGCCGTTGTTACGGAACTTGGCAATCAGCGCTCCTTCCACGGCTGCATCGAGATCGGCGTCATCAAAGACGATGAAGGGCGCATTGCCCCCAAGTTCCAGGCCCAGTTTCTTGATCGTCGGCGCGCATTGCCGATAAAGGTATTCTCCCGTTCGTGTCGAGCCGGTGAAGGTCAAAAGGCGGATGTCCGGGCTTGCGGTCAGCACGCCCCCGATTTCTGCGGCAGGTCCCGTCACGATGCTGAAAAGCTCAAGTGGCAGGCCCGCGCGCTCGGCCAGGATGGCAAGAGCGATGGCTGAAAAAGGCGTCTGCGGCGCCGGCTTCAACACCACCGCGCAGCCGGCAGCCAGCGCCGGTCCGACTTTACGGGTAATCATGGCATTTGGAAAATTCCACGGGGTGATAGCCGCTACCACGCCGACCGGCTGGCGCAGAACCAGAATGCGCTTGTCCGGCTGATGGCCGGGCACCGTCTCGCCATTGATCCGGCGTGCCTCTTCCGCGAACCATTCGATGAAGCTTGCACCATAGACGATCTCGCCCTTGGCCTCAGTGAGTGGCTTTCCCTGCTCCAGCGTCAGGATCATGGCGAGATCGTCACGGTTTTCCATGACGATCCGAAACCATTCCTTCAGGATATTCGCACGCTCTCCTGCGGTGCGGCGCGCCCATTCCTTCTGGGCAGTCACGGCGGCAGCGATAGCTTCCTGTGTTTCCGTTGCGCCGAGTTCGGGAACCTTTCCAACAATCGCCCCGGTTGCTGGGTTGCGGATCGTCGCCGTTTCGCGACTTTCGCAGTCGATCCATCGGCCTGCAACGGGCACTTTTTCACCCAGAAGCGTGGGATCATTGAGATGCATGGGTCGATCCTTCAACAGAAAACCTGAGCCGATGCCGGATCGAAGGCAAGATGTACGAGATCGCCTCGGCTGAGACCGGAAATCGCTTCGTGGCCGAAGGGCAGACGGACCGCGAGTGGCTCACCTGAACCGGTATGGGCAACCACGTGGACGTTGTTGCCAAGGAAAGTTATGTCGCTGACCGTTGCCTGAAATCCGGCGGAAAAACCTGCACGGTTACGGCTGAGCTGCAGGCGCTCCGGGCGCAGCATTAGCGCTGCTTTCTTCCCCGTCGTTGCGTCGCCATGCATCGGAATTTGATCGAAGACAAGATCCTGCCCCAGTGAAACTGTCGCTTTGCCATCCGATGCGGCGAGGAGATCGCAGGCGATGAAATCGCTGTCGCCGATGAATTCGGCCACGAAACGGGTGGTAGGATGGGCATAAAGCTCCGGCCCGGTGCCAATCTGGTCGATCACCCCTTTCGAAAACACGGCGATACGGTCGGAAAGGCGCAGCGCTTCTTCCTGATCGTGGGTGACGTAAAGGATCGTCACTTCCGTTTGCTGGTGGATACGGCGAATTTCGAACTGGATTTCTTCGCGCAGCTTCTTGTCGAGCGCCGACAGCGGCTCATCCATCAGAAGTACCGGCGGATCATAGGCAAGTGCGCGCGCCAACGCCACGCGCTGCTGCTGACCACCAGACATCTGCGCGGGCTTCCTGTCCTCGAAACCTTCGAGGCGTACAAGCCGCAGCATTTCCTTCACCTTGGCATCTATTTCTGCCTTGCCTTTGCGGCGAACCTTCAGCGGAAAGGCGATATTCTCCCCGACCGACAGATGGGGAAACAGGGTGTAGCGCTGGAAAACCATGCCGATATTGCGCTTGTGCGACGGCGTCTCCAGCAGGCTCTCTCCGTTCAGCAGGATGTCGCCCGCCGTCGGCTGCTCGAAGCCGGCCAGAATATAAAGCGTTGTGCTCTTGCCTGAACCGGATGGACCGAGAAAGGTCATGAATTCACCCGGCTGCACGTCGAGATCGACATCCTGAACGGCGACGACCGGTCCATATTGCTTGCGGATGCCGCGGATTTGCAGGAGCGGTTTGGTCATGTTTTCAGTCCTTTTCGCACAGCCGCGACAAGCAGCATGAGAATGATGGTCACCGCGATGAGAAGCGTGGAGGCGGCGGCGATGACAGGCGTCAGATCCTGACGCAGCGTCGCCCAGATTTTCACCGGCAACGTCTGCAATGTCGGGCTTGCCATGAAGATCGCCAGCACCACTTCATCCCAGGAGGTAAGGAAGGAAAAGATCGCCGCCGAGAACAGCCCGTGGCTGATGGCAGGAAGCGTGATACGAATTTTCGCCTGCAACGGGCTCGCGCCACACAGCACCGCCGCATCCTCTATCGACTTGTCGAAACCCTCAAGTGCGCCGGTCAGCGCCAGAATGGAAAAAGGCAATGCGACGACAAGATGGGCGATGACGAAACCGGTTGTCGTGCCAGCAAGGCCAAGTTTCAGGAAAAATGCATAGAGTGCCACCGCAAGAACCACAACGGGCAGGATCATCGGCGTCATGAACAGCGCACGCAGCGTGCCGCGCCCGATGAACCGGCCACGCACCAGGCCGAAAGAAGCCACGAGACCTATCAACACGGAGAGTACCGTCACCATCAGCGCAATGCGCAGGCTCGTCCAGGCGGCCTCCAGCCATCTGGGGTCAGCGAAGAAATCCGCATACCATTTCAGCGTCCAGCCGGGCGGCGGAAAGATTAGCCATTGTGATGAGCCAAAGGACAGAGCGGCGATGAAAACGATCGGGAGGATCAGAAATGCCGAGGTCAGCACAGTGATGAGGAGGAGCAGCCATTTCCACAGGCCGAGGCTGTTATAGTTCAACAGCATGTCAGCGCCCCCCTGCCCCGGTCGAGCCGAAGAATTTCAGCTGCACCGCATAAAGAGCGAGCGTGACCACCAGAAGGACAAAGGCAGCAGCTCCCCCCATGCCCCAGTTGACCAGTGACTGCACAAATTGGGCGATGAGTTCGGCGAGCATCATGTTCGCCGTGCCGCCAAGCAGCGCTGGCGTGACGAAGTAACCGAGCGACATGACGAAGACCATCAGGGCGCCGGCCATCATGCCGGGTGCGGCAAGAGGAATGAGAATGCGCGTGAGTGCCTGCCAGCGGGTTGCTCCGCACAGAGCCGCCGCCTGCAGTATGGCCGGATCGATCTTGCGAATGACGCCATAGAGCGGAATGATGATGAAAGGCAGCATGATATAGGTCATGCCGATCGTCACGCCGGTGAGATTGTTGACGAGCGCCAGCGGCTTGTCGATTATGCCGAGCCCCATCAGCGTCTTGTTCACGACACCCGTTCGCTGCAACAGCACCATCCAGGCATAGGTACGCGCCAAAAGATTGGTCCACATGGAAAGAAGCAGGATGGCAAAAACGATCGAGGCAAGCCGTGAGGGCATGATGGCAAGCGCCCAGGCGACCGGAAAGCCGATTGCCAGCGACACAGCCGTCACCAGCGCCGACACCGCGAAGGTATTGAAGAAGATTTTCAGATATGTGGAACTGCCCAGGAGCTCGGCATAGTTGCCAAGGCCGAAGACGGGTTCGCTCACGCTGCGCGACAGCAGGATGAGAACAGGAACAACAAAGAACAGAATGAGAAGACCGAGCGCCGGCAGGGTGGCGGCAAAATTGCCTGCCCGGAATGTCACCTGCGGCTTTGGCCCTGTTCTGACTGTTTCATCGGTAAGCGAGACCATGTCCAAACCTCCCGGACGAGAAAAATTGCGCGGACGCCCGTGGCAGCCCGCGCCGTTATCTTATTTCGCCTGCCAGGCGTACCAGCGCTCGCCGATTTCATCGCGATGCTGCGCCCAGTAGTTCATGTCAGCATTGACCTGGCTTGCGGTCTGCTGGTCTGGGAGGGATTTGGCGACTTTCGGATCCATAAGCTTAGCGGATTCGATATTGACCGGGGCATAACCCGTCGCCGTCGCCATATCCGCCTGCGCCTGCGCGGACGTTGCCAAGGCGATAAACTTCATTGCCACATCCTTATTCTTCGTTCCCTTCGGTACGACAAGCGAATCCGCCGCGGTAATGTTCTGCTCCCAGGAGGTCTCCACCTTGACGCCGCTCTGCTCGAGCGCGGTCATGCGGCCATTCCAGACGCTGCCGAAGGGCGCTTCAGCGGACGCAATCAACTGCTGCGACTGCGCGCCGCCGGACCACCAGATGATATCCGATTTGATCGTGTCGAGCTTCTTGAAAGCACGATCGAGATCAAGCGGATAAAGCTTGTCGGCCGCAACGCCGTCGGCCAGAAGTGCCGCCTCGATCACACCCGGCGCCGACCACTTGTAGAAGGTGCGCTTGCCCGGGAATTTTGCTGTATCGAAGAGATCGGCCCAGCTTTTGGGGCAGGCGGCGACGGCATCGACATTGCAGCCGATGACGAAGGAATAATAAAAGCTGCCGACGGAGTAATCCGTCACGAAGCGGGGGTCGAGTTTCGTTTTGTCTATGACGCTGAAATCCAGTTTCTCAAGCAGACCCTTGGGCCCAGCCTGCGCGGCATAGTCGCCTTCGACATCCACCACATCCCATGTCACACCGTTTGCCTCGACCATGGCCTTCAGCTTACCATAGTCAGTCGGACCGTCCTGCAGCACGTTAACGCCGGTTTCGACCATGAATTTCTCAGCCCAGGCCGCCTTCTGGGCGTCCTGCGTGGTTCCTCCCCAGCTGGAAAAGACCAGATCACTCGCCTGCGCGGCCGTGCCTAGGGCGAAAAGTGCTGCGCATGTCGTCAATACCAGTTTCGATCTCATGTTCCCTTACTCCGTTTTAGAGCTTGTCGTTGGCATGCACGTCGCGGCCGGTGGCTTTCACTTCAACGGTGAAAACCGTGCCGGCTTCATGATCTTGTTTTCCGCGACCTCGATGAGATCGCGGATTTTCGGCAGGAATGACAACCAGCGCGGATCGGCCATCAGCTTTGCGCGCCGCTCCTCCCGGTCATCAAGGCTCGTAAAAGCCCAGATATGGACAATTTCGTTGATCGGGCCGATCTCGGAAAAGAAGTAACCCACAAGTTCGCCAAGGTGGCTTTTCTGGATTTCGATACCCTCTTCCTCCACGACCTTGAGATAGGCCGGGATGGCGCCGTTCTTCAGCCTGTAGGTACGGATCTCGTAAAACATCGGCTCACCGCATCACAAAAGGATCGGGGATCGGATCGTCGGAGGTTCTCAGCCAAATGGTCTTGGTACGCGTGTAATCGAGCGCCGCAGCAAGCCCGCCTTCGCGTCCATCACCAGAGAGACCAAAGCCACCGAAAGGCGCGATCGGTGAGACCGCGCGATAGGTGTTCACCCAGACGATGCCGGCACGGATCGCCTTCATCAGACGATGGGCGCGTGTCAGGTTCTGTGTGAAAACACCGGAGGCGAGGCCGTAGACGGTATCGTTGGCGAGCGCGATGGCTTCGGCCTCCGTCTCAAAGGAAACGACCGAAAGAACGGGGCCGAAAAATTCCTTTTCCATTGAGGGGGATCGGATGCCGTCACAATCGAGAATGGTCGGCCGGTAGAAATAGCCTTCACCCGCCACAGGCGCACCACCCGTGACGATCTTCGCGCCGGCATCTACCGAGGCGGAAACCAGTGAGACGATGTGCTTGCGCTGGCGCTCCGTCGCCAATGGCCCCACTTCCGTCGCCATCTCCAGCGGTGAACCAATGCGGATCGCCTCAGCCTTCCCAGCCAGAATCTGGAGGAAACGGTCCTTAACGCTTTTTTCGATGATCAGCCGCGAACCGGCAACGCAACTCTGGCCGGTCGCCGCGAAAATACCCGCCACCTGAGCGTTGGCAGCACTTTCGAGATCAGCATCGGCAAAAACGAGGATCGGCGACTTTCCACCGAGTTCCAGAGATGTCGAAGCGAGATTTTCCGCCGAATTGCGCACGATATGACGCGCCGTTTCCGGCCCGCCGGTAAAGGCGATATGAGCCACTTTCGGATGGGTCGTAAGCGCATTGCCGCAGGAGGGGCCGAAGCCGGTAACGATATTAACGACGCCAGCCGGAAAACCGGCCTCATGCACCAGCCTGGCAAATTCCAGCAGCGGTGCCGGCCCATCTTCCGAAGCCTTGACGACAATGGTGCAGCCGGCGGCAAGTGCCGGACCGATCTTGACGGCGGCGAGAAACAGCTGGCTGTTCCACGGCACAATGGCTGCTACCACGCCAACCGGCTCCCGCCGCAGCCAGACATCCATATCTGGCTTGTCGATTGGCAGATAAGCGCCTTCGATCTTGTCAGCGAGCCCTGCATAATAGCGGTAATACTCCGCGACATAGGCTATCTGCGCGGAGGTTTCGCGGATGATCTTGCCGGTATCGCGGGTTTCGAGCTCAGCCAGAGTCTTGGCATTTTCCGCGACCAGATCGGCCAGCCGATAGAGCAGCTTGCCGCGCTGTGTCGCCGTCAGTTTCGACCAGGCGGCATCCTCGTAAAGTGCCCGGTGCGCGGCATTGACGGCGCGGCCAATATCCGTCTCGCGGCTTTCCGGCATTTCCGCCCAGGGTTGGCCAGTCGCGGGATCGAGGCTGGAAAAGCGCCCCTCGCCGTCCTCGAAACGTCCATCGATATAGCATTGAAAACGGCGCATTATTTTACTCCGCAAAAGCCGGCATGACGTCGGACAGGAAACGTTCCAACGACGCCTTTTTCCGCTCGAAACTCATGCCTGTATCGATCCAGAAGGAATATTCGTCATAACCCATGGCCTCATAGGCCTTGAGCCGGGCAATGACCTCATCGGCATCCCCGATGACGTTGTTGTTGCGCATGACATCGCCGGAGAGCATGGCGTTTCCAGCAATATCCTCCGGTGAAATACGCTCGATAAGGCCCTGATGAACCGGCTTCTCGTTTTTGAACCAGGCGAAGAAGTAATTGTAATAGACGCTCATCTCATGGGCGGCCTGCGCGATGTCGGCCTCGTTGGAACCGACATAGGTGTGGCGCAGCAGCATGATTTTCGGGCGCTGTTTTTCGGGGTTCTTGGCGCAGGCATCGTTGAAGCGGCCCATCAGGGTTTCCACCTCATCGTCGCCCTGCCACAGCGGCGTCACCTGCACATTGCAATCATTGGCAACGGCAAATTCGTGAGAATTCGGATCGCGCGCTGCCACCCAGATAGGCGGAAAGGGTTGCTGCAGCGGCTTGGGGGCCGACGTAGTGGCGGGGAACTTGTAGAACTCGCCGTCATGCGCGTAATCGCCCGCCCACACACCTTTGACAGCGGGTATCAGCTCACGCATGCGCTGCCCGGCGCTCCAGGCATCAAGGCCAGGAAGCAGCCGCTCATATTCAAAGGAATAAGCACCACGGGCAATACCTATATCAAGACGGCCATCGCAGATGAGGTCCGTCATCGCCGCTTCGCCGGCAAGCTTGATCGGATGCCAGAAGGGCGCGATCACTGTGCCGGTACCGAGACGCGCCGTCTTCGTGCGGCGGGCCAGATCAGCGATCGTCACGAAGGGGTTCGGGGCAATGGTGAAATCCATGCCGTGATGTTCGCCGGTCCAGATGGCATGCATGCCACCACGATCGGCGATTTCGCAAAGGGTAACGAACTCCTCATAGAGGGTCTTGTGATCTTGCGAGGCGTCCAGCCGCTCCATGTGGACGAAGAGCGAAAATTTCATGGGTTTGCCCCCTTCATGGAAATGGGATGGACCTTGCCGGCGGTCTCGTTGCCGACATAGACGCCGAAATTACCGATGGAGCTTTCCAGTGCGAAACGATTGACGATATCCGCTGTTGAGCCGGAGTCGAATTTTGCGGAGCCGAGCGCGCCGGGCGACAGGAAGCGGCCCTGACGCGGTGCATCGTCACCTTCGGCAAGTGCGTGATAGACGATATGCTGGCGTCCATCCGCCTTGTTTTCATAAACGGAATAGAGAAAGCCAGTGTGGACTGACAGTCCGGTAAGTTCCCCAAGCAGCGAAGACAGCGCCGCGACCGGATCACCGCTCGCGACGACACAGCCTGGCAACGACAGAATCTTATCTCCAAGAAGGTAAATCTCGCCACGCCGTTCGAGAACCGCGCCGACGACAATTTCACCCTCTGCCGCCGCCGAAACCGCCTTTGCGGCCAGCATCGGCGTAAAATAACCGCCGCGGGCATAACCGAGACCATTCATGCCGCTATTGTCGAAAGCACCGATGCGGCCGAGCAGGATGACATGATCACCCGCTTCGATGACTTCCTGCATGTTGCACTCAAACCAGGCCGCGACATCGGCAAAGACAGGCGAACCCTGCGGCGCATCCGACCATTCGGCGGCGGCAAAACGATCCTCTACCGGGCGCGCGAAGGTATTGGACAGGTCCTTCTGGCTTTCCGACAGAATGTTGACGGCGAAGTTTTTCGCTCCGGTCATGGTCAAGAAATTTCGCGAGGTGCGTGCGAGACAGATCAAAAGAAGCGGAGGGTCGAGCGAAACGGAAGTGAAGGAATTTGCGGTGAAGCCCACGGGCTTTCCCGCGTCATCCCGCGTGGTCACGATCGTTACTCCCGTCACGAAAGCGCCGAAGGCGTCGCGCAAGGCGCGCGGGTCAAGCGTTGCAACAGTCATCGCGGCTCCTCCTCAATAGCCAGCCATTCGGCCATCAATGCATTGACAGTTTCAGGTGCGGTCAGATTGACCATATGCCGGTGTGCATCAACGATGCGAGCGTAACCGCGCGGCGTAATCGCCGCCATCTGTTCGGCCATCAAGGGCGTCGAATTCGGGTCGTCGGAGCCGGTCAGGAAAAGCGCCGGGCAGGTGACCGATGGCCAGCGATCCGCATAGGTCTCGTCGCCGCCGGCAAAAGCCGTATAGGCGACCGCGTAACCTTCCGGATCGACCATTTCCAGCCAGCCACGTGTCAGTTCCCGCGCATGCTGGCTCTCGGCGTCATCACCGAACCAGCGCAGCAGCGGGCCTTCCTTGTCGACGCCCTCTGCACGGATGGCCGCAGCACGCGCGAGCACGGCCGCCTTCGCCGCAGGATCACGGCGATAGACACCGTTCAGGTAACCGACGCGCGCGACACGATCGCCGAAGCTCGCAGCAGCACCCCCGGAAATCAGCGCCCCCATGGAATGCCCGGCGACATTGGCGCGGGTGATCCGCATATCATCCAGAAAACGGCCGAACCAGCCGACGAAATCCGTAAGCGTGCTGCCTGCAGGCAGCCGTTCGCTGCCGCCATGACCCGGCATGTCGACCGCAATGATGCGATGCGTGTGGGAAAAAGCCTCGATCTGCGGCTCCCAGGCTTCAAGCCGCATGCCGACGCCGTGGATGAGGATCAGGTCCTCGCCGGCACCCGCTTCAAAATAGGCCGCCCCACCCTCTGTCGTCTTGCGAGGGAGCGCGGCAGCACCTGCCTTTGCAACATTGACCCGTGAGGTAGCGGTAGCCTCGTGCATTGGCTGCGCCCTCAAACGCCGGCCGGATTGGCAACGTCCTGACCGAGATCCTTCAGATCCTGGTAGCGATCGCCAATGCGGTGATGGGGTCGACCACCAACGGAGGCGCCAAGCGCCACAACGATCTCATCGGCGGCCGGGGCATCGGGAATGGCGGTCTGGATGGTGAGGTAATGCGAGCGACGGCCCTCGTCGTTCTTGTCCATCAGCGGGATCATGATCGGTGCATTGCCCGGACCGCGGGTGTTGCAAAAGGCGAGATAGGACTTGGCGCCCACTGCCTGACGATAGTGGTTCCCAAAGCGCAGCGTGTGAATGAGCGCGGAGGCATGTTCAATTTCGCCATCCAGCCCAACGACCGCGGCCTTGCCGTAAGCCTCTACAGCTTCGCCAGAACCGACTGCATCGAGGATCATCTTCGTCAGCAACTCACCGAGCACGGGCGCACCGGCATGAATTTCCGGCTTCAGATTTTCCACGAAGCCTTTTCCCGCCCAGGGATTTTTTACCACCGCGATAGCGCTGAACAGTTTCAGAGGCACTGCTGCGGCCTTACCCCCTTCAATCAACGTCGTTTCGACCTGCAGCAGGGTCTTGCGGATCTGGATGGACATGGGCGTTCTCTCCGTAGATATGATGTCTTATGGTATGCCATAATATATGTCTGTCAAGTAGCGTATGCTTTTTCGTCCGAAAGTCGGAAATCATCAATTTTAACAGCGATTTATGGACTAAAATTTCACGACGCTTCCGTCATAAGCGAGCTCGTACAGACGCGTCATTTCCGCAACTGTAGGGACCCGGGGGTTATTCGCCGGGGTGCCGGAAGCGAGACCCTGACGCACCATTTCCGGCAAAAGTTCGAGATAGCGGCTCCTGTCGATGCCGAACTCTTGCAGGGTCGGCACCTTCAGCCGCCTGTTCAGGCCGATGAAGTCCTCCACGAGCTTCGTACCAGCAATCTGGTCGCTATCCGCGGGACTAGCACAACCCAGTGCATGGGCGGCGGCGGCATACTGCGGTAAAGCGGAATTCAGCGAGAACAGCGTGACGAGTGGCAGCACCATCGCGTTCGACATGCCATGCGGCACATGGAAAAAAGCACCTACCGGCCGGCTGAGACCATGGATCAGGGCGGTCGATGTATTGGAGACGGCAAGCCCGGCATGGGTTGCGCCCAGCATCATTGCTTCACGCGCATCCCGGTCATCAGGATTATCTGCCACTTTTTGTAGATTTGCGCCGATCAGCTTCAGCGCGGAAAGCGCCAGCGCTTCGGAATGGGCGTTGCCATTGCGGTTGACCAGCGCCTCCAGTGCATGGGTCAACGCATCGATGCCGGTATCAACCGTGACCCGGTAGGGGCAGCTCAGCGTCAGTTCGTAATCGATGATGGCGGCGACAGGCAAAGCGGCGGTACCAAGGATCAGCATTTTTTCGCTTGCCCCCGTATCGGTCACGACGGCGGCGCGCGTCACCTCCGATCCGGTTCCGGCCGTCGTTGGAATTGCGATTACTGGCATGACGGCGAAATCCACGATCCGAGGCACTTTCAGGGATCGCAAATCTTCTCCACTTGTTGCCACGATCGCGCCCGCCTTGGCAGTATCCATGGCACTGCCGCCGCCGAGTGCGACGAGACTATCGTGGGCGCCATCGGAAATTCGTTTCACCAGAGCAGAGATGGATATATCTGTCGGGTCCTCCACGACGTCGGAGAACACGGCGGCTTCGATACCTTCCCCGGCAAGCGCCTGCAAAAGCGCCTCGGCGTGGCCGAGCTTCTGCATCACAGGATCGCAGACCAGCAGCGGCCGAATGACTCCCAGCGATTTTACCACAGCCGGCAATCGAAAACGGCTGCCGCCGCCGATCAGCATTTCGCGAGGCATCAGGACACGGTTTATCATTGCGGTTCTCCGCCAATATCGGACTGTGTTGTTCGGAATGGCCGAAGCGGGTTTAGACACCTGCTCCGGCATGCATGCACCTAGTGGGCCAGGATTTTCGACAGGAAGGAGCGAGCTCGTTCCGTTTTCGGACGAGTGAAGAAATCGTCGCCCTCTCCGATCTCGACGATTTCGCCGCCATCCATGAAGACGATACGGTCCGCCACCTTGCGGGCAAAACCCATCTCATGCGTCACCACCATCATCGTCATGCCCTCCTGCGCGAGCGAGACCATGACGTCGAGGACCTCGTTGATCATTTCCGGATCGAGCGCCGATGTCGGCTCATCGAACAGCATGGCGACCGGGTCCATCGCCAGCGCACGGGCAATGGCGACGCGCTGCTGCTGACCGCCCGACAATTGCCCGGGATATTTCCTGGAATGCGCCGTCAATCCCACCCGTTCGAGAAGGGTATTGGCCTTGGCCAGCGCTTCCGCCGACGAACGGCCCAAAACCTTCTCCTGTCCGATGCAGAGATTTTCAAGGATCGTCATATGCGGGAAAAGTTCGAAATGCTGGAACACCATGCCCACTTTGGAGCGCAGTTTCGGCATATCAGTCTTCGGGTTTGTCACCTCCACACCGTTGACGGTGATGACGCCGTTGCCAATCGTCTCCAGTGCATTGACGCATTTGATCAGCGTCGATTTTCCGGAACCGGAAGGCCCGCAGATTACGACGACTTCGCCCTTGGAGACAGTCAGGCTGCAATTGGTCAGGACCTGAAAATTCGGGCCGTACCATTTGTTGACGGATTGTAGTTCGATCATGCTGGTTACTTGCGACATCGGACCGCTCCTTAATGCACGTCAGTCATCATGGGGCCATAGGCCTTGCCGAACCGCTTTTCGATCCGGCGCTGGATCAGTTCCCAAGCGGTCGTCATGGCAAGGTAATAAGGGCTGCGACCATGAAGAGCTCAAGAACCAGGAACTTTTCCTGAATGAGCACCTGCGTGCGGCGCAGAAGTTCTTCCATGGAAATGATCGAGGCGATCGACGTCGTCTTGAGCACGCCGTTGACGGAATTGCCAAGCGGCGGAATGATGATGCGGAAAGCCTGCGGCGCAACGATGTATCGCATTACCTGTGCCTCGGTCATGCCGATGGCACGCGCTGCATTGATCTGGCCCTTTGGAACCGCGGCAATGCCCGCCCGGACAATTTCCGACAGATAGGCCGCTTCACAGAGCGACAGGCCGATCAGCGTTGATTGCAGAACCGTCAGCTTGATGCCGATCTGCGGCAGACCGGTATAGATGATGATGAGCTGCACCAATAGCGGCGTGCCACGAAAGATCCATGTGTAGAAATAGGCCGGCCCTGACAGGACGCGGTATTTCGACATGCGCATGACAGCAATGACAAAGCCCAGCGCAAGGCCGGCCGTCATGGCGAAAACCGTGAGGCCGAGCGTCACCAGCGCGCCCTCGAACAGATAGTAATTCGTCAGATATTCAAAGAAACCTTCCCAGTTCCAACCCTTCACGTCTTTCTCCAATTCAAGCGGGAGCGGTCGCGGCGAGAGCTTTCCCGCCGCGATGACAGTTCAGATGGATGGAATTCAGCCTTCCGGGCCGAGAACGGCGAGGTCGCCAGGCGCCATGCTGACGCCGTAACCGCCCATCAGCTTTTCGAGGGAACCGTCGGCCCTCATCTCCTTCAGCGCAACGGAAACGGCGTCGGCCACGTCCTTGCTGCCGAAGGAAAGCGAGCCAGGTGTGGGATACATGCCTGATAGCGCGTGGGTGAATTCACCGCGATCCTGATATTGTTTGGCAACCGGATCGATCGATACTGCCGCCTGCACCTGGCCGGCGCGCAACGCCTGATAAACGGTCGCGTAATTGTCGAAGAGGTTGATCGTCATCGGCGCGAGACCGCGCTTTTTGAAGTCCTCGTTCAGTTCCTTGATCTTGCGCTCGGCATAACCGCCAATATCGGTGCTGACGGCCTTGCCAGCGAGGTCGTCTACTTTGGTGATGGGATCAGAGGCGCCGACCGCCGTCGAAATGCTGATGGCGAGGTTTTCATAGGGAATCATGAACAGGATCTTGCGTCGCTCTGCCGTCACGAACAGGCCGGCATTGATCATGTCCCAGCGGCCACCCTGCAGGCCCGGCACCATGGTCGCATATTCGGTGCTGATATATTCCGGCTTCAGGCACAGACGTTTGGCGATTTCATAACCAAGCTCAATGCGCAGCCCTTTAAGGACACCTTGCTGATCGGCATAGGCCATGGGCGGTAGGGTCGGGCTGGTGGCCATGACGAGATGACCGGGCTTGATGAGATGATCGTCGGATATTTTCGGTGTGCAGTCCTGAGCAACAGCAGCACCGGCAAAAAGAGTGATGGCAACGCCCGTCAGAAAGGTTTTGGCGCGCACGGCTGTGCATTTCCGGTAAATCGGATTCCAGTTCATATTAAGCTCCGCTCTTTATATTATTTATTATGGCATACCATCACACCAAACGGTTTGCCCTGTCAATAAGCGGTCAAGCATTTTTGTAAGTTACTGAAAAACAACGATAAAAAATAGTAATCACGGCCTTGCGATTCCTGACGGGAAAACCGCAAGGGCGTGGATGGTCGGATCGCCGAAAACCGTCAGTCGGCGGTTTTTTGTGCCGTCAGAACGGCTTCGGCAATGGCACAGGCGCTCGTGACATGATCAAGCGCGGCTTTGTAAGCAGCATCACCATCGCCCTTTCGGATGGCCTCGACGATTTTTTGCATCTGGGCCGGACCTTCGGTATCGCGGCTTTTCGTCTTGATGGTCATGGAGCGCAGATGATTGATCCGTACCGTCAGCAGATTGACGACGCCCCAGGCGACATGTCGGTCGATCTTGCTGAACAGCGTCTGGTAGAAGGACGAGGTATGGGCCAGCACGCCCGGCATATCCTTCGCGACATAACTATCGCGGATGTGCCTGAGCGAAACTTCCAGTGCCTCGACAATGGCGGGGTCCCGGCGTTCGGCGCAAAGACGCGCCGCCATTCCCTCCAGCGCACCGCGGATTTCGTATATCTGCTTGGCCTCGTCGAGATCGAGCAGCGCGACCATCGGGCCTTTATTCGGCAGGTTCGCCACAAGCCCCTCGGATTCCAGATGCCGCAGAACTTCGCGCACAATGGTGCGGGAAACACCAAGCTGGGCGCAGAGATCGCGCTCCACGAGGCGGTCGCCGGGGCGGAAATAACCATTCACGATCGCGTCCCGCACCTTGTCGAGCGCGAGTTCCCTCAGCGTCTTTGTCGGACGCTCAACACGAATGGCAGTTCCCTGCAAAGCACCGGTCATGGTATCACCCCGTTTTGGCACATCCCGCCTGCGCTCGCCGCGCGCAGAAGCAGGTTCTGGCTCCTGATATTATGGCGTACCAACTTATTTAGCTGCGCATCTCCTTTATGGCAACAGTTCACGCGCCGCCCTCAGCCTGACCTGCCCGGAAGGCCTCATCCCATCCTTTCCGACGCATAGGAACCGGGACTGGGTGGAAACACCACCGTCCGGCTGCCGTTCAGAAACACGCGTCGATGAATATGGGCGTGGATGGCTCGCGCCAGCACCTGCGCCTCCACGTCACGGCCGAGCGAGACATAATCATCGGCCGACTGGGCATGGGTGATGCGAACGGTGTCCTGCTCGATGATCGGCCCTTCATCCAGATCGGCCGTCACATAATGGGCCGTCGCACCGATCAGCTTTACACCGCGCTGATAGGCCTGCTTGTAAGGGTTTGCGCCCTTGAACGACGGCAGGAAGGAATGATGTATATTGATGATCTTGCCAGACATGGCCTCGCACATCGTGTCGGAAAGCACCTGCATGTAGCGCGCCAGAACGACAAGTTCCGTGCCGGTACTTTCCGCGATCTCCATGATCCGGGCTTCCGCCTGCGGCTTGTTCTCCTTCGTCACCGGAATATGATGAAAGGGAATGTCGTGATTGACGACCACCTTCTGGTAATCGAAATGGTTGGAGACGACACCGACGATGTCAATCGGCAAGGCTCCGATGCGCCAGCGATAGAGCAGGTCATTGAGGCAATGGCCGAAGCGCGAGACCATCAGCATAACCTTCACCCGCTCAGCCTGATCATGCAGCGCCACCTCCATGCCGAATGTCTTCGAAATCGGCGCGAGCCCCGCCATCAGCTCATCCCGCGTCGCACCTTCCTCGGAGATGAAACCCACACGCATGAAAAAGCGCCCGGTGCCGAGATCGTCGAACTGCGAACTGTCGACGATGTTGCAGCCTTTCTCCGCCAGCAGACCTGAAAGGGCGGCAACGATGCCACGGGTGGATTTGCATGTTACGGTCAGGACGAAGTTCGTCATCTGGCGATCTCTCTGTCATCGATATGGGAAAAGCCCGCGCGGTTTTGACGCGCGCGGGAAAAGCCGCAAGGGCGGCGGGGAAAACCGGGCTCAGACGTCGAGCGTGGTTTGATGCTCCCAGGCGGTGAACTGCGCGCAATAGCTGTTCCACTCACTCTGCTTGAGCTTCAGATAGGCCTTCGAGAACTCCATGCCGAGCGCCTGCTGCAACACCGTATCCTTCTCATATTCGCGCAGCGCATCGAGAAGATTGAGCGGCAGCTTCGGTGCGTCCGTGACGGTATGGCCTTCACGATACATGTCGATATCGTAGTGCCGGCCAGGATCGGCCTTGGAACGGACACCGGAGAGGCCGGCAGCGATGATGATGGCCTGCAGCAGATAGGGGTTCACCGCACCATCCGGCAGGCGCAGTTCAAACCGCCCCGGCCCCGGCACGCGCACCATATGGGTTCGGTTATTGCCGGTCCAGGTCACCGTATTCGGTGCCCAGGTCGCGCCGGAAATGGTGCGGGGGGCGTTGATGCGCTTGTATGAATTGACTGTCGGATTGGTGACGGCCGCAAGCGCGGACGCGTGTTTCATGATGCCGCCAAGAAAGGTCTTGCCCTTGGCCGACAGTCCGAAGGGCATTGCCTTGTCGGCGAAGGCATTGACCTTGCCGTCGAGGTCCCACACCGAGATATGGGCATGGCAACCGTTGCCGGTCAGCCCCTTGAACGGTTTGGGCATGAAGGTGGCACGCAGTCCGTGCTTTTCGGCAACGGACTTCACCATGAACTTGAAAAAGGAATGTTTGTCGGCAGTCTGCAGCGCGTCATCATATTCCCAGTTCATCTCGAACTGGCCATTCGCGTCCTCATGGTCGTTCTGATAGGGCTTCCAGCCAAGCTCGAGCATGTAATCGCAAATCTCGGCGATCACATCGTAACGGCGCATGACGGCCTGCTGGTCGTAGCAGGGTTTTTCCGCCGTGTCGTATTCGTCGGAGATTTTCGCACCATCAGGCGAAATCAGAAAAAATTCCGGCTCGACACCCGTCTTGACCCTCAGCCCCTCGCCTGCCGCCTCCGCGATAAGCTTTTTCAGGACCACACGCGGCGCCTGCTCCACCGGCTGGTCTTCCATGACACAATCGGCAGCGACCCAGGCGACATCCTTCTTCCAAGGAAGCTGGATGACCGAAGAGGCATCCGGCACGGCAAAAAGATCGGGATGGGCAGGCGTCAGATCGAACCAGGTGGCGAAACCGGCAAAACCCGCGCCATCCTTTTGCATGTCTGCGATCGCTTCCGCCGGCACCAGTTTGGCGCGCTGGCCACCGAAGAGATCGGTATAGCTGATCATGAAATATTTGATGCCCTTGTCGGCAGCAAATTTGGAGAGGTCCAGTGTCACGTCATTCCCCTTTTTTTGGTATCAGACACTTCATTGAAAAAAGACGGGCACATCCTCCCAAATGCGCCCGTCCATTCTTATGGCTTAAAAGCTGACCTTGCCCGGGAACCAGTTGGTTCCCGCCAGCGGAACCTGCGCCATGGCGGCAGCCTCCATCGTCAGCGCCACCAGATCTTCCGGCTCCAGATTATGGAGATGGTTCTTGCCGCAGGCACGCGCGATGGTCTGCGCCTCGAGCGTCATGACCTTCAGATAATTGGCAAGCCGACGACCAGCGGCGACGGGATCGAGGCGCGCCGCAAGTTCCGGATCCTGCGTGGTGATGCCGGCGGGATCTTTGCCCTCGTGCCAGTCATCGTAAGCGCCGGCCGTTGTGCCGAGTTTCTGATATTCCTCTTCCCATTTCGGATCATTATCGCCGAGCGCAACCAGCGCCGCCGTGCCGATTGCAACCGCATCCGCACCCAACGCCAGCGCCTTTGCAACATCCGCACCCGAACGGATGCCGCCGGAAACGATGAGCTGCACCTTGCGGTGCATCCCGAGATCCTGAAGCGCCTGAACGGCGGGGCGAATGCAGGCGAGTGTCGGCATGCCGACATTTTCGATAAAGACATCCTGCGTGGCTGCCGTGCCGCCCTGCATACCATCAAGCACCACCACATCGGCGCCGGCCTTCACCGCGAGCGCCGTATCGTAATAGGGGCGCGCGCCGCCGACCTTGATATAGATCGGCTTTTCCCAGTCGGTAATTTCCCGCAGTTCGAGTATCTTGATTTCCAGATCGTCAGGACCGGTCCAATCAGGGTGGCGGCAGGCGGAGCGCTGGTCGATGCCTTTCGGCAGGTTGCGCATATTGGCGACGCGATCGGAAATCTTCTGGCCAAGCAACATACCGCCACCGCCCGGCTTCGCCCCCTGGCCGACCACCACCTCGATGGCGTCCGCACGGCGCAGGTCTTTCGGGTTCATGCCGTAACGGGATGGAAGATACTGGTAAACCAGCGTCTGGCTGTGGCCACGCTCCTCGTCCGTCATACCGCCATCGCCCGTCGTGGTGGACGTGCCGGCAATGGTCGCGCCACGGCCAAGGGCTTCCTTGGCGTTGCCCGAAAGCGCGCCAAAACTCATGCCGGCAATGGTGATCGGCGTTTTCAGCGTGATCGGCTTCTTGGCGAAACGCGTTCCGAGTGTGACGGTGGTATCGCATTTTTCACGATAGCCTTCGAGCGGGTAACGCGAGATGGAGGCGCCGAGAAAAAGCAGGTCATCGAAATGCGGTACCTTGCGCTTGGTGCCCGCCCCGCGAATGTCGTAAATTCCGGTCGCCGCCGCGCGGCGGATTTCCGCCAGCGTATGATCGTCAAAGGTTGCGGATTTGCGCGGCGGGGTTAAGGGGTTGTGATAGCTCATCTGAATATCCCTCGCCTCAATACGCGTCGGCGTTGTCGATGTTGAAATTATAGAGCGTACGGGCCGAGCCGTAGCGCTTGAACTCAGCGGGGTTGACATCCGTGACGCCGGCCCTTTCGAGGAGTTCGGCAAGCTTTTCGAGATGTTCCGGGCGCATTTCCTTTTCGATGCAATCCGCACCGAGGCTCTTCACCGATCCACGCACGAACAGCTTCGCCTCATAAAGGCTGTCGCCCAGCGCATCGCCTGCATCGCCGCAGACGACGAGATGGCCGGACTGACCCATGAAGGCAGACATATGGCCGATATTGCCGTTCACGACGATATCGATGCCCTTCATGGAAATACCGCAA
>JAEXMK010000078.1 GCA_023444445.1 Pseudomonadota bacterium | reverse complement strand
ATCACCGTGCCATCGGCAAGAACAAGCATTGCGGTCGGTTTGCGGGTAGTCCAGGGCGCTGTCTCGGTCATCTCGTTCCGTTTCTGCCGCTTCGCACCCCGCCTCTTGAAAGGCAGGGGGTAAGGGGCCATTTTTGTCGCAGGCTTCGTGACATAAAGGGGCGCGCGATAAAGCTCGCGTTCCGACCCTTCGTTAAAATCTCGTGCAGGTGCCGGAAAATAACGAAAGCAGCCCAAGCGGTCAACCGCAGGGCCAAGATTTACGCGGAATTAAACCGCCGTATATTCAAGGCCTTATGCATTTGATTTGCTTGAGCCTGTTTGCTCGTTTATGTCGTTTCGAAAAATAGGGTGGAAAGTTTCCGTGTCGAGAAGCTGCGGAAGGCGCTTTCCCAAGGAGAAGAAGAAATGCTGCGCGACGTGTTCGCTAATACTTTGAAAGACGCTTTGAAGGCTCGTGATGCACGCCGCACCTCGACCGTGCGTCTCATCCAGACCGCCATCAAGGATCGCGATATCGCCAATCGCGGCGTGGGCAAGGACCCCGTCAGCGATGAGGATATCATGCAGATTCTGACCAAGATGGTGAAGCAGCGGGAAGAGTCCGCCAGCATCTATGAAGGTGCCGGCCGTCCCGAGCTTGCGGCTCAGGAGCGGGAAGAAATCCTCATCATCAAGGAGTTCATGCCGGAAGAAATTCCGGCCGAGAAGGTGCGCGAACTCTGCCAGGCCGTCATCAGCGAGACCGGTGCGTCCGGGCTGCGCGACATGGGCAAGTGCATGAATGCGCTGAAGGAACGTTATCCCGGCCAGATCGACTTTGCGAAGGCCTCGGGCGTCGTGAAGGATTTGCTGAAGTAAATTCGGCAATGCCAAAAAAGTAAAGGCAGGGCAGATGTGGGCTGCCCTGCCTTTTTTCTGTCGACGAAAACGCATTCCGGCGGATCAGAATGCTCTCAAGCGCAGGCGTTTTTCGGGGGACGTGCCTGCGGGCGTCGGCAGATTTCTGCGATTTCGTTACTTTGACTGTGACTATGTTTTTACAACGCGCGGACGGACTGCTCAAATTACAAAAACATAATTTTTAGTGATGATGCAGCGCCACAAATTTGCCCAAAGCAGGCGCAAAGGGCTTTGCCAGCTTTTTGCGCCACCCTGTGAATATCGGGTATTGTGGCTGTGAACTGGTTCATAGGGTTGGTGCTGGCGCCATTCTGCGCTTATATGAAAGACTGGCCTCGAACAGGTAACCCATGCGCTTTTCCAACTCTTTCCTTGATGAGATACGCGACCGCGTGAACATCTCCGATGTGATTGGCAGACGTGTGTCCTGGGACAAGAAGAAGACCAATGCGCCGCGGGGGGATTATTGGGCCTGCTGCCCGTTCCATGGCGAAAAAAGCCCGAGCTTTCACTGTGAGGACCGCAAGGGGCGGTATCATTGCTTTGGTTGCGGCGTTTCCGGCGATCATTTCCGCTTTCTGACAGAGCTTGAGGGCTTGAGTTTCCCGGAAGCCGTACAGCAGATCGCCGATATGGCCGGCATTTCCATGCCGCAGCCCGATCCGCAGGCGGAAAAGCGGGAGCGTGAGCGCACCTCTCTGCAGGACGTCATGGAAATGGCGACGCTGTTCTTTCAGGATCAGCTGCAAACGGCGCTCGGCGCGCGAGCTCGGGCTTATCTGCGCGATCGGGGGCTGACCGGGCGCACCATCGAGACTTTTCGGCTGGGTTACGCGCCTGATAGCCGCAACGCGCTGAAGGAGCATCTTGCAGGCAAGGGTGTTTCCAAGGAGCAGATGGAAGCCTGTGGGCTGGTGGTCCATGAAAACGTGCCGGTTTCCTATGACCGTTTTCGCGATCGCATCATGTTCCCTATCCTGTCCTCGCGGGAGAAGGTGATTGCCTTCGGCGGCCGTGCCATGGCTTCGGATGCGGTGGCGAAATATCTCAATTCCAACGAGACCGAGCTCTTTCACAAGGGCAATGTTCTCTATAATTTCGCCCGCGCGCGCCGCGCCTCGCAGGCAGCGGGCGGCACGGTCATCGCCGTCGAAGGTTATATGGATGTCATCGCGCTTTATCAGGCGGGTGTCGAAAATGCCGTCGCGCCGCTTGGCACGGCGCTGACCGAAAGCCAGCTCGAGCTTCTCTGGAAGATGTCGCCGCAGCCGGTTCTCTGCTTCGATGGCGACGGTGCCGGCATTCGCGCCGCCAACCGTGCGGCCGATCTGGCCCTGCCACATATCAAGCCGGATCGCTCCGTCAGCTTTGCGCTGTTGCCTGATGGCAAGGACCCGGATGATCTTGTGCGCCTTGAGGGGCGTGCGCCCTTCGACCGGGTGCTTTCGGAAGCCAAGCCGCTTGCCGCGATGATCTGGAGCCGCGAGACCTCAGGCGTCACGTTCGATACGCCCGAAAAACGGGCTCAGCTTGAAAGTCGCCTGCGCCAGATCGTTGCCGTGATTGCCGATGAGACGGTGCGCCGTTTTTACCAGCAGGATATGCGAGACAGGCTGAACGGTTTCTTCCAGCCGCGTTTCCAGTCGGGCGGCTCGCAGGGCGGGAATTTCCGCCGCGAGGGCGGCCAGGGCGCCGGTCGCGGTTTCCAGCGCAATGCGCCGGGGCGGGGCGGAGCCATGGCCGCACCGGCCAGCAGCATTTCCGACCGGCTGACGCAATCCGGTCTCGTCAGGGGGCATCAGACAAAGCCCTCGTTGCGAGAAAGCGTTCTTGCCATCACCATCGTCAACCATCCCGAATTGCTGCTGGAGGAATATGACGAGATCGCCGCTATCGATTACGAGAACCGTGATCTGCAGCGGTTGTGGTCCACGGTGCTGACCTATGCGGCTGAGAACGCGGCGGACATATCGCGGGCAGGGCTGATGGAGCGGCTGTCGCAGCAGGGTTTCGAGGCGCTATTGAAGACCATGGATCAGCAGGTGCGTAATGCCCGTCTGTGGACGGCCACCGAACAGGCGGCGATGGAGGATGCGCGCGAAGGTTATGTGCAGGCGCTTTCGCTTCATAAGAGGACAAAATCTCTGCTCTGGCAGAAACGGGAGCTGGAGCGGGAAATCGCCGAGGCGACCGATGACGAGCGTGGCACGCTTCTGGTGCGGGCAATTGCCGAAGTTCAGCTTGAAATCGGCCGCATGGAAAATCAGGAAGCGATCATCGATGGCTTCGGGGTCATGTCCGGGCGGGTGAAGGGGCCGGCCTTCGGCCATGGTTGAGCAGGGTGACCAAGAATTGAAAGACGTCTGGGGTTGCCTTTTGCGGCAAGCGTCCTAAATAGGGGATAGTCTGGTGATAACTGCAAAATGCGGCCTTTTTTGAGAATTTCCTTGGCTGTCTCGCCTCCAAAGGCTTGACGGGGCGGGAAATAGCGGGAATCACCAATTCAGGAAAAGTAAGGTGGAATGAGCCTTGGCGGATAGAAAGTGCATGAGCAAGCATTTCCGGGTGCACTGTCTTTGCATTCTGCCTGAGGCTGCCGTGGTTAATCGGCAATTAAAGATCACTCCGTTAGGTGTCTGACAGTGATTCGCGGCAAACCGCTGGATGCTCA
>JAEXMK010000071.1 GCA_023444445.1 Pseudomonadota bacterium | reverse complement strand
GCACCGCCCTGAACATGGCGGCGAGCTTCGCCATTCGATCCCGCCAAGCCAGCGCGGACGATCAGCGATAGCAGGCCAACGCCGGATTCGAGTTCGGCTGCCGGAACGTCGATGGACGGCAGGTTTTCCGCAAGTGCACCTTCTTCGAAGGTCTTGCGTGCGGTCTCCGCAGCTTCTTCGGCGGCAGCGCGGCCATGCAGGATCGCGGTGACTTCCGTTGCGAGGATCTTCTTCGCTTCGTTGATCTCCGAACCACCAAGTGCTGCAAGGCGGGCGATCTCGTCCATCGGCAGCGTGGTGAAGAGTTTTGCGAAACGGACTACGTCGGCGTCTTCGGTGTTACGCCAGTACTGCCAGAAGTCGTAGACCGGCAACAGATCCTTGTTGAGCCAGACCGCACCGGAGGCCGACTTGCCCATCTTCGCCCCGGAAGACGTGGTCAGCAGAGGCGAGGTCAGCGCGTAAAGCTGCGGCGTACCCATGCGGTGACCAAGGTCGATACCGTTGATGATATTGCCCCACTGGTCGGAACCACCCATCTGCAGGCGGCAACCGACGCGCTGGTTCAGCTCGACGAAGTCGTAGGCCTGCAGGATCATGTAGTTGAACTCGAGGAAGGACAGCGACTGTTCGCGGTCAAGGCGCGTCTTCACGCTGTCGAAGGACAGCATGCGGTTGACCGAGAAATGGCGGCCGACGTCGCGCAGGAATTCGAGGTAGTTCAGACCACGCAGCCAGTCGGCGTTGTTGATCATCAGCGCCGGGTTCGGCTTGCGATCGTAATCGAGGTAGTTGGCGAAGACGTGTTTGAGCGAGGTAATGTTGTCCTCGATCATGTCGATCGTCATCAGCTTGCGAGCTTCTTCCTTGAAGGAGGGATCGCCGACCATGCCGGTGCCGCCGCCCATCAGGGAGATCGGCTGGTGGCCGGTCTGCTGCAGCCAGTGCAGCATCATGATCTGGGTCAGGTGGCCGACGTGCAAACTCGATGCCGTCGGGTCATAGCCAATATAGGCAGTCACAGTTTCCTTGGCGAACAGTTCGTCGAGACCTGCCTCATCGGAGATCTGGTGAATGAAGCCGCGCTCGTCGAGCGTGCGGAGGAAATCGGACTTGAACCTGGACATGACCTTTTTCTTTCTGATTGGATCTTTGTCGTCATTGGGAGCCAATGAACGCGGCGGATTTATCATTGTTTTTTGAAAAGTGCACCCGTTTCGGCCATGAATATTGGCGAATCGTACAATGATGATTCCTTCGGACGGGAGAATGACGCGTGGGTGACGTAAAAACGGCGATCGGCCTTATGAGCGGAACATCGATGGACGGCATCGATATTGCGCTTTTGCACACGGATGGCGAAAGCATCGTGCGGCATGGACCGAGTGGCTATTTTCCCTATGATCCGCATTTGCGCGCCATCTGGCAAAAAGCACTGACGACCGCCAAGTCGATCCGCGAACGTCGCGAACGCCCCGAGGATCTTGGCGATGCCGAACGCAAGCTGACGCTTGCTCATGCGGCGGCGGTCAAATCCTTCCTGCACCGCCACAAGCTTCAGGCAGACCAGATCGATGTGATCGGTTTTCACGGGCAGACCGTGCTGCATAGGCCGGATGAGGCGCTGACGGTGCAGATTGGTGACGGTCCGCTGTTGGCCGAAGAAACCGGGATCGACGTGGTCTATGACATGCGTGCCAACGACATGGTGCATGGCGGGCAGGGCGCGCCACTTATTCCCGCCTATCACGCCGCACTTGCCGCCAATCTGCCCGAGGGTTTTGCAACGCCTGCCGTCTTCGTCAACATCGGCGGCATTTCCAATCTCACTTTCATTGGCGAGGAGGGACGACTTGCGGCCTTCGACAGCGGGCCGGGCAACATGTTGATCGACCAGTGGATCGAGGCGCATACCGGAAAGACCTTCGACAAGGGCGGCAAGGTTGCCGCAAGCGGAAAGGTCGTGCCTCCGCTTGTGATCCGCTACATGGAAAGCCCGTTCTTTTCGGCCAATATTCGCCGCTCGCTCGACCGCAGCGATTTCCTGCCGCCGCAGAAGGGCGAGGTTTCGCTGAGTGATGGCGCACGCACGCTGGCGCACCTGACCGGTACGGCTATTCTCAAGTCCGCCAGCTATCTTCCGGAAGCGGCCAAAACCTATGTGGTCTGTGGTGGTGGTCGTCTCAATCCGGTTATCATGGCAGAGTTTGCCGCACAGGCCGCCGAAAAGGATGCCAAGGTCATCGCGGCGGAGGATGCCGGTTTCGATGGTGGGGCGATGGAGGCGGAAGCCTGGGCCTATCTTGCGGTTCGGTCTCTGAAGGGATTGCCGCTGACCTATCCAGGCACGACAGGCGTGGCAGAGCCTGTCACCGGCGGTGTTCTGGCGACGGCGTGAGCCTGCCTGAAAACATGCCGTGACGGACGGCGGCCCGGCCAGATACGCCCAAACAAAAAACCGCCGGGATGACCGGCGGTTCTGAGTGTCACTGGTTTATTATCAGCGGATACGCTTGGCAGCCGGTTCCGGCACCAGTTCGCCGTTCAGGCGACGGTCGAGGTAATCCTCGCACTCGCCCATCAGCTCATCCACCTTGCCATTGAAGAAGTGGTTGGCGCCAGGAACGGTCCGGTGCGTGATCAGAATTCCCTTCTGGGTCTTCAGCTTTTCAACCAGACCATTGACGTCCTTCTCCGGTGCGACCTTGTCGGAATCACCGTTGATGATGAGGCCGGACGACGGGCAGGGGGCGAGGAACGAGAAGTCGTAGGTGTTCGGCTGCGGTGCAATCGACATGAAACCTTCGATTTCCGGACGGCGCATCAGAAGCTGCATGCCGATCCATGCGCCGAAGGAGTAACCGGCGACCCAACAGCTCTTGCTGTCCGGATGCAGGCTCTGCACCCAGTCGAGCGCGGACGCCGCGTCGGACAGTTCACCGGCGCCATGGTCGAACTCGCCCTGGCTGCGGCCGATGGAGCGGAAGTTGAAACGGAGCGTCGTGAAGCCGCGCTTCTGGAAAAGATAGAAGAGCTGGTAGACGATCTGGTTGTTCATCGTGCCGCCGAACTGTGGGTGCGGGTGCAGAATGATCGCGATCGGTGCGCTCTTTTCCTTGGAGGGCTGATAACGGCCTTCGAGGCGACCCGCCGGGCCGTTAAAGATGACTTCGGGCATTGGTACTCCGGTTGTGGTTTTTTTTTGCTGGCGGCGATCTTCTGGCGATAAGACTTGACGAAGTCTGTCAGCTTTTCTAGAACGCAGTTTAGAACAATTCGAAACTTTGTGTGTGCTAAAGCACTCGGCTCGTGTCATAAGGCAAGCACAACTGAAATTTCAAGGAAAATGCGTTTCGGCGCATGGAAGATTAGCGGAAGATGTTCCGTCATGACGGTTTTGACTCGCACATATATGGACTGGAACGCCACGGCGCCGTTGCGGCCTGCCGTGCGGGACGTGCTTGTCGAAGCTCTTGATATGTCTGGTAATCCTTCGTCTGTTCACAGGGAAGGGCGCGCTGCACGCGCGGCCGTCGAGGCTGCTCGCCGCGAGGTTGCCGCCCTTGCTGGCGCGCAAGCGCCGAATGTGACGTTTACCAGCGGTGCGACCGAAGCGGCCAATCTGGTTTTGACACCGGATTTCAAGATGGGTCGCGCTCCATTGCGGATGGGCCACCTCTATGTTTCCGCCATCGAACACCCTGCGGTTCGTGAAGGCGGCCGGTTCAGCAAGGATAACGTTACGGAAGTTCCCGTTACGGCATCCGGTGTTCTCGACCTAGCCGCGCTTGAGACCCTGTTGGCTGGACATGATGCGTCATCCGGCCTGCCGATGGTTGCCTGCATGCTTGTGAACAACGAGACCGGCATCGTTCAGCCCGTTATCGAGGCCGCAAGGCTCGTGCATGCCGCGGGCGGGTTGATGGTTGTCGATGCGGTTCAGGCTGCAGGGCGCATGCCGCTTGATATTGCAGCACTGGACGCGGACTTCCTCATTCTCTCGTCCCACAAGCTTGGCGGGCCGAAGGGGGCAGGTGCCCTGGTGTCGCGCGGTGAAGTGATGATGCCTCGGCCGCTGATTCATGGCGGCGGGCAGGAAAAGGGTCATCGTTCCGGCACTGAAAATACGCTGTCGATTCTTGGGTTCGGTGCGGCTGCTGCCGATGCGGTCAAAAATCTGGAAGCGGAAACGCTGCGTCTATCCGATCTGCGGACGGCGCTTGAGGCCGGTATGCGCGTTGCCGCCGCCGACGTGGTGATCCACGGCGAGAGTGGGGCGCGGGTTTGCAACACCACCTTCTTCACGCTTCCGGGACTGAAAGCGGAAACGGGGCAGATCGCCTTCGACATTGAAGGTATCGCCCTTTCGGCCGGATCGGCCTGCTCGTCCGGAAAAGTTGGCGAGAGCCATGTTCTGACGGCGATGGGGCATGACCCCAAGCTCGGCGCGCTGAGAATTTCGCTCGGCCATGCGACGACGCAAAACGATATCGAGCGCACGCTTGCGGCGTTCGGAAAAATAGCCGGGCGGCGCAAGCCGGCCGGACAGGCGGCGTGAAAGCGCGGTAAAGAATTGCGGAATATCAAATTTCCGCTTGCTGGGATGTGTGAAAAACGCCATCCCGCACCTACATGGGTGAAGAGTTCCGTCCGCCTGCATGGCCCGGAATAATTTGCCCGAAGATGGATGAAGGCGGCTTTCCGCCTTGATACGTTGACAAGCCACCGGACCTTTGCTCCGGCGAGATTGGAGAACGACATGGCTGCGGTTCAGGAAACGATCGATCAGGTCCGCCAGATCGATGTGGACCAGTATAAATACGGCTTCGAAACTCAGATCGAAGTCGACAAGGCCCCGAAAGGCCTTTCCGAAGAGGTAATCCGGTTCATTTCTGCAAAAAAGCAGGAGCCGGAATGGATGCTGGAATGGCGCCTTGAGGCGTACAAGCGCTGGCTGACAATGGAAGAGCCGACATGGGCTCGCGTCAGCTATCCGAAGATCGATTTCAACGATCTCTATTATTATGCCGCACCGAAGTCCGCTCCTGGCCCGAAGTCGCTGGATGAAGTCGATCCGGAGCTGCTGAAGGTCTACGAAAAGCTCGGCATTCCGCTGAAGGAACAGGAAATCCTCGCTGGCGTTGAAAAGCGCCCGGTCGCGGTTGATGCCGTGTTCGACAGCGTGTCGGTTGTGACCACCTTCAAGGCGGAACTGGCGAAGGCCGGCGTGATCTTCATGTCGATCTCCGAAGCGATCCGCGAATATCCGGAGCTGGTGAAGAAGTATCTCGGCTCGGTCGTTCCGACAACGGACAACTTCTATGCGACGCTGAACTCGGCGGTCTTCACCGACGGTTCCTTCGTATTCGTGCCGAAGGGCGTTCGCTGCCCGATGGAGCTTTCCACGTACTTCCGTATCAACGAGAAGAACACCGGTCAGTTCGAGCGCACGCTCATCATCTGTGAAGAAGGCGCCTACGTTTCCTATCTGGAAGGCTGCACCGCACCGCAGCGCGACGAGAACCAGCTTCACGCCGCCGTGGTCGAACTCGTGGCACTCGATGATGCCGAAATTAAGTATTCCACCGTCCAGAACTGGTATCCGGGCGACAAGGAAGGCAAGGGCGGCATCTATAACTTCGTGACCAAGCGTGGCGATTGCCGCGGCAACCGTTCGAAGATTTCCTGGACACAGGTTGAAACCGGTTCTGCCATCACCTGGAAGTACCCGTCCTGCATCCTGCGCGGCGACGACAGCCGTGGCGAGTTCTACTCGATTGCCGTTTCCAACGGTCATCAGCAGATCGACAGCGGCACCAAGATGATCCACCTCGGCAAGAACACGTCGAGCCGCATCATCGCCAAGGGTATTGCTGCCGGTTTCTCGGAAAACGTCTATCGCGGTCAGGTTTCGGCACATCGCAAGGCGACCAACACGCGTAACTTCACGCAGTGCGACAGCTTGCTGATCGGCGACAAGTGTGGCGCCCACACCGTGCCCTACATCGAGGCGAAGAACTCTTCGGCGCATTTCGAGCACGAAGCGACCACCTCGAAGATTTCCGAAGACCAGCTCTTCTACTGCCTGCAGCGCGGTATTCCCGAAGAAGCAGCGATCGCCCTGATCGTCAACGGCTTCGTCAAGGAAGTCATTCAGGAGCTGCCGATGGAATTCGCCGTTGAAGCGCAGAAGCTGATCGGCATCTCGCTCGAAGGCTCGGTGGGCTGATCTTCAGACGGACACGACCCTGAGTGCGCGGTTTTCGCGCACCAATCGATCACACTATTCTAGGAAAAAACCATACTTGAAATCATCGACCTGCACGCAAAGATCGCCGACACCGAAACCGAGATCATCAAGGGTCTGAACCTGAAGGTTGCCGCCGGCGAAGTTGCCGCCATCATGGGCCCGAACGGTTCGGGCAAGTCGACGCTCTCCTACATCCTGTCGGGCCGCGAGGACTACGAAGTCACCGAAGGCGACATCCTCTACAACGGCGAGAGCATCCTCGAACTCGATGCCTCCGAGCGCGCTGCCAAGGGCATCTTCCTCGCGTTCCAGTATCCGGTCGAAATTCCGGGCGTTGCCACCATGCAGTTCCTGAAGGTGGCGATGAACGAGCAGCGCAAGTATCGCGGCGAAGACGAACTGACGACGCCGGACTTCATTCGCCGCGTCAAGGACGCTGCCGGCGAGCTGAAGATCAACATGGATATGCTGAAGCGCCCTCTGAACGTCGGTTTCTCCGGTGGTGAGAAGAAGCGTGCCGAAATTCTGCAGATGGCCCTGCTCGAGCCGAACCTGTGC
>JAEXMK010000043.1 GCA_023444445.1 Pseudomonadota bacterium | reverse complement strand
CTCTATGTTCTGATGCCGATGCGCGTTTAAACGGCTGTTTTTTGCCAATTCAATCAAAAACGCCGGTGGATCGCTTCCCCGGCGTTTTTCGATTCGAGTAACGCGTATTTTAGATGAATACCGAATTTTTCCAGTTACGACATTTTGCCTTGTTTTTGCGCCAAATGAGATCAACAGTGCGTAACCGTTTTTTGACAATGACCAAATTGTATCCGAGGGGAATCATGGCACTCAACCTGAAGCAACGCTTTGAACAGAAATTTGAGGAAGAAATTCGCTTCTTCAAAGGCATGGTCAGCCAGCCAAAAAAAGTCGGCGCCATTGTCCCGACATCGTCGATCACGGCGAAAAAAATGGCGAGTGTCATCAATCCCCATTCCGGCCTGCCGGTTCTCGAACTCGGTCCCGGCACCGGCGTCATCACCAAGGCCATTCTGGCGCGCGGCATCAAGCCGGAGAGCCTGACGGCCATCGAATATTCGACCGACTTCTACCATCAGCTGCTCAGAAGCTATCCGGGCGTCAATTTCGTCAATGGCGACGCCTTCGATCTCGATGCGACACTTGGCGAGCACAAGGGCCAGATGTTCGACAGCGTCATTTCCGCCGTACCGATGCTGAATTTTCCGATGGCTGCCCGCATCAAGCTTCTCGACGAATTGCTGAAGCGCGTACCGCACGGCCGCCCCGTGGTGCAGATATCCTACGGTCCGATTTCCCCGATCGTCGCGCAGCCGCATCTCTACCATATCCGCCATTTTGATTTCATCGTCCGCAATATTCCGCCGGCGCAATTGTGGACATATACGCGGGCCTGATCGCGTCTGCAGAATGAACAAGGCCGTCATTTCCCGGTCGTGACGAATGGTTAGGGTGTTGATTTTCCCTTTCCATCGCCCTTGAGGGCCGATTGCCATGCATGCGCTTTACATCACCCACCCCCAGGTCAAGATCGATCCGACGGTTCCCGTTCCTGAGTGGGGACTTTCGGACAGGGGCGTCGAGCGGACGCGAGAGGCGAGCCACCTGCCTTGGGCGCGGGCGTTGCGGCGCATCGTTTCCAGCGCCGAAACCAAGGCGATCGAAACCGCGCGTATCCTTGCCGAAACATCTGGCGCGGAAATAGAGATCGTCGAGTCAATGCATGAAAACGACCGGTCGGCCACCGGCTTCCTGCCACCGCCGGAATTCGAGAAGGCGGCGGACTGGTTCTTCGCTCATCCTGAGGAGAGTTTTCACGGCTGGGAACGGGCAATCGATGCGCAGGCGCGGATCGTCGGGGCTGTCAAAGCCGTTCTCGACCGACACGACCCACGGCAGCCAGTTGCCTTTATCGGCCATGGCGGTGTGGGCACGCTTCTAAAATGCCATGTCGAGGGCCTTGGCATCAGCCGCGCCGAGGACCAACCGCCGGGCGGCGGCAATCTTTTCCGCTTTTCCATCGCCGAGTTTTCACTTGCAGCCGCGTCCCCCACATGCGACTGGACGGCAATGGAAACATGGCAGGGATAAGACAATGACCGCGCGCGAAAAACTCATCGTCGGGCTCGATGTTCCGACTGTGCAACAGGCCGAAGACATCGTTTCGAAAATCGGTGACGAAGTCCTTTTCTACAAGATTGGCTATCAACTGGTTTTTGCCGGCGGTCTCGAATTCGCGCGTGACCTTGTCCAGAGCGGCAAGAAGGTCTTTCTCGACATGAAGCTGCTCGATATCGACAATACCGTCGCCTCTGGTGTCGAAAACATCGCCCGAATGGGCATGTCGATGCTGACGCTGCATGCCTATCCCAAAGCCATGCGTGCTGCCGTCAAGGCGGCAGAAGGCTCCGGCCTGTGCCTGTTGGGCGTCACCGTGCTGACCTCGATGGACGACAGCGATCTGGTCGAGGCCGGTTACGCGTCCGACGCGCGGTCGCTGGTGCTGCGTCGGGCTGAACAGGCACGCGAGGCCGGTATGGGCGGCATTGTCTGTTCGGCGGAAGAATCGACCGCTGTGCGTGAAATTCTCGGCCCCGACCTTGCCGTGGTCACCCCCGGCATTCGCCCCGCCGGCGCTGATCTTGGCGATCAGAAGCGGGTAATGACGCCCTATGACGCCATCAAGGCCGGTTCGAGCCATCTGGTTGTCGCCCGCCCCATCGTCAGGGCAGAGGACCCGAAAGCGGCGGCCCGCGCCATTCTGGACGATATGCTGCGCGCCAGCTTTCCGGCCAATCAATAACGGTAACTGGAGGGGACAACATGCCCAAGGGATATTGGATCGCCCGCGTCGATGTGCGCGACAGTGAACGCTACAAGGACTATGTCACGACGGCAAAGCCTGCTTTTGAGCGGTTCGGCGCCAATTTTCTGGCGCGCGGCGGTTCAGTGACCGAGCTGGAAGGCAAGGCGCGTGCGCGCAACGTCATCATCGAATTTCCTTCAGTGCAGCACGCCATCGATTGTTATAATTCTCCCGAATATCAGGCGGCCGCCAAAATCCGCCAGGAAGTCGCGGAGGCGGAGATGATGATCGTCGAAGGAATCTGACGCTCGTCAACCGCATTTCGCAAACTAGCCGCAGGCCTTGCCACAACCTCTCTTCACGCGCGCGCGGCTTTGGGCTAAGAGACTGAAAAACGCTTTATCGACAGCTTCTGAGGAGCCTCCCATGACCTTGGCCAACCTTCCACCCCTCGTCACCGTTTTCGGCGGTTCGGGTTTT
>JAEXMK010000041.1 GCA_023444445.1 Pseudomonadota bacterium | reverse complement strand
GGTGAATGGTGCCGGCGGCGGTGGCAAACAGGGGAATGTCGCCGAGAAAATGGGTCGAGACCACGTGGCCTTCGATATCAAGCGGGGCAACAGTCGGCATGGGGCATCGGTCTTTCGTATCTGTGTCTGATTGGCGGGAGCGTCATTCCCGCTGGCTGGCATGGTTCTAGAGCATTTCCGGCAAAAGCGGAACCGCTTTACATTCCCCTCGACCTCATTCCTGTGCTCGTCACAGGAATCCAGCCGTCGCACGTCTGCGCGGCGGGGAGACTCCTTTCAGCCCAAGGACTTGGGCTGGCTGGATCTCTGTGACAAGCACAGAGATGAGGAAGGAAGCGGCGAAGCCCCGGCTCGAGGCCGGGGTTGTTGCCAGGCGAGAGGATCAGGCCGTGGCGAGGCAGGCGTTAAAACTTTTCTCCAGCTTCTCGCGGTCCAGTTCGCGTCCAATGAAGACGAGGCGGCTTTCGCGCTTTTCATCTTCCTTCCACGGGCGCTGGTGATCGCCCTCGATGATCATGTGCACGCCTTGGACCACGTAACGCTCGGCATCGCCCTTGAAGGCGATGATGCCCTTGAGGCGCAGAATGTTCGGGCCATCGGTCTGGGTGACCTTCTGGATCCAGGGGAAGAACCGCTCGGGATTCATCTCGCCGCCCCGTAGCGAAACCGACTGTACCGTCACGTCATGGATCGGGGATACCGCGCCATGGTGGTGATGATCGTGGCCATGGTCGTGCCCATGGTCATGATCGTGGTGATGATGCCCGTGGTCATGGTCATGATGATGATGGTCGTGATCGTGATGATGATCGCAATCAGGGCCGCAAACGTGGTCGTCATGGCCGTGCTCTAGGAAATGCGGGTCGTTTTCCAGCGCGCGTTCCAGGTTGAAGGCGCCCTGATCGAGAACCCGGGCGAGATCGACGCCGGAACGGGTGGTCTTGTAGATGCGGGCGGAAGGATTGATGGCGCGCACGATATCTTCGATGCGGGCAACTTCCTCCGGCGAAACGAGATCGGTCTTGTTGACGACAACGACATCGGCAAAGGCGATCTGGTCTTCGGCCTCGCGGCTGTCCTTCAGGCGCAGCGGCAGATGCTTGGCGTCAACCAGGGCAACGACGGCATCGAGCTCGGTCTTGGCGCGCACGTCGTCATCCATGAAGAAGGTCTGGGCGACGGGAACGGGATCGGCGAGGCCCGTCGTCTCGACGATGATACCGTCGAAGCGGCCGGGGCGGCGCATCAGGCCTTCCACGACGCGGATGAGGTCACCACGCACCGTGCAGCATACGCAGCCATTGTTCATTTCGTAGATTTCCTCGTCGGATTCGACGATCAGATCGTTGTCGATGCCGATCTCGCCGAATTCATTGACGATGACAGCGTATTTCTTGCCGTGGTTCTCGGAGAGAATGCGGTTGAGAAGCGTCGTCTTGCCGGCGCCGAGATATCCCGTCAAGACGGTGACTGGAATGGGCTTGGCTGTTGCTGTTTCGGTCATGGAAACCTCGTATGGAGCAAGGCCGGTTGCGGCCTTAAGGAGAAGTGTCGTCGTCCATATAGGCGCGACGTTCGGGTAGTTCAAAGGGATTCTGGCCGCTTTCGGCTGAGTTTTTCAAATTTTGTTATGAAATAACGTTATGTCAAAAGCGTGGACATCTTCAAGCAGTTCGAGCAGGCCGTTGACCGCATGGGAAATCAGCCTTTCGCCCTTTTCCGCAGAGGCGGCGGCGGCGTTTCCGGCAACGCCATGAGAGTTGAGATCGCTCATCAGCCAGCCGAATGCGTGCGGGCCATAGGCGCGCAGGTGTTTGAAGCGGCTAGTGAAATCGCTCTGGCGCGAGGGGAAGTTTGCGGCCTTTTCCATTGCCACTCGTTCGGGATGAAGCGCCAGCATGACGGATGTCTCGATATCGCCACCGTGAATATCGACCGCCTTGTCCTCCGGCTTCACGATATCGGCCGGCACACCGAAACGCGTCCAGCTTGTCGCGACCGCCAGCATGCCGAAACGGGCGCGGGCCTCGGTCGCGACGATGGTCATCAGCGGTGAATTGCCGCCATGGGCGTTCAGCATCACGAATTTGCGTACACCCTTTTCATATTCGGCTTTCGCAATGCCGAGCCAGCGTTCGACAGCCTCGTCATAACGCAGCGTCTTGGTGCCAGGCACATTCATGTGTTCGATGGAATAACCGACGGGCTCCACCGGCAGGAAGCTGACCGGCAGATGAGCAGGCAAAACGGCGGCGAGGCGGGAGACGATGCCCGCCGCAATCAGCGTATCGGTCTCGAAGGGCAGGTGGGGCCCATGCTGCTCGTGCGCGCCGAGCGGCAGCACGGAAATTGCACCTGTTGCGCGAAGATGAGGGTCTGTTACGTTTTCGTCGTGATAATGCGTGTATGAGTTTGGCATCTGGCAGTCCGCGCGAGCATTCGGTAAGGATTTCCAGCAACATATATCGGTTCCGCCACAGGGTAAAAGGCACTCGCATATGAGCAAGGACAAATCCGGGCATAAGGACAAAAGCGCCAAGAAGGAAAAGGGCAGCAAGAAGGTCAAGGACGTCAAAAAGAGGGATGAGAGTTTCAACCCCGAGGAACTGGCGCAATCCATTACCCAGGCTGCCCGCTCCATGCGCACGGCGCTCAGCCACAGCCTTGCCGAAAGCGGCCTTTATGCGGGCCAGGACGGCGTCATTCTGGCGCTGGCGCAGGAAGGCAGCCTGACACCCGGTCAGATCGCCCAGAAACTCGGCGTAAAGGCGCCGACGATGACCCGCACCATCGGCCGCATGGAAGCCCAGGGTTTCGTGGAGCGCAGCGGGGATGACGAAGACGGTCGTGTGACGCTGGTGAAGCTAACGGAAGCGGGCCTGAAGAGCGTCGAGCACATCAACACATCGATAGCGGATTGCGGGGCGAGGGCCATAGAGGGGCTTTCCGCCAAGGATATTCGCAACGTTGTTAAACTTCTCAAGGCAATCGACGCCAATCTTCAATAATTTGTTGAAATTTTTAAAGTGCGCCCTTTGTTTTATGGGGATTCCTTAAACGGGTTGCGGATTTTGTTTAAATTGTTTAATTGCGATTTAAACAGGGACATCCGTCGCTGACATGCGTTTGGGGAGGAATGCCATGGCACAAAAGGTTAAACTGTCGACGATTGCCGAAAGCCTCGGTCTTTCGACCGCCACGATTTCACTGGCATTGCGCGACAGTCCGCTTGTTGCCTCCGACACGCGTGACAAGATCAAGGAACAGGCGCGGGCACTGGGTTATATCTACAACCGCCGCGCCGCCAGCCTGCGCACCTCGCGCTCCGGCATTGTCGGTGTCGTGTTCCACGATGTGATGAACCCCTTCTATGGCGAAATCCTGAAAGCCATTGAAAGTGAGTTGGACCGCAGCCGCCAGACCTTCATCCTGTCCAACCATTATGATTCGGTTGAAAAGCAGCGCACTTTCATCGAAACGCTGCTGCAGCTCGGCTCCGACGGCATCATCATGTCGCCCGCCATCGGCACGCCGATCGAGGACATGACTCTCGCCGAAGAGAACGGCATGCCCGCCATTCTGGTGGCCCGTTCGATGGACGGCGTCGATATGCCGACCTATCGCGGCGACGACAGCTACGGCATTTCGCTCGCCACCAATCACCTCATTAGCCTCGGTCACCGCACCATTGCCATGGTTGGCGGTACCGACCAGACCTCGACGGGGCGTGACCGTTACCAGGGTTACGTCAATGCGCTGCGCAAGGCGGGCATCGAGGTTGATCCGAACCTGCGCATTCCCGGCCCACGCTCCAAACAGGGCGGTTTCGAGGCGGCGGTGCATTTCCTGTCGCTGCCGCAGAAGCCCACTGCGGCCGTCTGCTGGAACGATCTCGTTGCCATCGGTCTCATGAACGGTATTTCCCGCGCCGGTCTGGTGCCGGGTGTCGATATCTCGGTCACGGGCTACGACGATCTGGAGGAAGCTGCCATCGCCACCCCGGCGCTGACCACGGTTTCCAACGGCCAGGCCGAGGTTGGCCGCCTGGCGGCCCGCGCGCTGCTGGACAGGCTGGCGGGCAGCCATGAACCTGACGGTATTCACCTCATCAAACCGGAAATGCGTATTCGGCAATCGACCGGGCCGGTGCGGCCTCGTGTGTGAATCTTCCGATGATGGGAGATGGTGCACGCTCTGTGTGTTGCACCTTTCCGTCATTCCGGCCTTGAACCGGAATCCAGCCAACGCGTATCTACGCGGTGAAAAAGACTCTCTCAGCCCAAGGACTTGGGCTGGCTGGATGCCGGATCCAGTCCGGCATGACGGTGAGGGCGCTTAAAAAAATCGGCAAGAAACTTCCGTCTGCCCCCATAGCATCCCCTTATTGCCCTTTTCACGGCCGCCTTTGTTTGAAAGGATCGCCGCCCAGAGGAGTGGGATGGCGAAAGGTTCGCCTGCAAACCGCTCCGGCTATCGGAATGTTATCAGGAGGAATATCCGCTTATGTCTGACAAAAAGGCCGTCGTTCTCGTTCCCGGCAAGATAAACCCGCGCGTTCTCGAACGCCTCGAAGGCAAGGTCGAGATTGTCACGGCACCCGCCGGCGCAGAGCCGGTTCTGCCTGACGGCGCGGCGGAGCGCGTCAATGCCATTGCTGTTTCCGGCGCCGTCAACGCCAAATGGATCGATGCGCTGCCGAAGCTCGAGATAATCGCCAATTTCGGCGTGGGTTATGATGGTGTCGACGCCAAACATGCCGCCACGCGTGGCATCGTGGTTACGAATACGCCTGATGTGCTGAATGACGAAGTGGCCGATACGACGATTGCGCTGTTGATCAACACCGTGCGCCGTCTCTATCAGGCCGAGACGTGGCTGCGGGATGGCAAATGGGTTGGCGAAGGCCCGTTCGCGCTGTCGCCGTTTTCGCTGCGCGGCCGCAAGGTCGGCCTGTTCGGCATGGGCCGCATCGGCCAGGAAATCGCCAAGCGACTGGAGCCTTTCAAGGTGGAGATCGGCTATCACACCCGCAGCAAGCGCGACGAACTCTCCTACACCTATTACGCTTCGCTGAAGGAGATGGCTGAGGCTGTCGATACGCTGATCTGTATCGTGCCGGGCACGCCGGAGACGCACAAGGCTATCAATGCCGATATCCTGACCGCGCTCGGGCCTGAGGGCGTGTTCATCAATGTCGGTCGCGGCTCCAGCGTCGATGAGGAAGCGCTTCTTGCGGCGCTCAAAAGCGGTCAGCTGGGTGCTGCCGGTCTCGACGTGTTTTATGCCGAACCGAAGGTGCCGGAAGCCTTCCTGTCGCTGCCGAACGTCTCCCTGCTGCCGCATGTCGCTTCTGCGTCCATCCCGACGCGCAATGCGATGGCTGATCTGGTGGCTGACAATATTCTCGGCTGGTTCCGGGACGGCAAGGTGCTGACGCCGGTGCCGGAAACGCCGGTCGAGGGGTGAGGCTTTACCGCCACACGCCCGTCACCCCGGACTAGATCCGGGGTCCAGCGCGATCAAGTCCTTGATCGCGAAATACTCCTCTCACGGCGCAGACGCGCCGTGGCTGGATACCGGCTCAAGGCCGGTATGACGGAAGAGAGGTTTTCGCCCTTTGTGGGCGTTCTATTCCGCAATCTCCACGCTTCCCACCCAACGCCCTTCGGCAAACGACCGGGCCATGGCGTGAATGCTGCGCTCGATCTTCAGCCCTTCCTCAAAATCGATGATGTGGGCCTTCTTGCCCTCGATTGCCGCGATCAGCTCCCGGCATTCGATGACCTTCAGATCGTTGAAGCCGAGGCCGTGGCCGGGGGCGGGGATGAAGCGGTCATAGGGCTTGTGGTGGGGAGCGGTGAGGATGGTTCGGAAACCCTGCTCCTCGGGGCGCCCGTCCGTGGTGTAAAGCTGGAACTCGTTCATCCGCTCCTGATCGAACAGGATCGAGCCGGTGGAGCCATAAATCTGGATGGCGATGCGGCCCTTGCGGCCCCAGGCGGAGCGGTTGGCGATGAGCACGGCGGAAATGCCGCCCTCAAGCTTCAAGAGAACGCTGGCAAGATCATGCGTCTCGACGGCTCGCTCGCCGCCGCCGGCAAGCGGGCGGGTTTCGTAAGGTTTCACCATGTCGGTAATGGCGCTTTGTGCATGGCCGAACAGGGCGTAGAGCAGTGACAGCGGATGCACGGCAAAATCATCCAGCGCGCCGTAACCGGAAGACGCTTCGCTCTTCCAGTAGAAGGGCTGGGTGGCATCGGCCATAAAGTCCTCGTCCATTTCGGCACGCACATGATAGACCTTGCCGATCGCGCCTTCGTCGATCAGGCGGCGGATGTGGCGGATGACGGGGTTCTGGATGTAATTGTAGCCCATCGCTGCGGCCTTGCCGGAGCGGCGGGCGGCATCGCGCATCTTCACCGCGTCGGCAAAGGCGGGCGCCATCGGCTTTTCGCACCAGACATGTTTGCCGGCCTCAAGGGCGGCAATGGCCATTTCCGGGTGGAATGCGTTGGGCGTGGTGACCGAGATGACGTCGATCTCGGGATCGGAAAGCAGGTCGCGCCAGTTGCCCGTTGAGCGGGCAAAGCCGAATTCGGCGGCTTTCTTCGCGGCAAGCTCGGGATTGACTTCCGCGAGCGTCACGAGGCGGGGGCGTTCCACATCGCCGAAGACGCTGGTGACATTGTTCCACGCCAGCGCGTGGCATTTGCCCATGTAACCGGTGCCGATAAGGCCAACGCCAAGAGCGGCCATGGTATTCTCCTCCCGAGAGTTTCGATTCAAATGGCTTGCGTTTTCCTCCTCATTCCTGTGCTTGTCACAGGAATCCAGCCGACACGCGTCTGCGTGGCGGAAAGAGTCCTTTCAGCCCAAGGACTTGGGCTGGCTGGATCCCTGTGACAGGCACAGGGATGAGGCGTGTGCTGCTTATGTTGGCGCGTTACGGATTATCCCGTTTGAAAATCCAGTCGTGATCCGGGTGGTTCTTGAAGCGCCATTTGCGCATCGGCCCGGCCATCACGTTCAGATAATACATCTCATAACCATAGGGCGCGCCGCAGGGGTGGTGGCCCTTGGGCACCAGCACGACATCGCCGTCCGACACCGCCATGGTCTCATCCAGCGAACC
>JAEXMK010000165.1 GCA_023444445.1 Pseudomonadota bacterium | reverse complement strand
CGCATCTGCCGCCGGGGGCCTATGGCGAGGAATGGCAGGTGCATGGCGGCGGCTTTTATCACATCCAGAAATATCTGGTTGCGCCTGCCCAGATGCCCGAGCACCTGACATGGTTCAAATGGGAAAGTTACGTCACCTGGCTTTCCGGCTTTGCCATGCTCTGCATCGTTTATTATGGCGGCGCGGACCTTTTTCTCATCGACCATTCCGTGCTGGCGCTGACGCAATTCCAGGCCATCTGTCTGTCGCTGGCCTCGCTCGCCATCGGCTGGCTGTTTTATGATTTTTTATGCAAATCGCCGCTCGGTAACAATACCTGGGGCCTGATGGTCGTGCTTTATGTCGCGCTGGTGGCGATGGCATGGGGTTACACGCAGGTCTTCACGGGCCGCGCCGCCTTCCTGCATCTCGGTGCCTTCACCGCCACCATCATGTCGGCGAATGTGTTCTTCATCATCATCCCCAACCAGAAAATCGTCGTCGCAGACCTGATCGCCGGGCGCACCCCCGACCCCAAATATGGCCGCATCGCCAAGCAGCGTTCGTTGCACAACAACTATCTGACGCTGCCCGTCATCTTCTTCATGCTGTCGAACCATTATCCGCTGGCCTTCGCCACGCAGTTTAACTGGATCATCGCAGCGCTGGTCTTCCTGATGGGCGTCACCATCCGCCACTGGTTCAACACCACCCACGCCCGCAAGGGCAAGCCGACATGGACGTGGCTGCTGACTGCCCTCATCTTCATCGTCATCATGTGGCTTTCCACCGTGCCGAAAGTACTGACCGGCGAGGAAGAACAGAAGGCCGCTACCCTTTCGCCCATGCAGCGGCAATTCGTCAGCGACGCCCATTTCGCCAAGGCGCGCGATGTGGTCCAAGGCCGCTGTTCCATGTGCCATGCGGCCGAGCCGGTGTGGGAAGGCGTGCCCTTCACACCGAAATCGGTGAAGCTGGAAACCGACGAACAGATCGCTGCCCATGCGCGTGAAATCTATTTGCAAGCCGGGCGCAGCCATGCCATGCCTCCCGGCAACATCACCGCCATCACCCCGGATGAGCGCAAGCTGCTGACCGCATGGTATGAAAGTGCGGTTTCCGGGGCTGGAAAAGCCGAAGGAAAGACTGAATGAGCCTGGTTCTGCTGCGCGGCCGCCTGCTGAGCTTCCGCCGCGCGCCGCTCGCAATCGACGATACGCAAAGCTATCTCTATATCGAAGATGGCGGCCTGCTTCTCGAAAACGGCAAGATCGCCGCCATCGGCGAATATGCCGATATCCGTAAGACAGCACCCGAAGACGTCGAGGAAAAGGACCACCGCCCGCATCTCATCGTGCCCGGCCTCATCGACATGCACCTGCATTTCCCGCAGATGCAGGTCATCGGCTCCTATGCCGCCAATCTGCTGGAATGGCTGAACACCTATACTTTCCCGGAAGAGTGCCGTTTCGTTGAAAGCGCGCATGCCCAGCGCATCGCCACACACTTCTACGACGAGCTTCTGCGCCACGGCACCACCACGGCCGCCGCCTATTGCTCCGTGCACAAAACCTCCGCCGACGCCTTCTTTGCGGAAGCCATGAAGCGCAATATGCTGATGATCGGCGGCAAGGTGATGATGGACCGCAACGCGCCGCAGGGCCTGCTGGACACGCCGGAAACCTCCTATGACGAGACGCGCGCGGTCATCGCCGACTGGCACGGCAAGGGCCGCAACCACGTCGCCATCACCCCGCGCTTCGCCATCACCTCCACACCGAAGCAGATGGAAGCCGCCCAGGCGCTGGCGCAGGAATTTCCTGACCTCTTCATTCAGACGCATCTGTCCGAAAATCTGGACGAGATCAAATATACCTGCGAGCTTTACCCCGAAGCGACCGACTATACCGATATCTATGTGCGTTACGGCCTGATGGGCAGCAAAACCCTGCTCGGCCATGCCATCCATTTGTCCGATCGCGAGGCGGATGTGTTGTCGGAAACCGGCGCGGTGGCAGTGCATTGCCCCACCTCGAACCTCTTCATCGGCTCCGGCCTCTTCCCGATGAAAAAGCTGCAGCGGCGCGAAAAGCCTGTTCGCATCGCCGTCGCCACCGATATCGGCGGCGGATCGAGCTACTCCATGCTGCGCACGATGGACGAGGCCTACAAAATCCAGCAATTGCTGGGCGAACGTCTCAACCCGCTGGAAAGCTGGTATCTGATGACCCGCGGCAATGCCGAAGCGCTCTCCATGGTCGACCGCATCGGCACGCTGGAGGCCGGCACGGATGCCGACATCACCGTGCTGAACGCCTCCTCGACACCAGCCATGGCCCTGAAGATGGAAGTGGTGAATAGCCTCACGGAAGAACTGTTCCTGATGCTGACCATGGGCGACGACCGCACCGTGGTGGAAACCTATGTGGCCGGCCAGCCGATGAAGAGCGTGCTGGCATAGTTCGGCTGCGGCCGAAACATAAAGCTGCTAACTCGTTTACATCCGTCACATATTGGATCGAGCGTGTGCTGCCTCTTTCTTCTCCCCGCCGGGGAGAAGGTGGCCCGAAGGGTCGGATGAGGGGGCAACGTTGCCGGATTTCGGAGAGCTTGCCCCCTCATCCCGCTGCCGCGACCTTCTCCCC
>JAEXMK010000152.1 GCA_023444445.1 Pseudomonadota bacterium | reverse complement strand
CACCACGGCCGTGAACACCATGGATCAGGGCACCCAGCAGAACGCCGCCATGGTGGAACAGCAAACCGCCGCCAGCCATTCGCTCGCCCGCGAGGCGGAAGCGCTGAACAATCTGCTTGGTCAGTTCAGGATGGGTGGCGCGCGCACCGCTGTCGCCGGTGCCGGTGGATATTCCGCGCCGCGCCAGTCTTCCGTGAAGCCCGCCTTCCAGTCTGCGCCCGCTGCACCCGTTCGCAAGGCCCCGGTCAAGCCGGCTTCCGCAACCGCCCGCCCGGTCGCTTCTCCCGCCCGCGCGCTCGGCCAGAGCCTCGCCCGCGCCTTCGGCGGCGCTGCCGAAGCACCGGCGGCCAAGGATCAGGACTGGACGGAATTCTGAGACCGGTTTTCAAACCGAGCAATGGAAAACGGGGCCGCCAGGCCCCGTTTTTGCGTCGGCGCTTGAGACCGTCATGTCGCTCATGTTTCCTGCAGCCGGAACATCCGTGCGAAAAACTGCTCATCGGACAGTCGGTGAAGAAGGCCGGCAATGATGGCGGTCGCCGCAACCGCGAAAACAAGCCGCCCGACCAGAACACCATAGATATCGGCGCCCAGCGACATCACCACGAGCGTGTCTTCAATGATGCTATGGGCAAAACCCATGAACACGCAGGAGAGAAAGACCTGCCGTGGTAATATCGTCCCCGATCGCGCCTCGCGGATCAGGAAACCGGCGCCATAGGAAATCCCGAGGAACAGGCCGATGGCGGTGAGATGTTCGGCCTCGCCGCGAATGCCGGCAAGACGCATGAGAGGTGAAAGCGCTTTCATCATCAATGCCAGGAGGCCCGTGAGTCTGAGGATTTCAAGGCAAAGGGAAAGGGCAAGCAGAATGACGAGCATCCAGACCATGGTTTCCCCGAGACCGAGGAAGTAACCGGCCCAATCAGGCGTGGCGCTCACCGCAATCCAGGCGGGGTTTACCGGCGCGGACAGCCATCCCGTCACATCAAGAACCTGATGTAGAATGAAGGCATAAAGCAACCCGCCACCGACGCGCAGAGCGGTGGTGACGATCATGCCCGGTCCAGCCTTTTCAATGATCTTCTGCTCGATTGGCAGACCGTGGGCGAAGAGGATGAGTGCCGAAAAAACGGTGACGTCCGCACCGGTCAGCGAGGATGCGGGCACGAGCGTGAAGATGAGCGGCACCGCCCCCCATATACCAACGAGCATCGCCGTCAGCCAGGCAAGACCGAGCTCCGGGGGAAGTCCGATGAGGTTCATGACGGGTGCAAAGGCAGGCGCCACCGCCTCGATTGCCCCCATTCTCGATAGAACTTCGGTCAATATCGCGATCGGAACTGTGATCCGCACAAGCACCCAGTAAATTGTAAGCGTTTCCCGCGTTTTCTGCCTGATGGTTGCGACGAATGGCATATGAGGCTCCCTGAAGGTTATCCCTATTCTCTAGGCCGAGGCCGTTCGCATTTGTGGTCAAAGATTGCATTTCTGTGCAATTTTATTGCAAAGGCATGGAAGGACGTTATGCTGCCGGTATGGATCGGATCGACCGGAAATTGCTGAATATTCTGCAGAGTGACGCCTCGCGCACCAACGTGGATATGGCCGATGAGGTCGGCCTGTCTCCCTCCAGTTGCCTGCGCCGCCTGCAGCGCCTGCGAAAGTCGGGCGTGATCGATCGCATCGTGGCGATCTTAAACCCCGCAAAGGCGGGGCGTGTCCTCAAGGCTCTGGTAACGGTGGAGCTGAAACTGCATGGCGAGCAGCAAATGCGCCGCTTTCTGGATATTGCGAGTGCCGAAGAGGCCGTGTCGCACGCTTATGCGGTTACCGGCGAAAGCGATGTCGTGCTGATGCTGCGGCTGCGCGACATGGAGGAATATGATGCGCTGTGTGACCGGTTGTTCCGTGACCAGCACAATGTCGCCCGCTTCTTCACGATGGTCGTCATCAAAACGGCGAAAGAAGAAACCGCCATCAGGCTTTGAAGGTGATGGCATGCACCGCGGAACGTCTGATAGTATCAAGGCTTTGGGAAAGGTAACCGGATGGCGCCTCGCGTTAAGTTGAAACTGCTGGATGGTGCTTACGGCGTGGCCCGCCTTCATGCCGAGGCTCCCATTCCAGCCTGGGCGGATGGCGCAGGTTTTCTCAGCATCAGCCGGACTGACGACGAGCTGTCCATCGTCTGCCGTCAGGAACGAATCCCTGATGATATTCAGGCCGATACCGGCTGGAACTGTTTAAAACTTCAGGGCCCGTTCGCCTTTGATGAGACGGGCATCGTGCTTTCGGTGATCGAACCGCTATCCACCAATGACATCGGGATATTCGTGATTTCGACTTTCGATGGTGATCACCTGCTGGTGAAAACGAAAGATCTGGAGGAAACGTTCGAGTTGCTGGCAAGTGCAGGGCATTCGCTCGTCTAGGATTTATGAGCGTGATCCTCCCGTATGGGATGCCAGACGGAAATATCCCGGGGCGCATCCAGAAGATCGGGCAGGGCATCGTGCCATGCCTGCCGATAAGACCGGTGAATCTGAACGTCGACAACGTCCTGATGATCGCTCCAGGTCTCATGCAGCAGAAAGCGGTTCTCGTTTTCACCGTCCCGGTGAAGGGTCGCGTTCACGAAGGTCTTTTCGTGCCGCATGGCGTCGAGCAGCGCATTCAGCAATTCGAGAAAACGCGCGCGCTGGCCGAGGCGCACCTGGAAGCCAATGAGATAGGTAGTGTGCATGGTTCTTACTCCCTGGTGCCTTGCATCAGTGCTTCGCGGGTTGCCGCGTCGGCGGGGTAGAAACATTCCAGCACCAGTTCGGACAGCGTGACGTCCGTCGCCGTTCCGAAAACCGTGGTGGTTGAAATGAAGCTCAATATGCCGCCCGAAGATGGATCGCGAAGCTGGAGCGGTATGGCCAGAGGGTCGGTCCCGGCGGCATGGGGCAAGGTCTTTGGCGCGGGATAGCCCGCAAGCTCCGCATGCAGGCGGGAGAGCACCTCGTCTCCCGTCTCTTCAACCTGACGACGCAGGCGTTCCAGCAGGTGATGACGCCATTCGGCAAGATTGACGATGCGCGAACTCAAGCCGTCGGGATGCAGGCTCAGCCGCAATGCATTGAGCGGCGGGCGAAGCAGCTCTTCGGAAACGCCGACAAGCAGCGACGTGATCGCATCATTGGTAAGAACCACGTTCCAGTGCCGGTCCACGGCAAGGGCGGGAAAGGGCATGTGCCCGTGGACCACAGTTTCGACGGCCTGCCGGGCCGCTGCCATGTCAGGCGCATCCAGCGAGCGCTCGGAATGGACGGGTGCATAACCCGCCGCCAGCATCAACCGGTTGGCGGCGCGGGCCGGCATGGAAAGCTGCTCCGCCAGTTTCACGAGCATCTCGCGGCTGGGGGATGATCGCCCGCTTTCCACAAAGCTTAGATGCCGCGCGGATATTTCAGCCTCTATCGCCAGATCGAGCTGGCTCAATCTGCGGCGGGCTCGCCATTCCTTCAGCACCTGGCCGACATGTTCTCGATGATGTGTCATGCCCCGTAGCCTAGCAGAACATATCGCCAATGCGATTACGTCAGAGGTAATTGTTCCGCTTCCCGACCGCCGGCATGTTTGGGCCGTCAACCAGAAGGAGCGCAATCATGACGCAACATCTCAAAATTGCCCAGACCTATCTCGCAGCCTGGAACGAAGACGACAATGAGTGCCGCAGGCATCTCATCGGTCAGGCATGGGCAGAAAATACGCGCTACGTCGATCCGCTGATGCAGGGCGAAAGCCAGCAGGGGATTGCCGCCATGATCGAGGCGGCGCGGCAGAAATTTCCGGGATATCGTTTCGTTCTTGCCGGCACCCCGGATGGTCACGGCAACTTCACCCGTTTCTCATGGCGTCTCATTTCGCCTGAGGGAGACGATGTCGCTGGCGGAACCGATGTCGTCAGCCTGAATGCCGAGGGACGGATCGAAAATGTCGTCGGTTTTCTCGATGGCGCTGCATCCTGAGAAAGAGGCGGGATAGTCCCGCCTCCTGTCCCCGGCAATCTTGTCAGCCGGCGAAACCGACGCCGGCCCGACGCTGGCCGAGCGCATTGAACACCGTGGAAACAATGCCGGCCCGGTCGAGGCCGGCATTGGCATACATGGTCTCGGGTTTGGCCTGTTCCACCCACTGGTCGGGCAGGGTCAGCGTGCGAACCTTGGGGCCATGGTCGAGCAAGCCTGCGCTGGCCATGAAATGCAGCACATGTGCACCGAAACCGCCGACAGAGCCTTCCTCGATCGTCACCAGAACCTCATGATGGCTGGCCAGCTGGCGGATAAGGTCCAGATCGAGCGGCTTGGCGAAGCGCGCATCGGCAACCGTCGTCGAAAGGCCCGCGGCTTCCAGGTCTTCGGCGGCCGCAAGGCATTCCGCCAAACGGGTGCCGAAGGAGAGCAGCGCAACCTTAGTACCTTCCTTGATGATGCGGCCTTTGCCGATCTGCAAAATCTCACCGCGCGCGGGCATCTCGACGCCCACACCTTCGCCGCGCGGGTAACGGAAGGAAATCGGGCCTTCATCGTAAGCCGCTGCCGTACGCACCATATGTTTTAGCTCCGCCTCGTCGGACGCTGCCATCACCACCATGCCAGGCAGTGTGGCGAGGAAGGTCGTGTCGAACGAGCCGGCATGGGTCGGTCCATCCGCACCGACGAAACCGGCGCGGTCGATGGGGAAACGCACGGGCAGGCTCTGGATAGCCACATCATGCACCAGCTGGTCGTAACCGCGTTGCAGGAAGGTGGAATAAAGCGCACAGAACGGCTTGTAACCGTCAGCCGCAAGCCCTGCTGCAAAGGTAACGGCATGCTGTTCGGCAATGCCGACATCGAAGGTGCGGGCCGGGAAAAGCTCGGCCATCTTGTCGAGGCCGGTACCATTCGGCATGGCAGCGGTCACACCGATGATCTTCTCGTCGAGCGTCGCTTCCTGGATCAGCGCTTCGGCAAAGACGCTGGTATAGCTCGGCGCATTCGGCTTGGCTTTCGCCTGCGCGCCGGTGATGACGTCGAACTTGTTGACACCGTGATATTTGTCCGCTGCCGCTTCCGCCGGCGCGTAACCCTTGCCCTTCTGCGTCACCACATGGATGAGGACAGGGCCTTTCTGGTTGTCGCGCACATTGCGCAGCACCGGCAGAAGATGATCGAAGGAGTGACCGTCGATCGGGCCGATGTGATAGAAGCCAAGCTCTTCGAACAGCGTACCGCCGGTCACGTAGCCGCGCGCATGGGTCACGGCGCGGGTAATGGCGCGGTCGATGGTCTTGCCGAGATAGGCCGTCAGTTTCTTGCCGAAATCGCGGAAACCCATATAGGTGCGGCCGGAGGCGAGGCGTGCCAGATAAGCGCTCATCGCACCGGTCGGCGGCGCAATCGACATATCGTTGTCGTTCAAGATGACGATCAGCCGCGCATCGAGCGCGCCGGCATTGTTGAGCGCTTCGAACGCCATGCCCGCCGACATCGAGCCGTCGCCGATGACGGCGATCACCTTGCGGTCGCTGCCATCGAGACCCGCCGCCACCGCCATGCCGAGACCGGCGGAAATGGAGGTGGAGGAATGGCCGGCGCCGAAATCATCATATTCGCTTTCGGCCCGTCGGGTGAAACCGGAAAGCCCGTTTTCCTGGCGTAGCGTGCGGATGCGATCACGCCGACCGGTCAGGATCTTGTGCGGATAACATTGATGGCCGACATCGAAGATCAGCCGGTCTTCCGGCGTATTGAAGACTTTGTGGATGGCAATCGTCAGTTCCACCACGCCAAGGCCGGCACCCAGATGGCCACCGGTCTTCGACACGGCGTCAATCATCTCGTCGCGCAGTTCCCGTGCCAGTTCCGGCAGGTCGCGATCATCGATCTCCTTGAGATCGGAGGGAAAATTCACCCGGTCGAGCAATGGTGTCTGTGGCATTCCGGTCAATCGTTCGGCCTTTTCTTGTCGTCAGCGGGGTGTGCCAGAGCGTCTTTCATGTCGAAAGCCGACGGTGCAGCCCTGCATGTCGTACACTTCTATAGAATTTCAACCTTCCGGCAAAGGGACAAACTCTTCTTCGTCACCGGGAACGATGTCGAAGCGTCCCGTTCTCCACTCCTGTTTGGCCTGTTCTATGCGTTCTTTTGATGACGAAACGAAGTTCCACCAGATATAACGGCGCTCATTCAGCGACGCCCCGCCGAAGATCATGATGTGACAGCCATTGCTGCCGGCCTGAAGCGTGATGTCATCACCCGGCCGAAACACCAGCAGTTGGTCGGCGGCGAAGATATCGCCTGCCACATCCAGCGAACCCGACAGAATGTAGATCGCCCGCTCCTCATGCTCTGCGGAGAACGGAAATTTTGCTGCCGGTTCGAGCGTCAGATCGACATAAAGCGTGTCGGTAAAGGCCTGAACCGGCGAGGTGAGACCCTCGAACTCACCGATCACCACACGACCTGACGCACCCTTGATATCGATCAGCGGCATCTCTTCTTTTGCGGTATGGGCAAAGGCCGGGTCGATCTCTTCCATATGGTCCGGCAGAGCAAGCCAGGTCTGCAGACCTGACATGGAAAGCGGATGGCCGCGCAGGTTCTCCGGCGTGCGCTCCGAATGCACGATGCCCCGCCCGGCCGTCATCAGGTTGATGTCGCCGGGACGGATGACAAGCTCGGTGCCGAGACTGTCGCGATGCTTGATTTCGCCGTCGAACAGATAGGTGACGGTGGAAAGCCCGATATGCGGATGCGGCTTCACATCCAGCGCCTCACCAGCCTTCAGGATCGCCGGACCCATGCGATCGATAAAGATGAAGGGGCCGACGAGACGCCGCTGCCGGGTCGGCAGCGCACGGCGCACGGCAAAGCCGCCAATATCGCTGGTGCGGGGAATGATGAGGTTCTCGATGGCATCGCAGGCAAAAGCGTCGCCCGCGACGGGATCGTTACCGGGAAAGAAGGACATGGTCTGCTCCTCGTATCGTCTGGCGGGAGTTTAGCATAACGGACGGAGAGGGGGAGTATCGGGATATCGAACGCTGTGTTTGTGCGCCGTTAGCGATGAGGGGGGAGAGAATTTAACTCTGCTTAACCTACAAACTCCCTCATTCCTGTGCTTGTCACAGGAATCCAGTCGACGCGCGTCTGCGCGGCGATAAGAGTCTTTTCAGCCCAAGGACTTGGTCTGGCTAGATTCCTGTGACAAGCACAGGAATGAGGAAGGGAAAATTACTCCCCGTCGAGTGGCTCCACGCCCTGCGGCTTGCCCGCACGATCGAGACGGATTTTCTCGATGCGCTTTTCGGCAGCGTTCAGCAGCGTCTCGCAATGCTTCTTCAGGGCTTCGCCGCGCTCATAGATGGCGATGGATTCGTCCAGCGCGACGTCGCCGCGTTCGAGACGTGCAACAATGCTTTCCAGCTCGGCGACGGCTTTTTCGAACGAATAACCGCTGACATCGGCTGTGTTGGCATTTTCCGTCATGTTCAACCCTTCATCATTCTCAAAATATGCATGGCTGCCGATTCCGCCAGCCCTTCCAGATCATAGCCGCCTTCCAGCAGGCTGACGACCCGGTTCGAGGCGTATTTATCCGCCATCTCCAGAAGCCGGCCCGTCGCCCAGTCGAAATCCTCGCCCACCAGATTGATCTGCGCGAGCGGATCGCGGTGATGCGCGTCGAAACCGGCGGAGATGAGAATGAGATCGGGCGAAAAATCGGCAATCGCCGGCAGAACGCGCGATTTGAACGCCTCACGAAAATGCTCGCTGCCTGTGTTTGGTGACAGCGGCGCGTTGACGATGTTGTTCTTAACGCCGGTTTCGTTTTTATCGCCGCTCCACGGATAAAGCGGCATCTGGTGGGTGGAGCAGAACAGCACGGATGTGTCGTTCCAGAAGATGTCCTGCGTGCCGTTGTCGTGGTGCACATCCCAGTCGATGATGGCGACGCGCTCTGCGCCGTGGGCCTTTTGCGCGTGGCGGGCGGCAATCGCCACATTGTTGAAAAGACAGAAACCCATGGCCTTGGCGGTCTCGGCATGGTGGCCAGGCGGGCGGGCGGCAACGAAGACATTGTCGGCAGCGCCGGTAAACACATCGTCTACTGCCGCCATTGCAGCGCCGATGCCGGTCAGCGCCGCCTGAAGGCTTTTGGGGGAGAGATAGGTGTCGGATTCGATCCGGTTGATCTCGCCATCCTCTTCGGGCACCTGCCGCATGACGGCAAGGAGATGCTCTTCCGGATGCGCCAGCAGCACTGCATCCTCGTTGGCCTGCGGGGCTTCCTTCCGGTTAAGCCGCTCGAAATTCGGATGTTCAAGCGCGATGTTCAGCGATCGCAGCCGGTCCGGCCGTTCGGGGTGACCTTCGGGCGTGATGTGTTCAAGGAAGATCGGATGTTCGTAAAGACGGGTCGCCATTCTATCCTCCACGAGAAACGTTCAGGCGCGCTGCGGCAGAAGCGGATACCCCGCCATCACGGCGCGGCCGGCAAGCGCGGCGAGAACGGCCTTCAGCGAATCGCCTGGAATGAAGGCGAGCGAACCCTTGAAGGCGGTCTCAAAACCGAGACCGACGACCACCGCCAGGTAGGTGATGCCAAAAGCATAAAGCACGACGACACCGCCGATCAGGCTGGCGATGAAGAAGCCGATGCCCTGTGTCAGCGCCGATTGACCGCGATGAACGAATTTTTCCGAGAGCGTGCCGGTGACGAAGACGGCGGCGATCCAGCCGATCAGGAAGCCCGTCGTCGGCGTGGTGAAAATTGAAAGACCACCGCGTCCGCCCGACAGGACAGGAAGACCGATGGCAGCGATGAGAATTGTCAGGAGAACCGCAAGCGTGCCGCGCTTTGCGCCCAGCACGACACCGGCCAGCATGACGCCGAGCGACTGCGCGGTAATCGGCACTGGAATGAAACCGAGCGTGATCGGCGGCAAAAGCCCGAGTGCGATGATGATGGCGGAAAACAGCGAGATCAGCACAAGGTCGCGGGTCGTCATGGCGCTCAAAACTCCGGATGGTTGTCTGGCGCAAAGCTTTGGCCTCTGAAACCGCGCGCGTCAATGGCGTCGGCAATGGCATCGGCATCCTTCAACGTCATAATCACCAGCGGCACGAGAATCGTCGCCATCCGCACGGGCAGGCCGCGCGCCCGGTGGGCATCACGCACCGCATGGTAACGGTTGACGATCTCAGGCACGAAGCGCACGACAAGACCGACCGCAAGCCCGATATCGGCGGCCTTCACCAGCCCCAGCCTTTCCAGCGGTGCGGCGGCAAGGGTGATCTCGTCCATGAACTGCGAAATGCTGACAGTGATGGTGACCGCGGTTGCAAGCAGCGCGAGTGCCGTGAGCCGCAGAAGATTGACGCTCGCATCTTGCGCCGGAAGCAGCAGATAGCTGAAGGCGGCAACGAGGAAGACCGTCAGCATCACCGGTCGCAGCCGCAGCCCGATCTCCCGGAAGGAATGCCGCGTCTCGCGCAGGACGATTGCGGCCAGACCCACGGCGCATCCCAAAAGCAGCAGGTCGCGGGTGAGAAACAGCGCGACGCTGAAGCCCATGAGCGTCAGGAGCTTGATGCGCGGTGAGACACGGTAGAGCCAGCCGGCGCCTTCCACATGCAGCGACTTCATGGTGACACCGCCGCGAGATAATGCGCAACCGCTTCTTCGGGACCGGCATCGGCAATCAGGACGCCTTCGTGGAAAACGAGAACGCGATCAAACCCCTGGAGTAATGACAGATCGTGGGTGATGACGATGAGTGACTGCGAGAGCGCCGCGATCGTTTTTTCCACGATTGCGCGGTTTTTGATATCGAGTTGATTGGTCGGCTCGTCGAGAATGAGGATCTGCGGTTCGGTGACCAATAGTGCCGCCAGCGCCGCAAGCTGTAATTCCCCGCCGGAAAGCTCATGTGCACGCCGTTCCTCAAGATGAGAAATGCCAAGCCCGGCAAGAACAGCCTTCATCCGTTTTTCGGTTTCCGCCCTGCCGAGACCGAGCCGCTTTAGCCCGAAGGCGATATCGTCCCGCACGATCGGCAGGATGATCTGGTTTTGCGGGTTCTGGAAAATAAAGCCCACCGTCTGGAGCACCGTCTTGGCATCGGCCACGGTGTCGAGCCCATTGACCGTCACCTTGCCCACACTTGGTTTAGTCAGCCCGTTGATCAGCCGCGCAAAACTGGTCTTGCCCGAGCCGTTAAGGCCGATCACGCCGATACGCCGCTCGGTCAATGTCAAAGACAGCGGCTGCAGGGCCTGCCGACCTTCGAAAGCGACACCGGCGGCGTCGAAACGGATTTCCAAGCTTTTATCCTCGCGCTCGTTTTCCGGTTCTATACCCCGTCATCAACAGAAGTAAAACAAGGAACAAAAAAAGAACATTGCAATCCTGAAAAAGGCGTCTTACTTTCTGCGCCATGGTGATCAAGGTTTCAAACGAAGCGGCCAGGCGGATTTTTCTGGCGCGGCAGGGGCTTTCCTCTCCGCCCGGCAAGGCGCTGTCCAAGAGCGACCTCCTGCAGCTCATCACCAATATCGGTTTTGTGCAGGTGGACAGTATCGGCACGGTTGAACGCGCCCACCACCAGATTATCTTCTCCCGCAACCAGACCTACAAGCGTGAGCATCTGACCGCGCTGCTGGAAAAGGACCGCGCCCTTTTCGAGCACTGGACGCATGACGCCTCCATCCTGCCGACAAAATTTTATCCCTATTGGAAACATCGCTTCCGCCGCCGCGAGCCGATCATTCAGGAACGCTGGCGCAAATGGCACGGTGAGGGTTTTGATGCCGCGTTCGGCGAAACGCTGGAGCGCATCGCCGCAACCGGGCCGGTGCTGGCACGGGAGCTTAAAGAGGAGGGACACCAGTCCGGCGGCTGGTGGAACTGGCATCCCTCCAAAACCGCACTCGAATATCTCTGGCACACCGGCAAGCTGGCAATATCAGGCCGGGTGAATTTCCAGAAGGTCTATGATCTCGCTGAGCGGGTCATTCCCGGTGAGCATCACGAGACCGAAGTGGAGCACGCCGAATTCGTTGACTGGGCCTGCCGCGAGGCGCTGAAGCGGCTGGGATTTGCCACACATGGCGAAATCGCCGCCTTTTTCGATCTCGTCACCCCGCAAGAGGCGAGAGACTGGGTCAAAAACCATCGCGATGAACTCTGCGAGGTCTCGCTTCTCTCCAGCGACGGGGACAATGCCCGCCCGTCTTTTGCCTTTGCCGATTTTACCGCCGACCTGACCGACGTGCCGGAACCCTCCGCCCGCGTCCGTGTCCTCAGCCCCTTCGACCCGCTGTTGCGCGACCGAAACCGCACGGAGCGGCTGTTCGGCTTCTATTACCGCATCGAGGTCTTCGTGCCGGAGCCAAAGCGGCAATATGGCTATTATGTTTTCCCGCTTCTGGAAGGCGACCGCGTGATCGGCCGCATCGACATGAAGGCGGATCGCAAGCGAAGTACGCTGGACGTCCGTCGTCTCTGGCTGGAGCCCGGTGTGCGTGCCTCCGCCGGTCGGCTGGAGAAGCTCGATGCGGAATTGTTGCGGCTTGCGAAGTTCACGGGGGTGGAGAGCGTGAACTATCTGGATGGCTGGCGGGAGGAAAACTGATGTCGCGAAGGATATTGTGAGGGAGCGCCTCCGGACGCTGCCCTAGCTCTTAGGGAGACGCGACGTTGCCGCTGGTTTCTTCTCCCCGTCGGGGAGAAGGTGGCCCGAAGGGTCGGATGAGGGGGCGACGCCAGCGATGAAGCGAGAGCCAGCCCCCTCATCCCGCTGCCGCGGACTTCTCCCCGGCGGGGAGAAGAAGAATGCAGCACCCGCTCGCCTCACAATTGCTCTGTGAGACCAGGCGAAAGCCCAAATCAACCGATATCAGTCGCCGAAATCTTGATGCCGAACCCTTCAAGCCCGACATAATGCCGTTCGCGTGTCGTCATCAGCTTGATCGAGCTGATGCCGAGATCTTTCAGGATCTGGGCGCCGAGGCCGATTTCCAGCCATTCGTTTTCCCGCGAGCGGGCCTGTGCGTGTGCCTCGTCGGGGTCGCGCGCCTTGCGGCGTCCGGCAACCTGACCGACGCCGACAGAGCCTTCACGCAGATAGACGATGACGCCGCGGCCTTCCTCGGCGATCTTCTGCATGTAATGCCGCACCGGCTGGCGATCGCCGAAGACGTCGTCAGCGACGTTTTCCGGGTGCAGGCGCACGGGTATGTCGATGCCATCCCGGATATCTCCGAAGATAACAGCCATATGCTGCATCGGATCCCAGGGCAGGGAATAGGTCTGCGCTTTCGCCGTCCCAAACGGCGTTTCGATGGTGAAGGAGGATTCCATTTCCACCAGCGTTTCCTTGCGCTGGCGGTAGGCGATGAGATCGGCGACCGACACATGTTTCATGCCGTGTTTTTCGGCAAAATCCAGCACCTGCGGGCCACGCATCACCGTGCCGTCGTCATTCACCAGTTCGCTGATGACGCCGATGGGCGGGAGGCCTGCCAGCCGGCAAAGATCGACCGCCGCTTCGGTATGGCCGGAGCGCATCAGCACGCCGCCCTCGCGGGAAATCAGCGGAAAGATATGGCCGGGACGGGTGAAATCGGAAGCGCCGACATTGGGGTTGGCGAGATTGCGCACCGTCAAAGTGCGGTCATCGGCGGAAATGCCTGTCGTCGTGCCATGTTTGAAATCGACGCTGACGGTGAAGGCCGTGGTATGCGCGCTGTCGTTCTCCGCCACCATGGCGTTGAGATTGAGCCGCTTGGCTTCCTCGCGCGGCATGGGAGCGCAGACGATGCCGGAGGTATGGCGTACGATCAGCGCCATTTTCTCGGGCGTGCAATGCACCGCCGAAATAATCAGGTCACCTTCGTTCTCCCGGTCGTCATCATCGGTCACAACGACGATTTCACCGGCCTCGAAAGCGCGGATGGCGTCGACGACGCGTTTCTGGTCGTAGGCCATGGTGGTCCCCTTTATTTCAGTCGGCCGGTCTGGCCGCGGTCTCTCAGGTAATGGTCGGCAACGGTGCAGGCGATCATCGCCTCGCCGATCGGAACGGCGCGGATGCCGACGCAGGGGTCATGGCGGCCCTTGGTACGCACATCAACATTATTGCCATCGGTATCGATGGACAGGCGCTCTGTCAGGATGGAGGAGGTGGGCTTGATGGCGAAGCGAGCAATGACAGGTTCGCCGGTTGCGATGCCGCCCAGAATGCCGCCCGCGTGGTTGGACAGGAAGATCGGCTTGCCGTCATTGCCCATGCGCATCTCATCGGCATTTTCCTCGCCGGAAAGCTCGGCCGAGGCAAAACCTTCGCCGATCTCCACGCCCTTGACGGCGTTGATCGACATCAGGCTGGAGGCGATGTCCTGATCGAGCTTGGCATAAATGGGGGCGCCGATGCCGGCGGGAACGCCTTCCGCTACAACTTCGACCACGGCGCCGATGGAGGAGCCGGCCTTGCGGATGCCGTCGAGGTATTCTTCCCAGACCGGCACCATTTCGGGGTCCGGGCAGAAGAACGGGTTCTGGTCGACCTGATCCCAATCCCAATTGTCGCGGTTGATCTTGTGCTTGCCGATCTGCACCAGCGCGCCGCGCACATTGAGGCTTGGTACCACTTTGCGGGCGATCGCACCGGCGGCAACACGCGCCGCCGTCTCGCGAGCCGAGGAGCGCCCACCGCCGCGATAGTCGCGAATGCCGTATTTCAGATCATAGGTGAAATCCGCATGGCCGGGGCGAAAACGTTTGGCGATCTCGCCATAATCCTTGGAGCGCTGGTCCGTGTTTTCGATCAGCATGGAAATCGGCGTACCTGTTGTCGTCATCGTCTCGCCGTCCTCATCCACCATCACGCCGGAGAGAACCTTGACGATGTCATCCTCGCGGCGCTGCGTCACGAAGCGGCTCTGGCCGGGCTTGCGCTTGTCCATCCAGTGCTGCACCTCGGCGAGCGTAAACCGGATGCCGGGCGGGCAACCATCCACCACGCAGCCAAGTGCGGGCCCGTGGCTTTCTCCCCAGGTGGTAACGCGAAAAAGATGACCGAAACTGTTATGCGACATAATTCCCAAGACCGGAAACAGGGCGCCTGTGGACAGCGCCGTTTAAAACAAGCGGATTTGTCTTAGTGGAAAATCCCGGCAAGGCAAAAGCCTTTCTTTCATCGCAAACGGGATAAGAAGGTGATGTACCGTTCACGACTTGCGAAGGGACGAAGAACGACAGTCGCCGTCGTGGGCGATGGGAAGTGATTCGACCGTATCGACGGGTTTTTCGAGATGACGAAATTGTAAAAGAGCCGGGGTTTTCCACCTTAAACCGGAGTTTTCCGATATTGCCGGGAAATGCGGTGTAAAAATCACTAACGGCTTGAACAAGATTTGAAATCCGTTCATCAATTGGGCCGAAAATGTCATGGTTGCGGGCAATTTCCGCCACATTCGAGAGGCAATTCTTCATGCATGTAAGGTTTTCACGCAAATCCACGAAAGCTAGATCGATGCGTATGATGATTGCCGCCCTTCTGGCCACCGCCAACCTCCTGATGCCCATCAACAGTTTCGCGCAGAGCGTCGATGTTGAAGGCACGATCAGCAAGATCGATGCCAATGGGCTGAGCATTACGCTCAACGATGGCAAGACCTATCGTGTGCCGGAAGAATTCAATTTCGAAGGTTTGAAGGCGGGCGTGAAGGTCGTGGTTTTCTACACGGAAGTGGATGGAAAACGCGTGGTCGATGATCTTCAGGTCGTTGAGTGAGGCGGCTCGGGTTTACGCATCATCATCCTAAAACCGCCGTTGTGAAATGCGCGTTTGCACCTTGTTTCTTCTCCCCGCCGGGGAGAAGTCCGCGGCAGCGGGATGAGGGGGCAAGCTCTCCGAAATCCGGCAACGTCACCCCCTCATCTGATCCTTCGGGCCATCTTCTCCCCGGCGGGGAGAAGAAGTATGCGGCACCGTCCTGCGAATATACAACCGTCTCAAAGACGCCGCCGAGGGGTATCACTGATGATCCCTCACGACACCCACTCCACGCTGTTTCTGTCGATCTCGACCTTCAATATCCGGTCCTGCGGGATTTGCGTCCGCGACGCCTCATCCTTGTCCATGCCTGAAACAAGCCTGAAGATGGAGCGGATCACGCCGCCATGGCAGACGCAGACTGTCGGCTTGTCCACGGAGGCAAGCCATGCGCCGATGCGCCAGGAGAGGATTTCATAACTTTCGGCATCCTGGCCGGGGGGAATGAAGTCCCATTTATTGGCCTTGCGCGCCTTCACCCGGTCCGGGAATTCTTTTTTCAATTCCGGCAGGGTCTGGCCTTCCCAGTCGCCGAAGGACACCTCGACGAGACGGTCATCCGTGCGGTAGGCCTTGGGATCGAGCCCCATGGCCCCGCGCATCAGTTCCATGGTTTCGCGCGTGCGCCCGAGCGGGCTTGCCACATAATCGAATTCCGTGGCCCGCTCCCCCAGAAGACGGGCGAGAAGCACGCCATTGCCGACCGCTTGCTGGCGGCCGAAATCATTGAGCGGAATGTCTTTCTGGCCCTGAAGCCGGCGTATCGCATTCCAGTCCGTTTGTCCGTGCCGGATCACATAGACGAGCAAGGCGATACCCCGTTTTCAAACGTCGCAGACTTAGTCCTTCACGACCGAAATGTCAGGCGCATCCACAGCCTTCATGCCGATGGTGTGATAACCGGAATCGACATGGTGGATTTCGCCGGTTACGGCGGTCGAGAGGTCGGATAGCAGGTAAAGCGCGGACTTGCCGACTTCCTCGATGGAAACAGTGCGCTTCAGCGGCGCATTATATTCGTTCCACTTCAAAATGTAACGGAAGTCGCCGATGCCGGAAGCGGCCAGTGTCTTGATCGGGCCGGCCGAAACGGCGTTGACGCGGATGCCGCGGCTGCCGAGGTCGACGGCGAGATAACGCACGCTGGCTTCAAGAGCGGCCTTGGCCACGCCCATCACGTTGTAATTCGGCATGACCTTCTCCGCACCGTAATAGGTGAGCGTGATGATCGAGCCGCCATCATTCATGATAGGCTCCGCACGCTTGGCGACAGCGGCCAGCGAGAAGACGGAAATATCCATGGTGCGGTTGAAGTTGTCGCGGCTGGTGTCGAGGTAACGACCCGTCAGTTCGTCCTTGTCGGAAAACGCAATGGCGTGCACGACGAAGTCGATCTTGCCCCAATGCTTTTCCAGCGAGGCGAAAACCGCGTCGATCGTCTCGAGGTCCGTCACGTCACAGTGGCCGGCCATGAAAGCGCCGAGTTCCTCTGCCAGCGGTTCGACACGCTTCTTCAGCGCGTCGCCCTGCCAGGTGAGTGCGAGTTCAGCGCCTGCATCTGCGCAAGCCTTGGCAATGCCCCAAGCGATTGAACGATTATTGGCGACACCCATGATGAGGCCGCGTTTGCCAGCCATGAGGCCGGATGCCTGAGCCATTTTATGCTCCCTAGTACTTTTGATCGGTCCTGCCTATGGCATAGGCTGCAATCCTGTTCAAGATTGCCAAGGATCATCAACTGTTAGGGAACGTAACAAAGGGTGCGTTGTCCCGGCTATTCGCAAAACTTTCACAAATAAAGGCCTTCGCGCATGTGCCGCATCAGGTCGGTTACCTTCTCATCCGGCTTTTCGAGCAGGACGATGCGCAATTCGATGACAAGATCGCCGGAACCACCCTTGCCGTCGGCAAGGCCTTTGCCGGCAAGCCTCAGCACGCGGTCCGAGCCGGACCATGCCGGAATGGTGATGTTCTCCTCGCCAAGCGGGGTGCGGACTTTCGCTTCGCAGCCCAGCACCGCATCACCAAGCGAGATCGGCAAGGTCGTGTGGATATCGAAACCGCGAAGGGAAAACGCGTCCTCGCGTGCGCTCAGCAATGTTACGGCGAGATCGCCGCGGGCCATGTTCGGAAGCTTCAGCCCCTGGCCCTTCAGCCGTACCACATATCCGTCCGTCATGCCGGCTTCCAGCTGGAAACGAACCTCCCGTTCGTCGGCAAGCGACACGGTAATCCACTTTTGCTCCAGCAGGTCGGCCACGGTGACGGTGGCTTCCGCGGTAATATCGGGCGCCTTTTCGGGAGCCGGCTGCGAGGTGCGGAACCGGCGCACGAGGGCGCTGAAGAGATTGGCGGCAAGCGAGATGGGCGCGATCTTGTCATCGCCGGCGCCGGGTGGCGTGGCTTCACCGGCGGTAGGCGCAGCGCCTTTAACGGTGCTCGCGGCAGCCTTAGCCGCTTCCGCAGCCTGCTGCACCTTTGGGTCGTTTTGTGCATCGGCCCCGAAAATGCGCTCAACGATATCTTCCGCCGTCTCAGCTTTCCCATCGGATTTCTGGCCGGTCTGCGCCCGGTTGCGGGCGTCCGCACGGGCCAGTTCCTCCATCAGCTTCTCAGCCGCCTTGGCGCGTTCGGCAGCCTCACGCGCCGCTTCCCGCTGCTGCATGATGGTTTCGCCGCGCTGCTTTTTTTCCGCAGCCTTGCGGGCCTGATCGTAAAGATCACGCTTCTTGGGGTCTTTCAGAAGATCGTAGGCCTGCCCGATCTCGGCGAATCGCGCCGAAGCATCGGGATCGTCGCGATTGGCGTCCGGATGGACGGTTTTCGCCTTCGTGCGCCAGGCGGCCTTGATGTCCTCGTGGCGGGCGTCACGTTTCACGCCAAGGATGGAATAAGGATCGCGCATGCGAAACACCAGTTACGTTGGCTCAGGCGCGTGCTGCCGATCATGGCGCAATCCTGAAACTAACCCTCCGACAAGGGGTGCCCGCGATCATTCGCCTGCACGCCCTCGGTTTAATCAACGTCGACTGTTGCAATAAGTTGCTAATCACTTCTTTACGCACGCAGCGTGCGCAGCCCGGGCCGGTTCTATTCCACGCGCCAAGGTAAATAGATTATTTCTGCTCGAAGCGGGTCATCAACCATTCGCCGGTTTCCGACAGGCAGGCCTGTCCGGAATAAGCAGCCACGCCCTCGAAGGAGTGGCGCGTCGTCTTGAAGTCGCGGCAGACGAAACCGCTGGATTTATCTTCGTGGATGGCGGTCACGACGCCGGCGCTGCCGGTTGCGGCATTGGCCCAGGGCAGCGGCTGGTCGGCAAGCTTTGCCAGATCGGCCGAGGTTACCGCATTGCGGATGGTCGCATCGTCCGTCTGGGGCGCATTGTTCAGCTGGTTGGGAACGGAGGCCGTGGAAAGCGAGCGGTCGACCTTGTCGCCGCCGAACAGGTCGAGGCTGACGCAACCGCTGAGCACCACAAGCATCGACACGACGGCGGAAACTACCGCAACCGACGAAAGGAGGCTCTTTGTTCGACTGTTCGACTTTGCTATGACGGTCACCATCTTTCACCAGAGATCATCTCTGGGGTCCAAATCAGCTCGGGAGCATTTTAGTCAATATGTCGGAAACGGGGTTAACATCCAGTGACTTCACGGAAGAAAATGAACCTTTTGCACTTTTTGCCGAATGGCTGAAGGATGCGACGGCTTCCGAAATCAACGATCCGAACGCGGTAGCGCTTGCCACCGTGGACGAAAATGGCCTGCCGAATGTGCGCATGGTGCTGCTGAAAGACGTCGATGATCGCGGTTTCGTTTTCTATACGAATTTCGAAAGCCAGAAGGGTCGCGAAATCCTTGGCCAGAAAAAAGCGGCCATGTGTTTCCACTGGAAAAGCCTGCGCCGGCAGGTGCGTCTGCGCGGCGAGGTGGAGATCGTGAGCGACGAGGAGGCGGATGCCTATTACGCCTCGCGCCCGCGTGGAAGTCGCATCGGCGCCTGGGCATCCAAGCAGTCGCGGCCTTTGGAAGGCCGTTTTGCGCTGGAAAAAGCGGTGGCCGAATATACCGCCAGATATGCGATCGGTGATATTCCGCGCCCGTCCCACTGGTCCGGTTTCCGCATCCGGCCCCTCAGCATCGAATTCTGGCACGACCGCAAGTTCCGCCTGCACGACCGCATCGAGTTCCGCCGCGACACGCCTGACGGTGCATGGTCCAAGGTCCGCATGTATCCGTAACGCCGTCCGGGCAGGCCACCTCGGCCTGCCTATTTCAGCAGCTGGTCAAACAACGGCAGGCCGATAACGGCGGAAAAGGCGATGAGGCCGTAGCAGATTCGCCGGAACGCCGCCTCATCGGCAAGACCGTGCAATCGCGCACCGGCATAAAGACCGACCCCATAAAAGGGCAGGGCCAGCAGGAAAAACACGAAGACATCTGTCGTGAACAGGCCGCCAACAAAGTAGCTGGCGATGGAAAACACCGTCGAAACCGCGAAATAAAGAATGACATTGGCGCGCACGAAAGCGCCTTTCAGCGCGCCGCCCAGCCAATAGGCGACGACGGGCGGGCCACCCAGCTGTGCCGCCCCCGAAAAAAGCCCGGCCAGCAGCCCTGTGAAAAGGGTAAGCGGCGTCTTTGGCCGGCCGCTGTAACGCCAGCCGGACACCAGAAAAACAAGCAGCACCACGACCACGCCGGAGATGAGCCAGCGCAGGGTCAGCGGATCACCCTTGGAAAGCAGCATTGTTCCGACGGGCACGCCGACAAAGGCGCCGACCGCCATGGTGAAGACCTCACGCCGGTCCGCCATGCGAAAGGCGGGCGGTATAATGCCGAGCGTCAGAACGGCGTCCACCACCAGCAGAACCGCCGAGGCGACACGCGGCCCGACGATGGCGCTTGCAAGCGGGATGAAGATGAGCGCCGCACCGAAGCCGGAAAAGCCGCGGGCAAGACCGGCAAGAACGGCGGCGCCCGCAAACATGGCGAGCAGCGCCGGGCTATGTGCGGTGACGAGTGACGACAGGAAGTCGAGATGGGACATGGGTGATGGCACGTTTGTTCGAATATCTTTTCTCTATCTCGCTTGCATGCGCCTGTCCCGGAAATTTCCTTTCATGGCTGCATGGCGCCCTGACGGGTCGACGTCGTCAGAGAATCATGATTAGAGTTGTGGCGCGCGCGAACAAAGGATGAACAAATGTTTGCTGAGATGATGCCTCGGTTTGAAGAGGCTTCGCAAAAATATGCCGCTGAAAACGGGATATTCCGCGATCCGGACTGGTACATGCTGAAGCTTCAGGAAGAGGTTGGCGAGGTCACGCAGGCCTGGAACCGGCTGACGGGAAGGGGACGCATCAAGGGCAGGAGCAAAGAGGAGATGAAGCGGGATCTGGCCGACGAAACCGCCGATCTCCTCGGCCATGTGCTGTTACTGGCCCATTATAACGGTCTTGATATTGAAGGAGCGATCGAGCGTAAGTGGCGCTTTACGCCGTCAAAACCCTGAAGGCTCCAGCTTTTCCAACATGGCCGCCACGGCGTTCAGGTCGCTTGCGACGGCAACGCATTTCTCCCGCATTTCCTCAGTGGGTGGCGCGACATCGGGCACCATGATCGTCATCATGCCCGCCGAAGTCGCCGAGCGTACGCCTGAATAGGAATCCTCCAGCGCAAGGCAGAGACCTGGATCGAGGGAAAGCCGTCGGGCTGCGGTCAGATAGGGCATGGGCGCCGGTTTCGGTTCGGCATAGTCGCCGCGTGCGACGATGGTGTCGAAACGTCGCAGAAGATCGTGAGGGCCGAGGTGGCGCGTCACCGAATCGTGCCGCGACGAGGTGGCGATGGCGCGGCGGATATCGAGCCGGTCGAGCAGATCGAGGATTTCGATGACGCCGGGTTTCAGCGCCACACCATCAGCCATCATCACGCCAAGATGCCGCAGCCACGCATCGCGGAAAGTCTCGATCGGAAAATCCGCGCCATAATCGGCAATAATGGCGCCGGTGATGACATCCCAGGGGCTGCCGCAGACCTTCTGATAGGTCTCGACCTTCATGCCATGGCCGCCTTCATCCGAGGCCGCCAGAAATGAATCGCGATAGAGCCTCTCGCTTTCGATCAGCAATCCATCCATGTCGAAAACCACGGCCTGCGGAAGAAACGGCAGCATGGCTTAACCGAACCGGAAGGGGCGTTCGCCAAGGCTTTCAAACGGGCGGATCAGATACCCGTCGGGATCGGCGACGATGAACTGCCGGTTACCCACTTCTACCGTGCCGCGTCGGTACCACTTCTCCTCCAGTGGCATGACGAGGTCGATGGCCGACCGTTCCAACCTAAAAAGAATGGGCTGCAACGAGGGAACCGCGATCTGCAGGTTCATCCCGCGGCCAAAGGGGGTATCCAGCGACGCATTGCCCGCGACGAAGGTGCGGGTCGCGCCGATCTGGTCGATCATTAGCTCTGCATCGCCCAGCGCCAGATAGGTAAAGCCTTCTTCGGGGCGCTCGTACACCACATGAAAACCGATCAGGTCACAATAAAAAGCGCGGCTTTTCTGCCAGTCGCTGACGGCAAGTTCAGGAACGAGGGCATTTCGTATGATGGTCATGGTCTCCTTTGCCGCGCAGGCCCGGGATGGGAGGACGGCCTGCCGTGAGGATGATCTTATCGTCTTCTCGGTTGTGTGCCAGAGGAAACCGCATCATGGCAGCCATGTGCGGGGTTCTGGGCTGAGATTGGCGCGGCAGGCTCAACGTTTCGCGTGACCGCAACTCTCTCTGCCGTCATGCCGGACTGGATCCGGCATCCAGTCAGGCCAAGTCCTTGGGCGGACAAGACCCTTCTCGCCGCACAGACGCGCGTCGGCTGGATACCGGCTCAGGGCCGGTATGACGGAATTTGGGACAGACCGCAGTGATCCAATTCCGAATTCCTTACGCCTTCGTGCCGCCGACGGTTATCTGGTCCATGCGCAGATGCGGCTGACCGACGCCGACCGGCACCCATTGCCCGGCCTTGCCGCAATTGCCGATGCCGGTATCGAGCTTGGAATCATTGCCAATCATCGAGACGCGCTTCATCGCATCCGGCCCGTTGCCGATCAGCATCGCGCCCTTCACCGGCGCGCCGATCTTGCCGTTTTCGATCAGGTAGGCCTCGGTGCAGCCGAACACGAATTTGCCCGAGGTGATATCCACCTGGCCGCCGCCGAAGGAAACGGCGTAGATGCCTTTCTTCACGGAGGCGATGATCTCTTCCGGCGTCTTGTCGCCCGACAGCATGTAGGTATTGGTCATGCGCGGCATCGGCACATAGGCATAACCCTGACGGCGGCCGTTGCCGGTCGCTTTCGCCCCCATCAGCCGCGCGTTCTGGCGGTCCTGCATGTAGCCCACCAGCCTGCCGTTCTCGATCAGCACATTATAAGCAGAAGGCGTGCCCTCATCATCGATGGTAAGCGAACCACGGCGGCTGTCGATGGTGCCGTCGTCCACCACGGTCACGCCGGGAGCGGCGACCATTTCGCCCATCAGACCGGCAAAGGCCGAGGTCTTCTTGCGATTGAAATCGCCTTCAAGGCCATGGCCCACAGCCTCGTGCAGCATGACGCCGGGCCAGCCGGAGCCCAGCACCACATCCATGGTGCCGGCGGGTGCATCGATGGCCGTGAGGTTGACGAGCGCCTGACGCAGCGCCTCATCCGCACCGCGCTGCCAGTTTTCCGTGGTAATGAAATCGCCGAAACCGACACGGCCACCAATGCCGTAAGAGCCGCTTTCCTGCCGGTCGCCTTCGCCTGCCACGACGGAAATATTGATGCGGGTCATAGGGCGGATATCGCTGACACGATGACCATCGGCGCGCAGGATATCCACCACCTGCCAGCTGGCGGAAATCGTCGCCGTCACCTGCCGAACATTCGGGTCTTTATCACGCAGATAGGCATCGATATCGGTGAGGAGCTTCACCTTATCCTCGAAACTCGGGCTGCCGATCGGGTTCTCGTCGCCGTAGAGCTTCTTGTTGGTGCGCTGCGGTGCCGCCGCATAAGAACCGGAATAACCCCGCGTGACAGCGCCGACCGCATCCGAAGCCCGCTTCAGCGCGCCTTGCGAAAGCTCGCCGGCATGGGCGTAACCCACTGTCTCACCGGCAACGGCGCGCAGGCCAAAACCCTGATCGGTGTTGAATGACCCGCCCTTGAGGCGGCCATTGTCGAAGGTGAGTGATTCGGCCTGGGCATGTTCGATGAAAAGCTCACCATCGTCAGCGCCCGCGAGCGCCTCGCCGACCAGCTTGCGCAATTGCGTCTCGTCGCAATCGAAGAGTTTTACAAGGTCGTCGGTCATTAGCGGCTCCAAACTGAATAGTGTCTGGCAAGCATGTAGGATCGTGCGCCGCCGGTGGCAAGCCAAAGCGTGATGAGGCTCAGGTCATTCGAAAAATGAGATGGACCACAGTGAAAGCTGCCACATATACACCTGCCTGGTGAACGATAAGCATTAGCGGGAGGGGGTAGCGGTGATTAGGATCTGAGGCCAAGCGTTGCCAATGAAGAATGGCAATCTGATTTCCTGCAATGATCGATATCGCCAGCTCAAGGCCCGATCCTGTCTGTAAGGCCGCCGGTAAAACCGCAAGGCTTTGCGCTGAGCTCGCAACAAAAGCGACGGCAATGTAAAAAATGGCAGCGCCATAGATAGAGCGCCGCGAAATAGGTCGAAATTCTTTCATGTTTTTCAGTAATCTCTAAAACTATACTTTCATAGTATAGTTTGGGTACTGAAAAGCAACTCCCTTTGCTCAGGGAAGCGCGTCATAACCCTCGGCAAAGCCGGTAAGCTCGATCGGAATACCCACGCGATCCTGATCCACGGATTCACGCAGTGCAAAAACGGCGTTCTTGCCGGCGCGCAGCACCTTCAGCAGCTCGTCGTCAATATCGACTTCGACATAGCAGCCTTCGGAGAAGCAGCGGGTGAAATAGGCGCGGCCGATATTATTGTTGTCGATGTAAAGTTCCATGCCGTCCTTCAACAGCACGCCGAGCGGCGCAAGGATGCGCAGGATACGCGATTTGCGGTCGGCGGTTTTCAGGATGACCACCGAAAGGCCCACTTCCGGGCGGTCGTCGGCAATCACGTTCTGCATCAGCGCGCATTGTTCTTCGGAGGCGCCAGCCGGCTTGTCGCAGATGACGGACCATGCGCCATGCGTCGACTTCGGCGTGCCGGGCGGCTGCTGTTGCGCCAGCGCTGCGGCAGCGGGGGCGATGATGGCAAGACCGGCGGCGGCAAGAAAAGTGCGCGCGAGCGGGGAAAGACGCATGGATACCTCTGGGATTCGAATCAGTGCGGCTATTTTGACGCCATAATCCGGAAAAAAAAGCC
>JAEXMK010000003.1 GCA_023444445.1 Pseudomonadota bacterium | reverse complement strand
CTTTTGTAAAACGCGCTATCTTTCCCTTAAAATCAAGGCTTCTGGAGAAAGGATAGCGCCACGAATGTGGCAGTGGGATTCCTTCCTTTGGCAGATCGGCAGGCGCGAGATTGACGGTCACCTTTTTTGCCGGAAGCGCCAGACCCGAAGCATGCAGCGCCGCCTGTACCCGCTCCCGGCTCTCCGCCACTGCCTTGTCCGGCAGGCCGACAATCTGGATGCCGACCTTTCCGGGTGCGACCATGACCTGCACCTCAACGGGCAAACCCTCTATGCCCTGAAATGCAACCGTATTAACCCGTGCCACCATGGCCTGCCCCGCAAACCGGCCGCATCAACAGAGCTTCATGCCCCATCACGACCACCCGCAAGCAACGTGCCACAGAGCAAAGAATAAAACAAGAACATAAAGAGAACAATTTCTCGCAGTCGATGTATTTTAGTTGTATCGAGTTGTACGCGCGGAACAAACCGGGAGCGATTGAGATCGCCTTAGAAATCCTGAGCGTCGCGTTTTTTCTCGATCGCGTCCCACAGCAGGCTCGCCACATCGGCGCCGCCGAATTTACGCACTTCGCGAATACCGGTCGGTGAGGTGACGTTGATTTCCGTTAGATAATCGCCGATCACATCGATACCGACGAAGAGGAAACCGCGCTCGCGCAGGGCAGGACCGATGCGGCGGCAGATTTCCTTTTCGCGCGCCGTCAGTTCCGTCGGCTCCGGCCGGCCGCCGGCATGCATGTTAGAGCGGGCATCGTTTTCCGCCGGCACGCGGTTGATCGCACCGACCGGCTCGCCATCCACGAGGAGGATGCGCTTGTCGCCCTTGCGAACGTCCGGCAGGTATTCCTGAGCGATATAGGGTTCGCGGAACATCTGGCCGAACATTTCCAGCAGGGAAGAGAAATTGCGATCATCGCGTGCCGAATGGAAGACGCCTGCGCCGCCATTGCCATAAAGCGGCTTGAGGATGATATCGCCCATTTCGTTGCGGAAGCGGGCGATCTCGGAAACGTCCTTGGTGATCAGCGTCTTGGGCATCAGATCGGCGAATTCGGTGACGAAAATCTTCTCCGGCGAATTGCGCACCCAGGCGGGATCATTGACAACCAGCGTCTTGGGATGAATACGCTCCAGGAGATGGGTCGAGGTGATATAGGCCATATCGAATGGCGGATCCTGACGCAGATGGATGACATCCATGGTCGAGAGATCAACTCGCTCCGGCTCCGACAGGGAGAAATGATCGCCGTTGATATCACGCAGTTCCATCTGCTCGACGGCCGCGTAAATCTTGCCATCGCGCATGGAAAGGCGGTCGGGGGTATAGTGAAACAGCCGGTATCCGCGGGCCTGCGCCTCAAGGCTCATGGCGAAGGTGGAGTCGCCGGCAATATTGATGCCGGAAACATGATCCATCTGGATCGCGACGTTCTTAATCTTCGCCATGCACAGGTCCCTCTCGCAGCATGCGGACGCTTCGCCTGTCCGCCGTGCCCATTGCTCCGTCTTTTCAAGCTTCCCGGCAGGACCGGAAGAGACCCGGAAATGCTTCAGAAAACCCAGAAGATGTAGGGCAGCGACCATTCAAACGCAACTGCTGCAAGCGGTGGTTCGTGTGAGTTTTATTGAACCTTCACAATTCCGCCGGCGGAGCAGCATTGGCCCGCCGGCCGGAGGTGAAATCAGGGTTCAGGCTGCCAGCTTGTAGGAGCGGCCGGCAAAAAGCTTGTTCTTGACACGATAGGCCAAAGCCAGTGCCGTGGGGAACGGACGGCGCATGAAGGCGACCTTGCGGACATAACGATCGACCCGCCAGGTGGCCCATGTTCCAGCGGGAAAATAGGCGACATCCCCCACCCTGAGGATGCTGACCGAACCGTCTTCGGCGGTGACATGCACCTCGCCTTCCAGAATATAGACGGTTTCATCCCAACCGAAGAACCAGCGGAATTCACCCGCGGTGCAATCCCACATGGCGGTGCTGGAGGCGCGATCGCCACTTCGGGAATGATCCGCAGCGCGTGCTTCAGGGTTGCCGGAGATGATCCACTCCGGATTGATCGGGGCCGGTTGAAGCCGCAGATCAGTGCAGGAGGCGCTGACGACAGTGTCGTCTTTTCGTCTGCGCAGATAGGCCGGCAATATCGGCATCGTGCGGATTGCCATGGTTGCGGCCGCCGCGAACATCATTTTGAACGGCATATAAGAAAACCCCCGTGAAATATTGGAGATTTTCTATCATCGGGATCGTAACAAAGCGGTTTTGACAATCGGCGCAATTTTAGTCATTGCGCCGATTTCTGCGATGCGATCAGGCCGTCGCCAGCTGAGCGGCCGGCACACTGAGCTGCTCCGCCTTGCCGGCAATACGCTTCCCGGTTTCGCTGGAGAAGAAATGCAGCTTTTCCGGCGCGATCGTCACCGAAAGGGTTGCGGGAACGTCAACATCCGGCGGGAAAGCAATCGTCAGGCTCTGGTCGCCGATCATGCCGTGGATGAGGCGCTGGGAACCCAGCTCCTCGACATAATCAACCCGGAGCGCAAAACCCTGCTCACCTGCCGCAGCCAGGCGGAAATCCTCTGCCCGCATGCCCACCGTCACCGGCCCTGAGGTGGGCGCAAAGCCATTGAGCGCAAACAGCGACGGACCGATGGCAAGGCTATCGCCATGCAGTTCGGCCTTCAGCAGGTTCATGGCGGGGGAGCCGATGAAGCTCGCGACAAAAGTCGAGGCGGGGGTGTGATAGACATCGAGCGGCGCGCCGATCTGTTCGATGCGGCCACCATTCAGCACAACCAGACGATCCGCCAGCGTCATCGCCTCCAGCTGGTCGTGCGTGACATAGATGGAGGTGGTGCCGAGGCGCTTCTGCAGACGCTTGATTTCACCGCGCATGGAAACGCGCAGCTTGGCATCGAGGTTGGACAGGGGCTCATCGAACAGAAAGGCGGCCGGCTTTCGCACGATGGCCCGCCCCATGGCGACACGCTGCCGTTGACCGCCGGAAAGGGCGCGCGGTTTACGATCCAGATAGGGCTCGAGTTGCAGCATGCGGGCGGCTTCGGCCACACGCGCATCGATTTCCGTCTTCGGTGTCTTGCGGTTCTTCAGCCCGTATTCCAGGTTTTCGCGCACCGACATATGTGGGTAAAGCGCGTAGTTCTGGAACACCATGGCGATATCGCGATCGGCCGGATCGGTCTGGTTGACGACCCGGTCGCCGATCTTCACCGTACCCTCGGATATATCCTCGAGGCCGGCGACCATGCGTAAAAGCGTGGACTTGCCACAGCCGGAGGGACCGACGAGGACGATGAACTCGCCGTCTTTGATGTCGATATCGACGTGATGCACGGCGCGTACGCCACCATGGTAATCCTTGCAGACCTGACTGATTTCTATCGCGGCCATTTCGGTCTCCTTATTTATCGCTTTCAGTGAGGCCCTTGATGAACCAGCGCTGGAAGATCACGACGATCAACACAGGCGGCAGCATGGCCAGAACGGCGAGCGCGAAAGCTTCGTTGTAATCGGGAATTTGCGAACCGACCCAGACCTGCAGGATCGACTTGATACCGCGCATCAGGGTGAAGAATTTCTCATCCGTCGTCATCAGCATGGGCCAGAGATACTGGTTCCAGCCATAAACGAACATGATGATGAAGATCGCCGCCATCATCGTGCGCGACAGCGGGATGATGACATCGATGAAGAATTTGAACGGTCCTGCCCCGTCGATGCGGGCCGCCTCGAGCAATTCTTCCGGAATGGATTTGAAAAACTGCCGGAAATAGAAGGTGCCTGTCGCGGATGCCAAGAGCGGCACGATCAGTCCCGTATAGGAGTTCAGCAGACCGAGTTTGCTCATCACCTCGTAGGACGGCATGATGCGCACTTCGAGCGGCAGGAGCAGCGTGGTGAAAATAATCCAGAAGGCGAGCGTCGCAAAGCGAAAGCGGAAATAGACGATCGCGTAGGCCGCCGTCATCGACAGGACAATCTTACCGACGGCAAAACCGATACCGAGGATGAGCGAGTTGATCACCATGTTGATGCCGGTGATCTGCCCCGTGAAGCCGCCCTTTTGCGTCAGCACCTTTTCATAGGTTTCGACGAAATTATCGCCGGGAACGATTGTCAGGCCGCTGCGATGGATTTCCGCCGCCGTATGCGTGGAGGTCATGAAGGCCACGATAACAGGCAATATCAGGAATAGGGCGCCAATGATCAGCACCAGATGGTCGAGGGGTTTTGTCTTGTACATCGTCTTCTCCCTCAATTGTAATGGATGCGCTTCTCGATGAAGCGGAACTGGATGATGGTGAGGACGAAGACGACCAGCATCAGGATAACGGACTGGGCAGACGAACCGCCGATGTCATTGCCGCGGAAACCGTCCAGGAACACCTTGTAGACCAGCGTAATCGGGTTGTTCGCGGCCTTGTCCTTCACCATTACGTCGATGACGCCGAAGGTGTCGAATAGCGAATAGGTGATGTTGATGATGAGCAGGAAGAAGGCCGTGGGCGCCAGGAGCGGCATGATGACGGTCCAGAACCGGCGGAAGCCCGAGCGGCAGTCGATGGCGGCGGCTTCCCGCACGGAGACCGGAACGCCTTGCAGACCGGAGAGGAAGAAGATGAAGTTGTAAGGAATCTGCTTCCAGACCGCGACAACGATCATGGCAAAGGCCGTGTCGAAATAATTGAGGCCGACCTTCATGTCCCAACCGAGAAACGCAGCCATCTTGACGAAGGGGCCGATATGCTGGTCGAAAAACATCATGCCGATGAGACCGGCGACCGGCGGCGCGATGGCGTAAACGGAAATCAGCACCGTCTTGTATGTCGAGCTTCCGCGAATGACCGCGTCAGCCTTGACGGCGAGCAGCAGGCCGAGCGCCAGTGAAAAGAAGGTGACCAGCACGGTGAAGACCACCGTGAATTTGGCGATGCTGAGATATTCGGGGCTGAAGATCGCATCCGAATAATTGGCAAGTCCGACGAAGGAAGCGCCGAAGCCGAACGGGTCTTCAATGTAAAATGACGAATGTATGGCCTGAACCGACGGCCAATAAAAAAAGATGAAAATCACCGCGAGCTGCGGCGCCAGAAACAGATAGGGCACAAAGGACGAGGAGAACTGCACGCGCTTCATGCCGGCTTCAGCAGCCTTCGCCCGTTTTCCCACCTTGTTGGATCGGCCAGCCAACAATGGGCTTGGTTGAGAGGATGTATGGGCCACGCTTGCGCTTCCTTATCCAGAAGCGAGCCTCCCTTCCGCAGAAAGGAGGCTCGGCAACTATCATTGATTTCAAACGAGGTTGATCAACCAGCCGTCTTGGCGAAGCGGGCCAGAAGGTCGTTGCCTTCCTTCTCGATGATCTCGAAAGCAGCCTTCGGTGTGACTTCGCCGGAGAAGATGCGGTTATATTCGCGTTCCATGACGGCGCGGATCTGCGGGTAGAAGCCGAGGCGATAACCCTTGGACCATTCGCCGCCCGGCAGCGACAGCTGCTGGATACCGACTTCGGCGACCGGCTTTTCCTTGTAGTAACCCTCAGCCTTGGCCTTTTCGTAAGCGGCCTTGGTGATGGCGACGTAACCGGTTGCCTTGTGGTAGAAGACCTGGATTTCAGGCGAGGTCAGGAACTGGAAGAAGTCCGCCACGCATTTGTTTTCGGCTTCAGACTTGCCCGACATTGCAAAGAGGGCAGCACCGCCGATGAAGGAGTTGGTGCCGGCACCCTTGATGGAGTCCCAGTAAGGAAGGAAGCTTGCCGAGAACGGCATGGTTGCCGTCTTTTGCAGGCCGCCGAAGGAGCCCGAAGAACCGATCCAGAACGCGACCTTGCCTTCTTCAAATGGCTTCTGGTTGTCGTTCCAGCCGGCGCCGTAATAGGCGAACAGGCCCTTGTCCTTCCAGTCCTTCAGCTTTTCGAACATCATGACGAGGTTCGGGTCGGTGACCTTGAGCTTGGTGTCGGTGACGCTGTCGTAACCATTGTTATTGGTGGCGAACTGGATGTTGTTGCGGGAGAAGAAGTTCTCCGTGAACTGCCAGGTCAGCTGGGCCTGTACCAACGGAATATAGCCGGCTTCCTTCAGCTTCGGCGCGATCTTTTCGAACTCTTCCCATGTCTTCGGGGCTTCAACGCCGGCCTTCTTCAGGGCTTCGTCGTTGACATACATGATCGGCGCAGAGGAGTTGAAGGGCATGCCGACGAACTTGCCGTCAGCGGCAGCGTAGAAATAACGCACACCGTTGATGAAGGCGTCACGGTCGAACTTGTAACCGGCCTTGTTGATGAGGTCTTCGGCCGGGATCACAGCGCCCTTGGCGTTGATGATGGTGGCGGCGCCCGCATCAAATACCTGGAGGATGTTCGGCTGTTCGCCAGAGCGGAAGGCCGCGATACCGCTGGCCAGCGCTTCTTCGTAGGAGCCCTTGGAAACCGGCGTCAGAGCGCATTCCTTCTGGGCTTCATTGAATTTCTGCGAGACTTCGTTGATGACTTCGCCGTTACGGCCGCCCATGCCATGCCACCAGGTGATATTGGTCGCGGCCATGGAGGACGTTGCCGACATGCTGACGGCCACAGCGGCCATGGAAATCTTCTTGAACATTATTGGATCCTCTCCACCATTTATTGGGGTGAGGATGCGAATAGAGGGGTTCCATGACGCCTCTTTAACAGTTTCATGTCAGATTTATTACACCGTCTGCCGACCAACGCCGGCTCCTCAAAAATGTATTTCTCCGGCGTCCTTTCGCTTTATCAGGCGGGCGGGATTTCCAACCACCGTAGCGCCCTGCCGTACGTCGCGCGTCACCACCGAACCGGCACCGACGATCGCGCCATCACCGATGGTGATGCCCGCCAGAATGATCGCACCGCCGCCAATCCACACATTACGGCCGATCATGACAGGCTTTGCGATCTCAATCCCCTCAACGCGTAGAGCCGGCTCCAGATGGTGTTCGGCACAATAGATCTGCACGGCGGGGCCGAGCATCGCGCCGTCGCCTATTGTGACTTTCGCGGAATCGAGAATGGCGCAGCCGGCATTGAGATAGACATTCCTGCCCAGCGTGACGTTGTGGCCATAAGCGCAATGAAACGGTGCCTCGATAAATGCCCCTTCACCAACAGAGGCAAAAAGTGCACGCAGCAGCAGTCCGATAGCGCCGCGCTCGTCTGGCGGCATGGTATTGTGCTGGTGAACCGCCCGGCGCGCATGCCGGCGCAGCACATCCAGCTCAGCATCCATGCAGCTGTACCATTCGCCCGCGGCCATTTTTTCCCGCTCGGTAGACATTCTTTTCCCTCTCCCGCTCAAAAAGCGTCGATAAAGTGCTGCGGCAGACGTCGCGGCAAAACGGCGACAATATCGAAACGCAGCGAAATACGGCCGGCATCCTTGCGGCGGGAAAGCCAGAGATCGGCAGCCGCCCGGATGCGCTGCTGCGAATGAAAACCGACGGCATCGACCGCGCTGCCACCGGAAGCGCGGGCCTTGACCTCGATGATGGCGACGAGGTTCTTTTTGCGGGCGATGAGATCGATTTCTCCCAGTCGGGTTCGATACCGAATGGCAAGGATGCGATATCCCTTCAGCAGCAGATAAAGCGCGGCCCAATATTCGGCGGCATGGCCTCGCCGCTCGGCTTGGCGCCTTTTATTGCTTCGCCCGTCAGCGACCATCCGTTTCCTTCATATCCAGCAGCCTCTGATAAAGCTCCTTGCGCGGCAGGCCCGTCAGCTTCGCGGCTTCGCCGGCAGCCTTGGCGGCGGACATGGTGGCGACGAGATCCTTCAGCAGCTTCTCGACATCCTCGATATCGGGAATTTCGTCATAGGAGGGCGGCTCCACCAGCAGCACGATCTCGCCCTTAACCACACGGTCGCTATCGTAATAATCCGCAAGCTCGCCCAGCGTACCGCGCCGGAACTCTTCGAAAGTCTTGGTCAGCTCGCGGCAGACAACGGCCCGGCGATCACGGCCCAACACCTCCGACGCCACCTTGACGGAGGCGCTTATGCGATGCGGCGATTCAAAAAAGATCAGGGTCGCGGGGATTTTCGCCAATTCAGCAAAACGGTCGCGCTTGCCGCGATCCTTCACCGGCAGGAAACCCGCAAACAGGAAGGCATCGCTCGGCATGCCGGATCCGACAAGAGCGGCAAGCGGCGCAGAGGCCCCCGGCACCGGCACGACACGATGCCCGGCCTCGAGCGCCAGCTGGCCAAGGCGATAACCGGGATCGGAAACCAGCGGTGTTCCGGCATCCGAGACCAGCGCCACGGATTTTCCGGCCGCCAGCGCGGCGATGAGCTTCGGCCCCGCTTCGTTGGCATTGTGTTCGTGATAGGCAAGCGGGCGCGTGCGGATACCATAACGTTCAAGCAGGATGCGGGTGACGCGGGTATCCTCACAGGCGAGAACATCGGCCGAGGCCAGTGTTTCCAGCGCGCGGATGGTGATATCGCCGAGATTGCCGATGGGAGTGGCGACGAGGTAAAGCGCCGGTTCCAGCGGCCGGGCCGGAATGGTTGCCGTTCCGATCCTGAATTCCTTCGCTGCCTGTCTGGCATCACTGTTCGATATTTCCTGCGTCACACGGCTTCCAATCATTCTGGCCGATCCCTGCCGGCCGGTCGCTCCGGTTTTTCCCTTTATGGGCAATAGAAAACCGGCGAACAAGCTCCATCGGCGCTGCCAACCTGTGGATCATGTTGTATAGCAGCAAAATGAGCCGAGGCAGATGCACTCGGCTCTTGCATTTTCTCCAATAACTCTGCCATTTTGCCCGTCCACATTGTCCGGCATTTGCCGGTGAAGACTCTTCTTGCCGATCCGGCGGTGGCCGGTTCGCAACGGTTGAAAGCGGTAGCGTCATGCGTATTACTCTTGAGCGGTCGAACCTTCTGAAATCGCTGAACCACGTTCACCGGGTCGTCGAGCGTCGCAACACGATCCCGATCCTGTCCAACGTTCTGCTTCGCGCATCCGGCGCCAATCTGGACATGAAAGCGACCGACCTCGATCTCGAAATAACCGAAGCGACACCGGCAATGGTGGAGCAGGCGGGCGCGACCACCGTTCCGGCGCATCTGCTTTATGAAATCGTCCGCAAACTGCCGGATGGTTCGGAAGTGCTTCTAGCGACCAACCCGGACGGTTCCTCCATGACCGTTGCTTCCGGCCGCTCGAAATTCTCGCTGCAATGCCTGCCTGAAGCGGATTTCCCTGACCTGACCGCCGGCACCTTCAGCCATAGCTTCAAACTGAAGGCGACCGATCTGAAGATGCTGATCGACCGGACGCAGTTTGCGATTTCGACCGAAGAGACGCGTTATTACCTGAACGGCATTTTCTTCCACACCATCGAAAGCAATGGCGAGCTGAAGCTGCGCGCCGTCGCCACCGATGGTCACCGCCTGGCGCGTGCAGACGTGGATGCCCCCGCGGGCTCCGAAGGCATGCCGGGCATCATCATTCCGCGCAAGACCGTCGGTGAATTGCAGAAGCTGATGGACAATCCGGAACTGGAAGTCACGGTCGAAGTCTCGGATGCGAAAATCCGCCTGACCGTCGGCTCGGTCGTTCTGACCTCGAAGCTCATCGACGGCACCTTCCCGGACTATCAGCGCGTGATCCCCACCGGCAACGACAAGGAAATGCGCGTCGATTGCCAGACCTTCGCCCGGGCCGTGGACCGTGTTTCGACGATTTCTTCCGAGCGCGGCCGCGCGGTGAAGCTGGCGCTAACTGACGGCCAATTGACGCTGACCGTCAACAATCCCGACTCAGGAAGCGCTACCGAAGAAGTGGCCGTTGGTTACGACAATGATTCGATGGAAATCGGCTTCAATGCCAAATACCTCCTCGACATCACGTCGCAGCTTTCCGGCGAGGATGCAATTTTTCTGCTGGCAGATGCCGGATC
>JAEXMK010000080.1 GCA_023444445.1 Pseudomonadota bacterium | reverse complement strand
ACTTTCGTGTCCTTGCCGTCCATCACTGCGACGCAGGAATTGGTCGTGCCAAGGTCGATACCGATTACTTTTGCCATGCTCTTCTCTCCTTGAAGCGAGCTGCCGGAACCCCGTGAGGCATTCTTGTAGCAGCTCCTTGACTTGGATTTGCAGTATTCGCTGCAGTTATGCGGCGTATATAAGGAGCGATTTTTCCTGCTGCAAGGCGCAAGAGAGCGGTAAGGGCAGCAAAAAAGTGCAAGAAATCCCCGTCTGTGCGGAAGCATAGCCATCAAGGCTTGTGGAAGCGGTAAAACGCGGCTTAGACGGTACGGTCCGTGTGGCTCTTTGCCGCCGATCCCGTTGGAGAATTGATTTATCGCTTTCTGCCAGACGGCAAATCTTTCGCGACTTTTGCCAGTTCGTTAATTGTTTTTTTTGCGAGTTGCTGACGTTCCGCTTTCCGCTGCTGGTCAAATTTGTCGTATTGGGCCTCCGCATGGCGTTTCGCTTTTACGGCGCTAACGCTTCCGCCATCCTTGAGAACACGCCTGCCAAGACCCTTTAATTGCTGTTCAAGCAAACGTTCGGCTTCCTGCATGACGACAAGCCGGCCAATATCAACCTGATCTTCAAAAATATCCAAAAGGATTGTTGTCAGCCTGTTCAGCTCTTTTATTTCTGTTTCCGTCAGATAGTTTTTGGAGACGGTCGCATCTGTTTTGCGAATATTATCATTGGGCCAGGTCTGTAAGCCCATGTTCTCCACGTCATGCTTTGCTCTCGATGCGACAACTTCCGCGGGGGTTTGAGAAACGACCGCAAAGATAAGTTTTGCCTGTGTGTGCTGATAAAATTCGCGAGCTGCTTCTGTGGTGTTATCATAGTCCTGGCACATTGCGCATATCTTGCGAAGCTCGGCGTAGACGTTCGCTTCATCGGCGCGAATGTCGCGAATGATCTCTTTAAGCTCGGTAATCCTGTCGGAATTCTCGGGCTGCTTCAGACGAGCAGTGTCAACGACGAAGCCTTTTTTTGCAAACTGGACGAGTATCCCGGTCGCCCATCGACGAAATAGGGTGGCTTGTGCAGAAGATACGCGATAGCCAACTGATATCACCACGTCGAGATTATAAAGCGTGGCAGGTCTACCAGTAGTTGTTTGCACTTTTTGCAAAGAAGTCGATTCGGGCAGTTCACCTTCTTCAAATATGTTGGTTATATGCCGCGAAATGCTAGAAACGTCCCGGCCAAACAGCTCTCCAATTTGAGCCTGTGTCATCCAGAGGGTTTCTCCCTCGTATTTGATGTCCAGACGCAGCCCTTTTTCTGTTCCGTAAACTAGGAACTTATCCCCTGTTTGGGGGTCTTCAAAAAGGTGGATCGGCTCGTCATCTTCCCGGTTCATGCATCTCTCCGATTCGGCTGATGCACTATAGCGATTTTACTAACTGAGCACCCAGCCCTTCGCCCTAAGGGACGTGAAGATCTTTAAGTTGAAAAATCAGTGGTTTGCAAAAGATGATGGCGGACAGGGTGGGATTCGAACCCACGGTACGCTTTCACGCACACACGCGTTCCAGGCGTGCGCCTTAAACCACTCGGCCACCTGTCCTTTTTTCAAATCTGCATGTTTTGAAGAAATGCAAATCACTGGAACGGCGCGATATATACCGATGAATTCGCAGGGATCAACACGAATCTGACAGTTTTTTGAAATGTCGGCAATTTCCTGTCTTTAGACGCGGTTGCAAACCGGTTTTCCCGGCTTTATCGATGCAATATATGTTTTAAAACGTGGCTGTCGAAACGATGCGCCGTAGCCGAGGTATGCCTGATGAGAGCTTTTTTGCGGTCTTTGAGCTTTCTTCTCCTCATTGCGGCGATTTTTCTTGGTGTACTCGATTCGATCCGTTCGGTTTCCACCTCCTCGGTCAACATCACCGGCATCCTGTCGGTCTGGAACTATCTTCTTCCTGCCTCGCGCACCATGGTGGAAGCGACCCTGGCGCACTATATTCACCCTGAAGCGTGGCGCTTCATTGAAAATGCCCTGTCTGGAGTTCCTGCATTTGCCTTCTGCCTGGCCTTATCCCTGCTTTGCTGGATGGCCGGTTACAGGAAGCGCAAAGTGATGAGACGCTCAACAGTTTGACAGCGTAAAAGCCTGCGCCCCGCGGATGTGAACCCTTAAGACGCGGCGGAACCGGCCGCACGGAGGACCGAATGTTCCTGTTCGATACGCTTTCAAAAAAGACAACGATGCCGACCGAAGAAACGGCTTTGCCCGGCCGTGACGAAGCGCTCGCGGTGCCGGAAACCCATTTCGTGAATGGCCGGCCTTTGAAGGGGCCTTATCCGGATGGTCTGGAAATCATCTATCTCGGCATGGGTTGCTTCTGGGGCGCCGAGCGGCTGTTCTGGAAAACCCCGGGCGGGTGGGTAACGGCTGTCGGATATGCCGGTGGCTTTACGCGAAACCCGACCTACCAGGAAACAACGACTGGCCAGACGGGCCACGCCGAGGTGGTGAAGGTGGTCTACGATCCGGCCGTGATCTCGCTTTCAGGCCTGCTCAAGATATTCTTCGAGGAGCACGACCCGACACAGGGCATGCGGCAGGGCAACGATGTCGGCACGACCTATCGTTCCACCATTTATGCGACGACGGAAGGCCAGTTGCAGCAGGCGCAGAAGGCGCGTGATGCTTTTCAGCAGGCTCTGGATGAGGCCGGTCACGGCCGCGCCATCACCACCGAAATCGGCCCGCTTGAAACATTTTATTATGCCGAGGACTATCACCAGCAATATCTTGCCAAGAACCCGGGCGGCTACTGCGGCCTCAGGGGAACAGGCGTAAGCTGCAATATCGACTAGTTTTTTTGCAGTTCTGCCCGGTGGAAAGACTAAAAAATCGCCAGATCAAAGTTTTTCCACCGGGTCAAAAAAACCGGATGAATTTTTCGTTGAGCCATGCAAGGATATAAGGCAAGCACAGCCGGTATAACGGCTGGCGGTTCCGCAGACATTCTCGGGAAACGGGATTGCGGGAGGACCCTTAAAATATCAATTGCAACAACAGGGCTGCACAATGAAAAAATCCCTTCTGACGCTTTTTGCGCTTGCCGCAATGTCGGCTTCCGCGCTTGCCGCGGATATCAAGCCGGCGCTGGTTTATGGCACGGGCGGCAAGTTCGACAAGTCGTTCAACGAGGCCGCTGCGGCCGGCGCTGAAAAGTTCAAGGCGGAAACGGGCATCGAGTTCCGCGACTTCGAACCGACCAGCGACACGCAGGGCGAACAGGCCATCCGCAACTTCGCCAGCAAGGGTTTCAACCCCGTCGTCGCCGTGTCCTTCGCCTGGACCTCGGCCATGGAAAAGGTTGCCGCCGAATTCCCCGACACGAAGTTCGTCATCGTCGATTCCGTCGTTGAACTGCCGAATGTTCGCTCGGTCGTCTACAAGGAACATGAAGGTTCCTACCTAGTCGGTCTCCTCGCAGGCATGGCTTCCAAGACCGGCAAGGTCGGCTTCATCGGCGGCATGGATATTCCGTTGATCCGCAAGTTCGCCTGCGGTTACGCCCAGGGTGCCAAGGCGGCCAACGACAAGATCGAAGTCTTTCAGAACATGACCGGCACCACCGGTGCTGCCTGGAACGACCCGGTGCGCGGCGGCGAGCTCACCAAGAACCAGATCGACCAGGGCGCGGACGTGATTTACGCGGCAGCCGGTGCGACCGGTATCGGCGTGCTCCAGACCGCCGCCGACAACAAGAAGTACTCCATCGGCGTCGATTCCAACCAGAACCACCTGCATCCCGGCTCCGTTCTGACCTCGATGGTCAAGCGCGTCGATCTGGCCGTTTACATCGCCTATAAGGATGCCAAGGACGACAAGTTCACGCCGGGTATCGTGGCGCTGGGCGTCAAGGAAGACGGCGTGGCTTACGCGCTCGACGACAACAACAAGGCTCTGATCACGCCCGAGATGATTGCCGCTGTGGACAAGGCGAAGGCCGACATCATTGCTGGCACCATCAAGGTCCATGACTACATGGCGGACAATTCCTGCCCGAAATGATATGATATCTGTCTGGGGCGCATGGTGATTTTCACCTTGCGCCCTTTTCATATCCAGCCTTCGGAGAGGTTTCGGTTTGAGTATGGACCCTGCAATCGAGCTCGTGGGCATCGACAAGAAATTCGGTGCCGTTCACGCCAATAAAAATATCAATCTGACCGTTGCCAAAGGTACGATCCACGGCATCATCGGGGAAAACGGTGCCGGAAAATCGACCTTGATGTCGATCCTCTACGGTTTTTACCAGGCGGATGCCGGTGAAATCCGCGTGAATGGTAAGCCGGTTTCGATCCGCGACAGCCAGACGGCCATCAATGCCGGTATCGGCATGGTCCATCAACACTTCATGCTCGTGGAAAATTTCACCGTGCTTGAGAACGTGATGCTCGGCGCGGAGGGCGGCGCATTGCTGGCCAAAGGCCGGGCCGGTGCGCGCAGGGAACTGAAGCGTCTGGAAGATGATTACGGGCTGGAAGTCGACCCCGACGCGGTGATCGAGGAATTGCCTGTTGGCCTGCAGCAGCGCGTCGAAATCCTCAAAGCCATGTATCGTGGCGCTGAAATCCTGATCCTCGACGAACCGACTGGCGTTCTGACGCCGGCCGAGGCCGATCACCTTTTCAAGATCCTCGGCGTGCTGCGCGAGCAGGGCAAGACCATCATCCTCATCACCCACAAGCTGCGCGAAATCATGGCGATTACGGATTCTGTCTCCGTCATGCGCCGCGGCGAGATGGTTGCGACCCGCAAGACCTCCGAAACCAGCGTCGAGGAACTGGCCGAACTGATGGTCGGCCGCCGCGTGCTGCTCCGGGTGGAAAAGGGCGAGACGACGCCGGGCGAAGTGCTGTTGTCCATCCGCAATCTCACCGTCAAGGATAGCCGCGGCGTCACAATGGTGGACGACGTTTCACTTGATGTCCGCGCCGGCGAAATCGTTGGCATCGCCGGTGTTGCCGGCAATGGCCAGTCGGAGCTGCTGGAGGCCATCGCCGGTATCCGCAAGCCCTCATCCGGCGAAATATGGGTGGACGGACAGAAGGTGGACCGCCCCGATCCGGCCATTTTGCGCAAGCTTGGCCTCGCGCATATCCCCGAGGATCGTCACCACATGGGGCTGGTGCTGAAATTCGAGGAATATGAAAACTCCATCCTCGGCTATCATCATGACGACCGATACGGAAAAGGCCCCTTCCTCAACCCGGAGGCCATCCGCAAGGATGCGGTCGAGAAGATCGAGAAATATGATATCCGCCCGCCGAACCCGCAGCTGAAGACCGCCAATTTTTCCGGCGGCAACCAGCAGAAGATCGTCGTCGCCCGTGAAATCGAGCGGGATCCAAAAATGTTGATCATCGGCCAGCCGACCCGTGGCGTGGATATCGGTGCTATCGAGTTCATCCATCGCCGCATCATCGAAATGCGCGATGCTGGAAAGGCAATCTTGCTGGTGTCGGTCGAACTCGATGAAATCCGTTCCCTTTCGGACCGGATCATGGTCATGTTCGCGGGCCGGGTCGTTGGAGAAAAAACGGCGGAAGCCGAGGAACAGACGCTGGGCCTGATGATGGCCGGCATCGCCGCATGAGGCATGAATGAGCACCGCTTCCACCCCCCTGCCAAACTGGATCAGCTACGGCCTGCTGCCGTTGTTGAATGTCGTCACTGCCTTTCTGATTTCCGGGCTCGTCGTATGGTCGATTGGAGAAAGCCCGCTGGCGGCACTTCGTCTGCTCATCGAGGGCGCGCTCGGCCGAGGTGACGCCATCGGCTTTACACTGTTTTACACGACGAGCTTCATCTTCACCGGCCTCTCCGTTGCCGTGGCTTTCCATGCCGGTCTGTTCAACATCGGCTCCGAAGGCCAAGCCTATATTGGCGGGCTGGGTGCGGCGCTGGTAGCGCTGGCGCTCGACCGTTACGTGCCCTGGTATATGACGATGCCCTTCGCCGTCATCGGCGCGGCGCTCTTCGGCGCGGCCTGGGCCTTTATTCCGGCCTGGCTTCAAGCCAAACGCGGCAGCCACGTCGTCATCACAACCATCATGTTCAACTTCATCGCTGCGGCGCTGATGGTTTATCTGCTGGTGAATGTGCTGATCGTGCCGGGCAAGATGGCGCCGGAAACGCGCACCTTTCTTCCGGGTGGCCAATTACCCAAGCTCGACTGGCTGATGGCACTATTTGGTCTGAAGCTCGGACCAGCGCCATTCAACGTGTCATTCCTCATTGCGTTGGCCATGTGTTTTCTCGTCTGGGTACTGATCTGGCGCACCAAGCTGGGTTATGAGATGCGCACGCTGGGCGTCAGCCCGTCGGCAGCCATCTATGCCGGTATTCCCTATTCGCGCACCGTCATCATCGCCATGCTCATTTCCGGCGGTCTGGCGGGCATGATGGCCCTGAACCCGGTCATGGGCGCTTCCGCCCGTCTGCAGGTGGAATTCGTCGGTGGTGCAGGTTTCGTTGGTATCGCTGTGTCGCTGATGGGGAGAAGCCATCCGCTCGGCATCATCTTTTCGGCATTGCTTTTCGGCATTCTCTATCAGGGCGGCGCTGACCTTTCCTTTGAGATGCCCAACATTACCCGCGAGATGATCGTGGTTATCCAGGGTCTGGTGATCCTGTTTGCCGGTGCGCTTGAATACATGTACCGGCCCGCGATCGTCCATATCTACCAGCGTCTGGCAAAGGGGTGAGCTGACATGGATTTTTTCGATATGCTGGTCAGCATTCTCGGTTCGACCATCCGCCTCACCATCCCGCTGCTCTTCACCGCACTTGCCGGGCTGTTTTCCGAACGCGCCGGCGTGTTCGACATCGGCCTTGAAGGCAAGATGCTGGCGGCGGCCTTCGCTTCCGCCTGTGTCGCCTATCTTACCGCAAACCCGTGGACTGGTCTTCTGGCCGGCATTGGCGTCTCAATCGCGTTCTCGCTGATCCATGGTTTCGCGGTCATCACCAATCGTGGCAACCAGATCGTGTCTGGCGTGGCGCTCAACTTCATCGCCGCCGGCCTGACGGTGGTTCTCGGCCAGGCATGGTTCGGGCAGGGCGGCCGCACGCCGCAATTGCCGGGGGAGGGCCGTTTTGCGCCGATCATCCTGCCCGGCGCGGATGCGATGCGCGAAGTACCCTACATCGGACCGCTTTATGCCAACGTCATTTCCGGCAACAATATCCTGACCTATCTCGCCTTCCTTGCGGTGCCGCTGTCGTGGTGGGTGCTTTACCGTACTCGCTTCGGCCTGCGCCTGCGCGCCGTCGGTGAAAATCCGGGTGCCGTCGATACGGCGGGCATTTCGGTGACGTGGATGCGCTACCGCGCGGTTATCGTCGCCGGTTTCCTCTGCGGCTTCTCCGGTGCCTATCTCGCTGTCGCGCAGTCGGCCGCCTTCATCGCCAACATGTCGGCCGGCAAGGGTTATATAGCACTTGCGGCACTGATTTTCGCAAAATGGAAGCCGGTGCCGGTCATGTTCGCCTGCCTGCTTTTCGGTTTTCTGGATGCTTTCGCCAATTTCATGCAGGGCAAATCCGTGCCTGGCATCGGCGAGGTGCCAGTGCAGATTTTCCAGGCCATGCCCTATATCCTCACCTGCATCCTGCTTGCCGGTTTCATCGGCGTCGCCAAGCCCCCCAAGGCCGGTGGCGTTGCCTATGCGAAGGAGCGTTAAACCCATGTCCTCCGATCCAAAGTCCCACGCCCTGTTCGAAGCCGCAGTGGAGGCCATGGCTTTAGCCTATGCGCCCTATTCGAAATTTCCCGTCGGTGCGGCAATCCGCGCTGAAGACGGCAAAATCTACAAGGGCGCAAATATCGAGAACATCTCCTTCCCGCAGGGCTGGTGCGCGGAACCATCAGCCATCAGCGCCATGATCATGGGCGGAGCGAAAAAGATCAGCGAAGTGGCCGTCATCGCTGAAAAGCTGCCGCTCTGCTCTCCCTGCGGCGGCTGCCGCCAGAAGATTGCCGAATTCGCCACGCCGGAAACGAAGATTTATCTCTGCGACGAAACCGGCGTTCAGAAGGTCATGACCATGGAGGAGCTGCTGCCCTCCGTCTTCAAAACCGAGCTGCCCTGATGATGGATGGTTTGATCGATATTCTGGTGGAGCGCCTGAACGGCCTGATGCCGCGCGTTGCCATCGTCCTCGGCTCCGGGCTGGGCTCGCTGGTGGATGAGATCAGCGACCCGATCCGTGTGCCCTATGCCGATCTTCCCGGGTTTCCCGCGGGTGGCGTTTCCGGCCACGCGGGCGAACTGGTGGCCGGTTATCTCGGCGGCGAGCCCGTCATGATGCTGTCTGGCCGGGTGCATTTCTACGAAAAGGGCGATCCGGCGGCGATGCGCCCGGTCATCGAGGCGCTGGCCGGTCTCGGCGTGCAATCGCTCATCCTCACCAATTCGGCGGGTTCGGTGAGGCAGGATATGCCGCCCGGCTCCGTCATGCAGATCACCGATCACATCAACTATTCGGGCATGAACCCGCTGATCGGCGAGGAAAGCGACCGCCGCTTCGTCGGCATGACCACGGCTTACGATCCGGACCTGATGCTTGCCATGCGCAATGCCGCGATCCGCGCGACGGTGCCTTTGTTTGGCGGCGTCTACATGTGGTTTTCCGGTCCGAGCTTCGAAACGCCGGCGGAAATCCGCATGGCGCGGCTTCTGGGGGCAGATGCCGTTGGCATGTCCACCGTGCCGGAAGTCATTCTTGCCCGCTTTTTCGGGATGCGCGTTGCCGCCGCATCGGTTATTACCAACTACGGCGCCGGCATGACCGGCGCGGAACTGAGCCATGAGGAAACCAAGGATATGGCTCCGGTGGGCGGCAAGAGGCTTGCCGCTATTCTGAAGGAAATGATCTCAGGAGGAGCGTGACCATGGAACTCCAGCGTCCGCGCGAAGCGGCTGCCCTCACTCTGTCCTTGCTGGACCTGACCAATCTCAGGGAAGACTGCACGCCGCAGCAGATTGCTGCCCTGTGTCAGCGGGCGCATACGGAGTTTGGCAACACGGCCGCTATCTGCATCTGGCCGCGTTTCGTCGCGCAGGCCCGCGCTGCCTTCGGAAAAGAACACGGGATTCGCATCGCCACCGTCGTCAATTTTCCCTCGGGCGATCTTGATGTCGCGACTGTCGTGGCGGAAACCGAAGCAGCGATCCGTGACGGTGCCGATGAAATCGATCTGGTCATCCCCTATCGTAAATTCATGGAAGGTGATGAGTCGGCGGTCGCCGAAATGGTAGCGGCCGTGCGCAAGGCTTGCGTCGCGCCCGTTCTGCTCAAGGTCATTCTTGAAACCGGCGAGTTGAAGGACAAGGCCTTGATCCGACGCGCCTCCGAAATAGCCATCGCGGAGGGCGCTGACTTCATCAAGACCTCCACAGGCAAGGTTGCCATCAATGCCACGCTGGAGGCGGCAGACATCATGCTTCAGGCGATCCGCGATAGCCGGCAGAAAGTCGGCTTCAAACCGGCCGGCGGCATCGGCACGGTGGAGGATGCGACGCTTTACCTGCGGCTGGCGGAAACCATCATGGCCCCCAATTGGGCCATGCCATCCACTTTCCGTTTCGGCGCTTCGGGCATTCTCGATGATGTGCTCAACGTGCTGGCCGGTGGCGAACCGGCCAAGGCCGCCAGCGGGTATTGAGCTTGATCCCGCAGGAGATCATCCGCCGCAAACGCGATGGACTGTCGCTGACGCCGCAGGAGATTGCCGCGTTCATCGAAGCGCTGTCGAAAGACGGCATATCGGAGGGCCAGGCCGCCGCTTTTGCCATGGCGGTGTTTTTCCGTGGCATGAACCGGGACGAGATGGTGGCGCTGACGCTTGCCATGCGTGAGAGCGGCGATGTGCTGTCGTGGCACGATATTGGCAGGCCAGTGGCGGACAAGCATTCCACCGGTGGTGTCGGCGACAATGTCTCCCTGATGCTCGCTCCCATCGTTGCCGCCTGCGGTCTTGCAGTACCGATGATTTCCGGCAGGGGCCTTGGCCATACGGGCGGCACGCTCGACAAGCTGGAAGCTATCCCCGGTTATAATGTCATGCCTGAAGAGGCTCTGTTTCGCCGGACGGTGCAGTCGGTCGGCTGCGCCATCATCGGCCAGACCGGCGATCTCGCCCCCGCAGATAAACGCCTCTACGCGATTAGGGATGTGACGGCGACGGTTGATTCCATTCCGCTGATTACCGCTTCCATTCTCTCAAAGAAGCTCGCGGCTGGGCTTGAGACGCTGGTTCTCGACGTGAAGGTCGGCAACGGCGCTTTCATGCAAAGCCTGGAGGACGCCCATATTCTCGCGCGCGCGCTGGTCGATGTGGCTGTTGGTGCGGGCCTGCCGACAACGGCGCTGATAACCGACATGAACCAGCCGCTTGGCGATGCGGCGGGCAACGCCGTCGAAATCGTCAATTGCCTGGCGTTTCTGGCCGGTCACAAGGCCGGCACACGTCTGGAAAAAGTGGTCCTTTCCTTCGCGGCCGAAATGCTGGTGCAGGCTCGGAAAGCGGCAACGCTGGAGGAGGGTGAGGCGCTGGCGTCGGCGGCCCTTTCCTCCGGTCACGCCATGGAGGTCTTTGCGCGAATGGTTTCGGCACTGGGCGGCCCGTCGGATTTTGTCGAGAATCCATCCCGTTACCTCGCCTCTGCGCCGGTCATCCTCCCGGTTCCCGCTGCCCGAAGCGGCTGGCTCGCATCCTGCGCGACGCGTGATCTCGGCATGGTTGTCGTCGAACTCGGCGGCGGAAGAACAAAGCCATCGGATGCCATCAATCCAGCCGTTGGTATTTCAGATATCCTGCCGCTTGGCGCAAGGGTAGAGAAGGGCGAGCCGATCGCGGTCGTTCACGCCGCTTCCGGCGAAGACGCGGAACGTGCGATCAAAAGAATAGAGAACTGTTCCGGTATTGCTGATAGCGGTCCTGAAATCGCGGAACCCATTCTCGAGCGGATCACCTGACCAGCCGCATCTCGCCACCGGATACCTTGAAGGACGATAATTGTTTCAGAAAGCTCATGCCGATCAGCATGCTGCTCAGTGCGTTGTCCTTCAACACCATGGCATCGACGTTCTGAACGCGGATCGCGCCGATTTCCACCCGGTCGAGTTTTACATGCGCCGCCAGGGTCTGCCCATTGGCTGTCGAGATCGCATATTTGAAATCGAGGCTGTTGACGCCGTAACCGAGCCGGCGCGCCATCGTCTCATTGATCGCCACCATGGACGCACCGGTATCGACAAGCCCGTCGAATGATTTGCCGTTGATGCGGAAGGTGGCATTGAAGTGACCGCGTGCATCCGCCTTCAGACTGACATTGCCCAGTGAAACCGGCTGCGGTCTGGAAACTTCGGCGGTGTCGCCGGATTTTGCCGCGCTGGTTTCCGGGCGTGGCTGGAATTTTTCCATCAGCGCGGGAATCTGCGTGGCGCTGACCGAAAGACCGACAAGCAGAAAGATCGCACGCGCCAGCAAGTGATTGCTCCTCATGGGCAAAGGTTAACCCTGTGCAGCATAGGCGCAAAACATACTGAAATCTTAAAAGAAAAAGCCATCCGCCGCGTTACGTGCGGCGAATGGCTCAAACGGTTAAGCAATGATGAACGGCGTTATTTGGTGCCGTACATGCGGTCGCCGGCATCACCAAGGCCGGGAACGATATATCCCTTTTCGTTCAGGTGCCTGTCGATCGCTGCGGTATAAATCGGCACATCGGGATGCGCCTCACGGAAATTCTTGATGCCCTCGGGTGCTGCCAGCAGACACAGGAAGCGGATGTTCTTCGCACCACGCTCCTTCAGCTTTTCCACGGCGGCTATGGAGGAGTTGCCGGTCGCCAGCATGGGGTCGACAACGATGACCAGACGGGCATCGAGGCTCTCGGGAGCCTTGAAATAATATTCGACGGCCTCAAGCGTATCGTGGTCGCGATAGACGCCGACATGGGCAACGCGCGCCGAAGGCACCAGTTCGAGCATGCCTTCCAGAAGGCCATTGCCGGCGCGCAGGATGGAGGCGAAAACCAGCTTCTTGCCTTCCAGCACCGGTGCCTGAATGGTCTCGAGCGGCGTATCGATGGTTTCCATCGTCATTTCAAGATCGCGCGTCACCTCATAGCAGAGCAGCGTCGAAATCTCCCTCAGCAGACGGCGAAAGCCGGCTGTGGAAGTTTCCTTCTTGCGCATGATGGTGAGTTTGTGCCGCACCAGCGGATGTTCGATGACTGTGACGCCGTCCATGAAACTGGCCTTCCTTTTTATCTTATGCCCTGTAATTCACCGAAAGCACGTTTTCCGCAAGCCTTCTTCGCGGTTTTACCCTGTCAACAACAGCTCAGGACTGATCGATCCGGGCGAGCAGCCGTGCGCGGGTGGCTTCGTCCACAAAGGCGCATTCCAGCGCTGTGCGGGTCATGCCGTTGATCTCGGCATCACTGAAACCGAAAGCCTCCGCAGCCAGCGCATATTCCCGCGCAAGCGAGGTGAAGAAGAACGGCGGGTCGTCAGAACTGATGCAGACGCGCACGCCGGCATTGCTCAGCGCTTTCAGCGGGTGGCTGGCGAAATCGGGGTAGACGCTGAGCGCGATATTCGAGCCGGGGCAGACCTCAAGAACAGTTCCCGTCTCGACCAGCCTGGAGATGAGAGCGGCATCCTCGATGGCGCGCACGCCGTGGCCGATACGCGACGGTTTGACGAGATCAAGCGCGTCGGCAACGCTTTCAGGCCCGCAAACCTCACCCGCATGGATCGTCAGTCCAAGACCCGCATCGCGGGCGATATCGAAAGCGCGGGCGTAATCGGCAACGCGGCCCATGCGCTCTTCGCCCGCCATGTTGAAGCCGGTTACCAGCGGATGCCGGGCTCGCGCCGCATATTCAGCCGCCGCGACCACCCGCTCCGGGCCGAAATGCCGCTCGCCCGTGACGATGATGCGGGTTTCGATGCCGGTCTTGTCCTTAGCGATGCGAATGCCCTCGGCAATGCCGGCGAGATAGGCGTCAGCACCTAGCCCGATGCGGTCGCCATGATCCGGCGAGATGATCAGTTCGCTGTAGATCGTGTTGGCCTCTGCCAGTTCCGTCAGATAGGTCTCCGTCAGGACCGCATAGTCCTCATCGGTCTTGAACACCTGCGCCACCGCATCGTAGCACTGGATGAATTGCGCAAAATCCGACCAGACATATTGGCCGTCGCGCAGGAAGCCACTGGTGTCTATGCCGTATTTCTCCGCCTGTCTGGCAACGAGGGCAGGCGGTGCCGCACCTTCGAGGTGGCAGTGAATTTCCGCTTTCAGCAAATGCGATGTCAAATGAAGCTCCTGCCATGTGAACCGGCGTCAATGCCTAGATGGTGAGCGATGCTTTCGCCAATATCGGCGTAGCTTGTACGGATGCCGACATCGCGGGAACGGATGCCCGGGCCAAATGCCATGATTGGCACCCTTTCGCGTGTATGGTCCGTGCCGCGCCAGGTGGGATCGCAACCATGGTCGGCGGTGAGAAGCGCTATATCGCCAGGCGCCATCTTGCGATGGATTTCCGGAATACGCGCATCGAAGGCCTCCAGCGCCGCCGCATAACCGGCAACGTCTCGGCGGTGGCCGTAAAGCATGTCGAAATCGACGAAGTTGGTGAAGACGAGATCGCCGTTTTCTGCCTCGTCGATGGCCTGCAGTGTCGCATCCATCAAGGCAGCGTTGCCATTTGCCTTGATCACGCGGGAGACGCCCTGATGGGCATAGATGTCGCCGATCTTGCCGATCGCATGCACCTTGCGCCCCGCTTCCACCAGCCGGTCGAGCAGGGTGGGCTCGGGCGGCAGAACGGAGAAGTCGCGGCGGTTGCCGGTGCGTTCGAAGGTCGCGACCGTCTCGCCGATGAACGGGCGGGCGATGACACGGCCTATATTCAGCGGATCGAGCAGCTTGCGCACCGTTTCGCAGAGAGCGATAAGCCGTTTAAGACCGAAATGGGTTTCGTGGGCGGCGATTTGGAACACGGAATCGGAAGAGGTGTAGCAAATTGGCTTGCCGGTCCTGATATGTTCTTCACCGAGCGCAGCGATGATCTCGGTACCGGAAGCATGGCAATTGCCGAGGATGCCGGGAATGTCGGCCGCCTTGCAGATCGCCTCAACCAGCTCCGGAGAAAAGGCGTCGCCCTCCGTTGGGAAATAGCCCCAGTCGAACGTCACGGGTGTGCCGGCGATCTCCCAGTGGCCTGAAGGGGTGTCTTTGCCCTTGGAGATTTCGCTGGCAGAGCCGTGCAGACCGAAAATCCGCTCGGGCGGCTCCATGCCAGCGGGAATGTCGCCGCTTGCCTGCCTTGCGATCTCGATAAGACCGAGCGAACACATGTTCGGCAGCTTCAGCGGCCCGGACCGAAGCCCGGCTCTATCCGCCGCACCTGCCGCGCAGAATTCCGCGATATGACCGAGCGTATTTGCACCAAGATCGCCATAGTGCTCCGCGTCAGGTGCGCCGCCGACACCGAAGGAATCCAGAACGAGAAGAAATGCTCTTGCCATAACTCACCGAAACAAAATTGCGCCGACGGGCAATGTCAGGCCGAACTGTCGTTATAGATCAGCAAAACGTGAAGAAGGAAGTGCTTTTATGAACCATCCGGTAAAACCGGGTGTTCACTACGCATCCCGCTTTGATTTCGGCGCATTGAGATTGCGCAGGACATACCAGCCGGCCGCCACCACCATGACCGCCAGAATAAACCATGTCACGGCGTAGGAGAGGTGGTTGTTGGGGAAGGTGAGCATGGTCTTACCGCCCACCGGCAGCCCGCCCGGATTGGGGGTTGCATCGGCGTCGACATAAAAGGGCGCGACCTGTGAGAGCCCGGAAGCCTGCGAAATCTGCGGGATGTTGCGGGAGTACCAACGGCCATTTGCCGGGTCGTTGGTCCTCAGGAAAAGCCCGCCGGTTTCCGGTGCGCGCATCAATCCTACGATCTCGACTTCTCCGGTCGGTTCGCCTTCCTGGCGCGAGGATGGATCGCGCCGATCGGAGGGCACGAAACCGCGATTGACGATGATGCTTGAGCCATCGTCGCGCCGCAACGGCGTCATGATCCAATAACCGGGGCCGAGATCCGTGACCGTGTAGACCTGAACCTCTTTGTCGTTGAGGAGGGTACCGGACAGTTTCACACGGCGATATTCATAATCGGCGGGATCGGTGAGTGCCCGCCATTCGCTGGCGGCAGGGGCATTGACGGGCTCGGCATGGGCGCGGGCATCAACGCGTTCGATCAGGTCGAGTTTCCAGAAAAGGCGCTGAACCTGCCATGTTCCAAGCGCCAGCAGGCAGCCCGTCAGGACAACGGTTAAAAGCAGGACGACGATTGCCGCGGGGCGGATGCGCCGTTTTTGGGGTGCGATTTCGCTCATTTCACGGTCCTTGCGAAGCGCCACCGGCAGAGAGATGATCTGCTCTGGCGGGCCTCGTTGCGCCCGCATGCGCTTCCTCCAGCAAATAACCCCATAAATCGCGCCACGATTCATGGGGTTATGTGTTGACGCGGAAGGCGGCCCGCCGGCTGTCCAGCGGGCCGTTGATTTCTGCTGCTCAGGGCAGGTTCTTCACATCCTCGATGTGGAGCGGCATCATGTTCTTGTTCATGTTGTACATGACCCAGAGCGAGCCGGAGAGCGTGATCAGGAGCACCACGACGGTGAAGATCAGCGCCATGAAGGTCCAGCCGCCTTCGGATCTGGTGTCCATGTGCAGGAAGTAGATCATGTGCACGAAGATCTGGATGACGCCGAGACCCATGATCGCGATGACGAGCAGGGTCTTGTTTTCAAGAACGCCACCCATGACCAGCCAGAAGGGGATAGCTGTCAGAATGACCGACAGGATGAAGCCAATCATGTAGCTTTTGAACGTGCCGTGGGTTGCGCCATCATGGTGGTGATGGTCGTCGCCATGCGCGTCGTGATGGTGTCTCTTTTACACATCTCCGAGCCCACGAGACGTA
>JAEXMK010000051.1 GCA_023444445.1 Pseudomonadota bacterium | reverse complement strand
GCCGTGGCCGCCGGCTGAACGCCTTTTGCCGCCAGAACCGCAGCTTTTTCAGCGCTGCGGTTCCAGGCTTTGACGGAAAACCCGGCCTCCGCCAGACGCCCCGCCATCGGAGCGCCCATGATACCCGTTCCGATAACGGCGATCCGGCGAATGTCAGCCATCGTTTCCATCCTTCAGAGCCATTGCCGGTTTAGGAAACGCACCGGGAGTTCCTCTTCGATAAGGGCGGGAAATGCTTCCCGAAACCGGTCGAGATGCGGTGTTTTGAGATGATCGTCGAAAGCCTGCCGGTCGTCGTAGACCTCGTAAAACACCACATTGTTTCCCGTTTCCGCCCGCACCACGTCGAATTGCCGGCAACCCGGCTCATCCTGAACCGAATGCTGGGCGTCATCGCGCGCGGCGTCGAGAAAGGCATCCATCGCGTCAGGCTTCACCCGAAATTCCGCGATCACCACGAAAGCGCCGTTGGACATATCAGCTTCTCCCCCCATCACGCTGCGGCCTCTTTTTGCGGACGGAATCGGTTTTCCATATCTTGACGCAGCTTCACCACATCGAGATCATTAACCAGCTCAACATCATCGAAGCTGACGATCTGGTCCTTCTTGATGGCGCGCTTCAGCTTGACATTATGGGCAAGGCCGATCGGCAGCGCCTTCATATCGAGGCTGCGGGTGGCCGGAATGGCGTTCGCCCAAACCGCGTAACCGCCCTCGCCGTCGAGCATCTCGCCCGGCTGCATATCCTTCTTGGCGGTCGCGACGGCATCGCCGCGGAACTCCTTGGAGCAACCGGTGGCCTCGTTCCGCAGCACCGCGGACAGCACGCTAATCGAGGTTTCCAGACCGATGATATGGAACGGACGCCACATAGAAGCGTACCAGCCCGAGGGATCGGTCAACAGGCCATATTGCTTGAAGCAGGCGCGGGCATATTCATTATGCGCCTTGAAGGTGACAAAAACGCCGTAGCGGATGTTGTTGAACACTTCGCGCCCATCGGGCTCCTGGCTCGCGGCGATGTCGACGAGACCGGAGCGCGCCATGCGGCCGCCATCGGCAGCGGGGCGGAAAACGCGGGCAAGATCGTGCAGGCCGGCCGGTGGGAAGGCCAGACCGTCATCCGGGCAATCCAGCCCCGTGCCGTTGGCGACGGCCGCCATTTCGATGGCCGCCTTGGTGCCGTCGGTGAAGGAATTGTACATTTTCGGGTTGAAGTCGCCCTTGGCCACTTCCTCGTCCGTCCAGCCGAAGTAACCCCAGACCGTGTCCGGCGTGGAATAACGGTAACGCGGCTCGAAATTCATGCCCTTGCCGGCGGAAACGACCTCGAAACCGGTGGCGCGCGCCCAGTCGACCAGCTCGCAGATCAGCGCCGGCTGATCGCCGTAAGCCATCGAATAGATCAGGCCCTTGGCGCGGGCCTTTTCAGCAAGGATCGGCCCGACCATCACGTCGGCTTCGACATTGACCATGACGACATGTTTGTTGTGGTCGATGGCGCCGAGCGCGTGGCGGGCGCCGGCCAGCGGATGGCCGGTCGCTTCGATCACGCATTCGATCTCGCCGCAGGCGAAAAGCTCGTTCACGTCGTCGGTCACATAGGTATTGCCGCTCTTCAGCGCCTCGGCGCAGCTCTTCGCATCGTAACGCTCCTTCGGCCAGCCGACGCGATCCAGCGATTCCTTCGCCTTGCCGACATTGAGGTCAGCGACGGCGACCATGTGGAAACCGGCAATTCGCTGCGCCTGCGCCAGCACCATGGAGCCGAACTTGCCCGCGCCGATGAGACCCACCCGAACAGGTTTACCGCCGGCTGCACGCGCTGACAGAAGGGAATAGAGATTCATGTTTTAACGTCCTTCGCTGGGGAAATTGCTGGCGAGAATGTCCAGTCAGCCCGGCGAAGGCCATGCGACACCGACGCAGCGAAGGCATATCAATCGCGGCACGGACGGCATGACGATGTAGCGTTCCTCCCGGATACCGGCACGCCTATGCGCCGGCTCTCGCGGTCGCCTCCCAAAGCAACCTTGAGAACAGAGTAGGAGCGTTCAAATATTAGTTCTATTTAGAAAATCAGATTCTTTGTTTAGCTTATCTAACAAATTATCAGGCCGATTTGCGCAGCATCAGATCGGCGCTGAGGAGAATGCGCTCGCGCATCCGCGTCGCGTCATCCGCCTCCTCGTCCAGCTTCTGTAACAGAAGCTCGATCGACAGCCTGCCGATCTCGTTATAGTTCTGCGCCACCGTGGTAATCGGCGGGCAGGCATAACGCGACAGCGGATGATCGTCATGGCCGGCGACCCTGAGGTCATAATCCGCGCCATGGCCGACCCTGATGCCCTTCTGGAAGGCCGCGGCGATGACGCCGAAGGCGATACGGTCATTGGCGCACAGAATGGTGCGCGATGGCAGAGACCCTGCCCCTTCCAGCAACCGGCCCGCTTCATCGAAGGCGAAACGCTCGAAATCCCAGGTGACAATGTCTGGAACGTTGATCACCTGCGGCTCGAAACCAAGGCGCCGCATCGCCTCCTCATAGGCGGTGCGACGCGTGGCGGCATTGGTATTGACCTGCGGCATGTCGAAGAAACAGGGCGGCTCGCCCGAGCGGCAGAGATAATCCACCATCAGCCCCACGCTCTGGCGGTTGTCGGTGCCGACAAAGGCCGAGGTCTCATCGAGGGGCGAATCGACATAAACAATCGGAATGCTGGCCGCGAGCTGCTCCAGCGTGACACGGTGGGATTTGACGCCTAGCGGCGCGATGATCGCGCCAGCGACATTCATCGACTTGAAAGTGCGGATGGCGCGGTCTTCGATTTCCGCCTTGCCGTCCGATGACAGCACGAAAGCAAGGAAGCCCGCCTCGTTGGCGATGAGCTCAATACGGCTCGTCAGCGCCATATAGAACGGATCGGTGGAATTCGGGATGATGATGCCGATGATATTGGAGCGGCGGCGGTTGAGATTGACGGCGAAAATATTGGGCCTGAAGCCCGATTTCTTCAGCGCATCCTCGATGGCGTCCCGGGTCTTCTTGCGGACCGATGCCGGATCATTGAAATATTTCGAAACAGTCGGGCGGGAAAGGCCGACGAATTCCGAAAATTCTTCCATCGTCCTGATAGATTTGGCCAAAGTGCTTGCCCCCATGAAATATTACATGTGGTACTCTATATCGACCGGCCTTTGCACGAAAAGCCGGTCGAATGGTTTTCAACGCCCAAACTATCATTCAGCCGCGAACTGCACTTTCATGGTGGCCGGATCGAATGGTTTCTTCGTAAAGAACGGTAGCATCTCCGAAAGCGGCAGCCGGTGCGAGACGAGCCGCGCCATGACATCGCCATCCGTTTCCAGAATGGCGAGCGCCTGCGGTATGTTGCGGTTCAGCGAATGCGAGCCGACAAGCTTCAGCTGACGCCTGAAGATTTCGAAGGGTGCGACCGAAATGCGGGCATCCGGCGCGCAGACGCCGAAGAATAGCGCCGTGCCGCCATCGGCAACCAGCGGGATCATCGCTTCCGTAACGGGGGCGATACCCGTGGCATCAGCGACGACATCGAAAGACCTCTGTTGCCGCAGCAGCGCTTCCGAACCGGAAACCGCCACCTGAAGCCCGAGACCTTCGGCAAAAGCCAGCCTGCTTTCGCTGATATCGGCAATGGTCACTGTCTCGACGCCGCGTGCTTTCAGCGACAGGGCAAGCAGAAGGCCGATGGGACCGGCTCCAAAAACCAGCGCATTTTCAGCTACCGTCCCGTTCTCGCCGATGCCCGCGCTCTGCATGCCGTTGACGACGCAGGCGAGCGGTTCGGCCAGCGCCGCTACATGATAGGGCATGGAGCCAATGCCGTGCAGATGATCGGCTTGTACGACGCTGAATTCCGCAAAACCACCATTATGGGAAACGCCATAGGCTTTCAGCGTGCTGCAAAGATTGGTGAGCCCCTTACGGCAACTCTGGCAGGTGCCGCAGGGCAGATTGGGGTCGACCACCACCCGGTCGCCGGCCTTTATGCCCGAAACATCGGCGGCCACGGCCGCGACTTCACCGGCATATTCATGCCCCGGAATGACCGGAAAGGCACCGTCACCGTAACGCGCGTGGAGCACATCGATATCGGTGTGGCAAAGCCCCGAAGCCTTTACCCGCACGAGCGCGTGGCCCGGCGGCAGATCGCCAACCGGAACCTCCGCCAGAACGGCCTGCCCTTTCTCGACGAATTGAATGGCATGCATGGTCATCTCCGGCTTTTCAGCTCATCCAGTTGCCGCCATCGACATTATATGTCTGGGCGAGAATATAGTCGCTGTCGGAAGAGGCGAGGAAAACCGCTAGCCCCTTGATGTCGTCGGGCGTCGCAAAACGGCCGATCGGCACGGATTTAGCGACCGCCGCCTTCTTCTCGCCGGGCTTCAAGCCTTCCCATTTGGCGAATTCCGCATCGACTACTTCCCAATGCTCCCCATCCACCACGCCCGGTGCAATGGCGTTTACATTGATGCCGTGCTTGACGAGCGCCAGCGCCGCCGACTGCGTGGCGGAAATGATCGCCGCCTTGGAAGCGCAATAAAGCGTGACGAGCGCCTCGCCGCGACGGCCGGCCTGGCTCGCCATATTGATGATCTTGCCGCCGCGCGCCCGCTCGATCATCACATTGGAGACCGCCTTCATCATGAAAAGCGGTCCCTTGAGATTGATGTCGAAGACCCGCTCATAACTCTGTTCGGTAATGCCGTTGATCGGCGCCATATCGAAGATCGCGGCATTGTTGACGAGAATATCGATACCGCCGAACTCCTCATCCACCGCCTTCACCACCGCATCGATCTGAGAGAGGTCGGTAACATCCAGGCGCACCGCCTTCGCCGAAGGGCCGATGGCGGCAGCAGACGCCGTGGCGCGGGCAATATCGATATCGGCGATGATGACCTTTGCGCCCTCATCGGCGAAAGCCTGCGCAAAACCAAGGCCGATACCGCGGGCAGCGCCGGTGATCAGCGCAACCTTGTTGTTCAATCTCATGTCGATCTCCGTGATGCATGGCGGGTCAATTGGCCATGCTCGTTTCCATTAGGTGTGTTTTTCCGGTGAACGCGAAGACGAGACACCGCGTAAACATTTGATAGCCAGCGCATCCCGCACTCCCTCATTCCCGTGCTTGTCACAGGAATGAGGAGATGGGTGCGACAGCCCCACCAATGCCGCCCGCCCCCGAAAGGTGAACGGGCGGCACGCCGGGAGGACGCGGCTACTTGATGTAGCCCGCGCGGGTCATGTCACGTTCGACCTGTTTCTGTGCGCCTTCGAGCGCCGCATCGACGGTCTGCTGGCCGGAAAGGGCTGCCGCGATCTGCTGGCCGACAATCGTGCCGATGGACTGGAACTCTGGTATGGCGACGAACTGCACGCCGGTATAGGGCACCGGGTCCTTGGTCGGCTTGGAGGGGTCGGCAGACATAATCGCCTTCAGCACCGTATCCGCGAAAGGCGCGGCCTTCTTGTATTCCGGCAGTTCGTAGGTGGATTTACGTGTGCCCGGCGGCACAGCCACCCAGCCTTCGCTTTCACCGACCGTCTTCACATAGGACTTCGAAGTCGCCCATTTGACGAAGGACTTGGCGGTTTCAAGCTTCTTCGTGCTGTTCGGAATGGCGAGGTTCCACGACCACGACCAGCTCGAACCGTTCGGCGTTACCTCCACCGGAGCGCGCGTAAACGCGGTCTTGTCAGCAACCTGGCTCTGCTTGGGGTCATAAACGCGGCCCGCCGCAGAGGTGGCGTCAATCCACATGGCGCAGCGGCCGGATGAAAACAGTGTCTGGTTCTCGTTGAAGCCATTGGCGGCCGCACCGGGCGGGCCGTAGGAGGTCATCAGCGCCACATAGTCAGAGATTGCCTTTTTCCACGGCTCGCTCGTCAGCTGCGGTTTCCAGTCCATGTCGAACCAGCGGCCGCCATAAGTGTTGATCATGGTGCCGAGGAAAGCCATGTTCTCACCCCAGCCCGGCTTGCCGCGCAGGCAGATGCCATATTGCTGCTTCGACTTGTCGGTCAACTTGGCGGCGAAATCCTTGATCTGGTCGTAGGTCGGATTATCCGGCATCTTCAGGCCGGCTGCATCGAACAGATCCTTGCGGTAAAGCGTGAACGAGCTTTCGGTGTAGAACGGCACCGCGTAAAGCTTGCCATCGACAGTCAGGCCCTTTTTGATCGGATCGAGCAGATCGGCGTAATCGTAATCGTCGCCCAGATCGTCGACCGGCGCCAGCCAGCCCTGCTTGCCCCAGATCGGCGCTTCGTAACCGCCAATGGTCATGATGTCGAACTGGCCGCCATTGGTGGCGATATCGGTGGTGACGCGTTCGCGCAGAACATTCTCTTCCAGCACGATCCAGTTGATCTTGTTGCCCGTCTCCTTCTCCCAGGCGCTGGAAAGCTTCTGCATGATGATCATGTCGCCGTTATTGACGGTGGCGATGTTGATTTCCTCCGCCTGCGCCAGACCGGCGAAAAGGCCGACGCCAACGACGGACGATGACAGAATTCCAATTAATTTGCTCATGAGACCCGCTCCTCCTTTACGGATGTCCACGCATAACAATACATGCGTAAATTTTTTATCTCGCAAAATTTGCTCCATTGTCAACGTCCGAAAATAAATTGGAGCATGGAGACATCGTCGACAGAACCCGTAACTCACTGTTTTAAAGCGGATAACATCATAAAAAATTATTTCCAGAGGCGTTCTACTTACTGCGATGTAACAAAATTTTTGTCATATCATATATTGACGCGCGTAAATTTTTGCATGATATGCGAAATCCAGAACCCCTCGGGACGGCGGGATTATCTCCGGCAAAAGGACGGGAGCCGAATGCACATGGAGGAGACGATGAGGCAGGCATCCGCACTGGCGCCGCACACGAAAGGCCCGACCATCACGGCCGGCGAAATCCTCGCGGAGATCATGGCGACGACGGCGGGAAACGGCTTTCTTGAGCCGCAGGCGCTGATCGGCCCCTTCCCGAGCGGCGCACCCGCCATCTTCATCGATCAGGTGGCGCGCTGCGGCGGAGCCGCCGGCATCATTGCAGCGGTGGGTGACGACGATTTCGGCCGTCTCAATGTCGAGAGGCTGCGCGGCGACGGCGTCGACGTCTCGGCTATCGCCACCATCCCCGACCGGCCGACGGGCAGCGCCTTCGTGCGTTACCGTGAGAACGGCGCACGGGACTTCGTTTTCAACATCGCCCATTCGGCGGCCAGCGAAACGCACATGACGGCTGAAGCGCAGGCTCTCATCGAAAAAGCCGGCCATGTGCATGTCATGGGATCGGCCTTCGCGATTGCCGGCATTGGCGAAATCATTCTCGAAGCCATCAGACGCGTCAAGGCGCGCGGCGGCTCGGTCTCCTTCGATCCGAACATCCGCAAGGAACTGGTGCAGCGCGATGCCGGCCGCAGGCTGATCGACGATCTGCTTGGTGTTACCGATCTTCTCCTGCCCTCCGGTGAGGAGCTTCAGGCAGCCTCCGGGCTGGATGATGAGGAGGCGGCTATCGAAAAGCTGCTGGCCTCCGGTATCAGCGAAATCGTGCTGAAGCGCGGCGCGGATGGCGCAAGCCATTTCAGCCGCGCTCATGGACGAATTGATGCCCCTGGCTTGCGGGTCCGCGAAATCGATCCGACCGGTGCTGGCGACTGTTTCGGTGCGACCTATCTCACCTGCCGCCGCCTCGGCATGCATCCGCAAAAGGCGCTCACCTATGCCAATGCCGCCGGCGCACACAATGTTACCCGCCGCGGCCCGATGGAGGGCGCCGCCAGCCTTTCCGAACTCGACGCCTTTCTGGCCGCACAACTGTCGGAGGAAATCCTGTGACCCGTATTCTCGAAAATCTCGCCGCCGCGCGCCGCTCCGGCAAGCCCGCCGGCATAACCTCCGTCTGCTCCGCCCATCCCGTTGTCCTGCGCGCCGCAATCCGCCGTGCCGCTGCCGGCAAGACACCGGTGCTGATCGAGGCGACCTGCAATCAGGTCAATCATCTCGGCGGTTATACCGGCATGACGCCACGGGACTTCGTCAGCTTCGTCAACAGCATTGCCGAGGAAGAAGGGTTGCCCCGCGAACTGGTGATTTTTGGCGGAGATCATCTCGGCCCCAATCCCTGGCGCAGGGAAACGGCCGAGGAAGCGCTGACAAAAGCCGCCGCCATGGTCGAGGCCTATGTCACGGCGGGTTTTCGCAAGATCCATCTCGATGCGTCGATGGGCTGCGCCGGTGAACCGGCGGCGCTGGACGACGACACGATAGCCAACCGCGCCGCCAAGCTTGCAACCGTCGCCGAAAAGGCCGCCACGGCTGCCGGCCTGCCGAAACCGCTTTATATTCTCGGTACCGAGGTGCCGGTGCCGGGCGGGGCAGACCACGTGCTCGACACGGTCGCGCCGACGCAGCCGCAGGCGGCGCGCCAGACCATCGACCTTCACCGCGAAATATTCGCGCGACACGGCCTTTCCGATGCGTTCGAGCGGGTCATCGCCTTTGTCGTGCAGCCCGGCGTGGAATTCGGCAGCGACAACGTCGTCGCTTACGATCCGCAGGCAGCCACCGCTTTGAACGCCGTGCTGGACGCCGAACCGCAACTGGTCTTCGAGGCCCATTCCACCGATTATCAGACGCAGGCCGCCCTCACGACACTGGTATGCGATGGATATCCCATCCTGAAAGTGGGCCCCGGCCTGACCTTTGCCTATCGCGAGGCACTTTACGCTCTCGACATGATCGCCTCCGAGATGATCGGCGATTATGGCAACCGTCCTTTGGCGCGCACCATGGAGGAGCTGATGCTTTCCTCACCCGGCGACTGGCGCGGACATTACCATGGCGATGATATCACGCTGCGATTGCAGCGCCACTACAGCTACAGTGACCGTATCCGCTATTACTGGACGCGGCCGGAAGCGCTTGCGGCCGTTTCCACCTTGCATAAGGCGCTGGATGGGAAGACAATTCCCGAACCCCTGCTGCGCCAGTATCTCGGCGAATTGCCGCTCGCGGCAGTTGCAGGAAAGGATATGGAGGAGGTTTTGGTCGCGGCCGTGGATCAGGTGCTGGCGACATACCATGCGGCGACCGGCGAAGGCTGCCACTAAAGACAATCGTTAAATTGGGATGCCCCGGCGGGAGACGTTGCGGGTATCGGCCAGGGAGGGACTACCAATGGCAACGCGAAACACAAGCGGTCTTGCGCGGGTGATGCTTGCGCCTTCGGTTCTGCTGCTTCTGGTCTGGATGATCGTGCCTCTGGCGATGACCCTGTGGTTCTCGTTCCAGAATTACAATCTGCTCAACCCGGCAAATGTCAGCTTTGCGGGTCTGTTCAATTACCAGTATTTCTACACCGATCCGGCCTTCTTCCAGTCGATCTGGAACACGCTTCTGATCGTCGGCGGCGTGCTGCTGATCACCGTCATCGGCGGCATTGCCATTGCGCTGCTGCTCGACAACGACATTTTCGGCCAGGGCATCGTGCGCATCATGATCATCTCGCCCTTCTTCGTCATGCCGCCGGTGGCAGCACTGGTGTGGAAGAATATGATCATGCATCCCGGTTATGGGGTGCTCGCCGATCTGTCGCGCTTCTTCGGTTTCCAGCCGGTGGACTGGTTCGCCCAGTTTCCGCTGCTCTCCATCATCATCATCGTCGCCTGGCAATGGTTGCCCTTTGCGACGCTGATCCTCTTGACCGCGCTGCAGTCGCTTGATGGCGAGCAGAAGGAAGCGGCCGAGATGGATGGCGCCAACTTCGTCAACCGCTTCATCTATCTGACGCTGCCACATCTTTCCCGCGCCATCACGGTCGTCATCCTCATCCAGACGATCTTCCTGCTCGGCGTTTACGCGGAAATCCTCGTCACCACCAATGGCGGCCCCGGTTACGCCTCCACCAACCTTGCCTTCCTCATCTATCGCACCGCACTTCTGGGCTACGACGTCGGCGGCGCTTCGGCCGGCGGTATCATCGCCGTCATCCTCGCCAATATCGTCGCCATCTTCCTGATGCGCGCGGTCGGCAAGAACCTCGACCGTTAAGGAGACCGATCATGGCCCGCAAGACAACCACTCGCGCAAAGATCGGCTTCTCCATCGCTGCATGGATCGTCGCGCTCCTGCTGTTCTTCCCGATCCTTTACGCCTTCCTCACCTCCATCAAGACCGAGCCGGAGGCGATCGCCGGCTTCAGCCTCATTCCGTCGGGCACGCTTGAGAATTACGTGACGGTCCAGACCCAGCGCGATTACTTCAAGCCGTTCATGAACTCGGTTGTGCTGTCGCTCGGCTCGACGATCATCGCGCTGATCATCGCCATTCCTGCGGCGTGGGCCATGGCGTTCTCGCCGACCAAGCGCACCAAGGACATTTTGATGTGGATGCTTTCCACCAAGATGATGCCGGCCGTCGCCGTGCTGGTGCCGATCTATCTGATCTTTCGCAATGCCGGTCTGCTCGATACCCGCATCGGGCTGACCATCATGCTCACCTTCATCAACCTGCCGATTGTCATCTGGATGCTCTACACCTATTTCCGGGAAATTCCCGGCGAGATCCTGGAAGCCGCGCGCATGGATGGCGCTTCGCTGTGGAACGAGATCGTGCATGTGCTGACACCCATGGCGGTGCCCGGCATTGCCTCGACGCTGCTCCTCAACGTCATCCTTGCCTGGAATGAATCCTTCTGGACCATCCGGTTGACCACCACCAATGCAGCCCCGCTGACGGCCTTCATCGCCTCCTTCTCCTCGCCGCAGGGACTGTTCTGGGCAAAACTCTCGGCCGCCTCGATGATGGCGATCGCCCCCATTCTCGTCATTGGCTGGTTCTCGCAGAAGCAACTCGTGCGCGGCCTGACCTTCGGCGCCGTGAAATAAGGAACGACAAACATGGGCAGCATTTCCCTTCAGAACGTGTCCAAGGTCTTCGGTGAGGCAAAGGTCATCCCGTCGATCGATCTCGATATCAATGACGGCGAATTCGTCGTCTTTGTCGGTCCGTCCGGCTGCGGCAAGTCCACGCTTCTGCGCCTCATCGCCGGGCTCGAAGACGTCTCCGGCGGCAAGATCGTCATCGATGGCAAGGATGTGACCAAGCGCGCGCCGGCCGAGCGCGGCCTTGCCATGGTGTTCCAGTCCTATGCGCTTTATCCCCATATGAGTGTGAGAAACAACATCGCCTTCCCGCTGAAAATGGCCAAGCTCGACAATGCGGTCATCGACAAGAAGATCGAGGACGCGGCGCGCGTGCTGAACCTCACCGACTATCTTGAACGTCGGCCCTCGCAGCTGTCGGGTGGCCAGCGCCAGCGCGTGGCGATTGGCCGCGCCATCGTGCGCGAACCTTCCGCCTTCCTGTTCGATGAGCCGCTTTCCAACCTCGATGCGGCGCTGCGCGGCACCATGCGGCTGGAAATCTCCGAGCTGCATAACACGCTGAAGACAACGATGATCTACGTCACCCACGATCAGGTGGAGGCCATGACCATGGCCGACAAGATCGTTGTCCTTAACCGCGGCAATATCGAGCAGGTCGGCTCGCCGATGGAGCTTTATCGTTCTCCCGCCAACCTCTTCGTCGCGGGCTTCATCGGCTCGCCGCGCATGAACCTCATCACCGGCGACTTCGCCCGCAGCAAGAATGCCACCACCGCCGGGGTGCGGCCGGAACATCTGGTGCTGTCGAAGGAAAGCGGACTGTGGCAGGGCAAGGTCACGGTCGCCGAACATCTCGGCTCCGATACCTTCCTGCATATCGATGTCCCAGGCATCGGCCCGATTACCGCCCGCGCTGATGGCGAATTCGCCTGCAAGCACGGCGACACCGTCTTCATCACGCCCGACGATA
>JAEXMK010000036.1 GCA_023444445.1 Pseudomonadota bacterium | reverse complement strand
CGCGTCGGCTGGATTCCTGTGACAAGCACAGGAATGAGGTGGTGCAAATACGAACGTCCTGGCACCCTCACTCATCACCCCGATCAAGCACCCGGCAGACGCGCGCCACGGGCTCCTCTTCCTCCCGGGCAATCGCACGGCGAATATCGCGGCTGTTCAAATGCAGACTGCGGCCGGCGGGTAAATTTGCACGTTTTATCTTGGCAAATGCCGCCTGTAAAAAGGCTGCTTTATTGTCGCGGAAAAAGGCAAGAGCCGCCTGCCCCGCGGGACTCGGCCCCAGCACGGCCTTGAAGGCAAGCCGGTGTACGGCGCAAGGCGCGCCGTGGCCGGGAACGGCAAAACGCAGCGCATCGAGTTCGTCACTCCATTCCGCTGCGTCCTGCATGGTTTCAAGCCTGCTTAAAGCGTTTCAGGAAAAACGCGCTCAGCGTCCCAAGAATTGCCCAGAAAACGAAGCTGGTAACGGTGGCGGCAACGATGAATTGACGTTCCAGCGGCAGCGGCGCAAGCGCATGTTCGCCTTCCGGCGGCAGGGGCGCGCCCACCGCATGCGGTGCGACGATCAGCACCAGCGCCAGAACGATCGCCCAGGGTTCGCGGCGGAATGCGATCAGCGCAATGCCGCTCGCGGTTGCTGCAACCGTCGAGAGCCACCAGAGCTGCCGTGCCTCAAGCGCGGCGGCCGGGCTGCCCGGCAGTTCCGGCGGCAGACCGATCATCGGGGCCAGCATGACGGCGGCAAAACCGGCAACGCCCCAGAGAAGGCCTTCGCGCCAGCCAGCATTGGTGCCGCGCAGCGAAATGAGGCCGGTCAGCACCAGCGCGTAACCGATGGCGGTCAGCACATTGGCGGCGACGGTGTAGGCGGTACGCTCGAAACCATCGGCCGGGGCCCAGGCCTCTTCATTGTGCTCATGGGCGGGAGCCGCAGCGCCCGGTGCAGGCGCATCATGGCTGTGGGGCGCTTCGCCAGCGCTTTCAAAGGTTTCCGCCTGAAGGATGAGCGGCGTGGTGCCGACAGCCTGCATGGCCGAGACAGCGAAACCGCCGACAATGCCGACGAGCACGGCGGTAAAAACGATATTTCGGAAAAACGACATGCTACTTCCCCTCAATGGCAGGGGAAGGCATTGGCATGGCGCGTGTCGTGCGCGGCATTGTGAACGGCTTCCACATGGGAAAAGCCGACAAAACCGACGACGAACAGGCCGAGCACGATCGCGGTGAGCGATTGCGCGAAGCTCGCTGTTTTTGCAGACGCGGCGGCAGTGGCCGTATTCTGGTTGATGGACATGGTGACCCCTCTCCGGCGCGACCCCGCGCCTTTGGACGCGGCCGGGCGGCAGAAGCCGCAAGACCGCATGCGATATACTTCACCACGGGGATACGAGACTGACACAGGGCGGCATTGATCCCGCCACCCTGAAATTCCTCTCTTCCGGACACCCCGCCGGCATGGATATTTCCGTGATGGCAGGTCTCCTGGCTTACGGGTCAAAACCTGAAACGCCTTCCCGGCATCGCCCTCGCCTTGAATGGGGCGAAATGTGCCAGTGGCATTTCGTTTCAGGCTCTCCGCTCACAGTTGCGGGGGCAGCCACGAATGAGGATGTCTCCCTATCGTGTTCCCTTTTCACCTTCCGGAATGCCCGGAAGGAACCATCACAAGGTCGTTATCCGCCGGGCGAGAGCGGGAGTCAATGGTGGACCTGGTTTCGAACTGCACGCCATCGCCTCCACCTCCGTCACCCCGGACTAGATCCGGGGTCCAGCGCGATCAAGTCCTTGTTCGCAAGAGACTCTTCTCACGGCGCAGACGCGCCGTGGCTGGATGCCGGCTCTGGTCCGGCATGACGGCTGAGGATTACCGCGCCGGGATCGCCTTCAGATAGGCGGCAATCGCATCGCGGTCTTCGGCGGTCAGATGCGCCATGTTCTGCTGGACCTTGACCATGGAGCCGCCGACGCTGTCGAAGTCAGGGGTGAAGCCGGTTTCGAGATAGCCGGCGATATCGGCCTTCGTCCAGCTTCCAATGCTTTGCGAGCCGGGGGTGATGTCAGGAATGCGGCCCTCGCCTTCGGGATTGGGTCCGCCGGCCAGCCACTGACTAGCCAGGAACCCGCCCAGCGCATCGCGCGGCGTGTGGCATTCGCCGCAATGGCCCGGCCCCTCCACCAGATATTGGCCGCGCAGCAATTCAGCATTAGCGTTGGCGAGTTCAACGCGCGGCGGTGCGGACGTATCGAAATAGAGGAACTTCCAGCCGCCCAGCGCCATACGCAGGTTGAAGGGAAACGGCAGATCATGGTCCGGTGCGTCGTTCTGGCTGGCCGGCAGGGTTTTCAGATAACCGAATAGGTCATTGATGTCCTTCTGCGTCATGCGCGCATAGGAGGCATAGGGAAAGGACGGGTAGAGATGTTCGCCGTTCTTGCCCACACCCCGCGTCATCGCATCGCCGAATTCAGCCAGTGTCCAGCCGCCTATGCCATGCTGAGGATCGGAGGAAATATTGGGAACATGAAAGGTGCCGAAGGGGCTTTTCAGCGCCTGTCCGCCGGAAAGCGTCAGCATCCCCTCGCCCTTGGCATCGGGTGCGGCATGGCAGCTTGCGCAGCCGCCCGCCCAGAACAGCGTTTCGCCATTGGCCAGATCCGGTTCGCCGAGGCTTACCCAATGGCTTGGCGCCTGCCGCTGAGGCGCGGTGACCCAGGTGAATATGCCGTAGCCCGCAATGGCCGCGACAACGGCCCCGCCCACGAGTTTCGTCCAGATGGAGGACATGCCCTCTCCCCATTCTCACCTGACCCGGTCAGATGTCTTTCGGCCGGAAAAACGCCGCCGGGAAGCGGCGTTTCCAAAGTGCTTCGATTATTTCTTCAGACGATAGGTCTGGTGACACGTGCCGCAATCGGCGCCGAGGGTCTTCATGGCGGTGGCAACGCCAGCCTGATCGGTGGGGAGATTGGCGAGAACCGTGTCCGCATCCGCGCCGAGCTTCTCGGCCTTGGCCTTGAAGTCCGCGAAGTTTTCCCAGATCGCGGGCGCAGCGGCGCTACCGGTTTCCGAGCCGGCGGGGAACTGGTCCGGGAAAGCCTTGGCATTGGTGCTGATGGTCGTCACGGCTGCCTTTACGGCGGCAGCGTCAAAGGGTTTTTCGCCCTTGGAGATGGCGGCGAGCGCTCCCATGGAGCCGCCGATCTGCTTCATCATGCCTTCGCGTTTTTCGACTTCGCCGGCAGCGTAGACTGCTCCGGCGCAAAGACAGCCGAACAGCATGGCCGCCGTGATGGTTCTGAGTTTCATGCACACTCTCCTTGATTCCGGCGGGAACACCGGGCGCTAGATGGAACGGGGCGAGGATGCCCTTTCCAGATGGCGAAAAGAAGTCACATTGCGGTGAATTTCACCACGAAAACAGAAGTCTAGGCATGATGACGATGCAAGGCATCCTTGGCCTTATGGTCCACGTCTGACGGCAGGCTGAATGACAAGATGCGGCTGAACGCCAACGGCGCAGCGGACAAGCCCGCCGCAGCTGGCGACGGGAAAAGCCGAGGCAGCGATTAGAGCGCTAAAACGCGATCCTCCTCGCGTCCAAAACCGCGGATGACGATCCGGTCGGCGAAGACATCTGATATGGCGAAGGTGTTCTGGTCGGGCGTATCGACCATGCCCTTGAAATTGACGAAGTGGGTGGTGCCCCGCACGCCATAATTCCCCTCATGATTGTGGCCGCTGAACCAGGCGACGACCGAGGGGTGCGAGCCGAGCAATTCGAGGATGCGCAGCGCGTCCCACATGTTATGCGCGTTTTCCGGATAGACGGGATAGTGGCACAGCACGATCACTTTTTCGCCCGCCGCATCCGCCTTTTGCAGAACGGACTGAAGCCATGCGAACTGTCCGTCGCCGAGCGAGGCGTTCCAGTCCTGCGCATTGAGCGCGTCGGCATCCGCAAGACGCTGCAGACGGTCTGCCGCAAGCGCGCGGCGCGGATCGCCGGGCGGCGGGGCGAAGAGGCTGACCTCGTTGCCGTCAAGAACCACGAAGCGAACGTCGCCGATGGCAAAATCATGCCAAGGAGCTTGCATGCCAAGGCGAGCGTGGATGGTCGAAAGATGCTCGGCGGCCACGGCGAAATCGTGATTGCCCGGCAGCAAGATCGAGCGGTGACGAAGCTTATCGTAGACGCTGAGGATCGCAGCGAAATTTTCAAAGCCGCGGTCGATGATATCGCCCAGCGTCACCACGAAGGCCAAGTCCTCGCGGTTGAAGGCGTCGATCGCGTCCGCAAGCTTTTTCGGGCTCTCGCGATAATAACGGCCCATCTCGGGACGCGGATCGGCATCAGCATACTGGGGATCGGCGACGATGCCGAAGGAGAAGAGAGGTGTGGTTTTTTCAGTCATGATGCGCCGCGATAAACCCGGCGGATGACAGGCTTGTGACAGCGCACGCCCATCGAAAAGCAGAACACCCGGCGCGATGGCCGGGTGCTCAGGAATTCCGTTGTTAAACCTTACTTCGAAGCGGCTTCGTAACGCTCCAGGACATAGTCCCAGTTGATGAGGTTATCAACGAAGGCCTCGAGGTACTTCGGACGCAGATTGCGATAGTCGATGTAGTAGGAATGCTCCCACACGTCGACGCCGAGGATCGGCTCTGCGCCGTGAACCAGCGGGTTTTCACCGTTGGGGGTCTTGGAGATTTCGAGCTTGCCGTCCTTGACGGAAACCCAGGCCCAGCCGGAGCCGAACTGCGTGGTGCCGGCAGCGATGAAATCAGCCTTGAACTTGTCGTAACCGCCGAGATCGGAAGCGAATGCCTGTTCCAGCTTGCCGGGCAGCTTGTTACCGCCGCCGTCCTTTTTCAGCCACTTCCAGAAATGAACGTGGTTGTAGTGCTGGGCAGCATTGTTGAAGAGACCGGCATTGGTGCCAAAGGACTTCTTCACGACTTCTTCGAGCGACAGGTCGGAAAGACCGGCTTCGGCAGCCAGCTTGTTGCCGTTGTCGACGTAAGCCTTGTGGTGCTTGTCGTGGTGGAACTCGAGCGTCTCGCGCGACATGTAAGGTGCAAGCGCGTCTTAGTCGTAGGGGAGTTCAGGAAGTTCGAAGGCCATGGTTTTTACTCCTTTTTGCAGCGGGTTACCGCTCCTCGAAACCGTGTGAGCGGACCATAGGAGCGAAGCTCTGTTTGGGCAACCTGTGAAATATCAAAATGTTCCGACAAAAGAGAAAATTCGTCTAGAGCCCGTCGCCACCACATTTGTTTCACAACCCTGGCGTACCGTTTTCCACCTTATCGGTTCGATTTCGATGATATTGCAGGAAGGAAATTCCATGACCCGCCCTCTGATCCGTTCCTCTATCCTTACCGCGGCTCTCTCCTTGATGGCCCTGCCGGCCGCCGCATCGTCGGACGATGCCTGGAAGGAATTCGTGGCGGATGTGCAGACGGCCTGCCTTGCCGGAGCGAAAGATATGATCGAGGATGCCAAGGCGGTGGTCGATCCTGTCGGCAGCGAAAATTACGGTCTCGCCATTCTGACGGGCAAGGCCAAGGGCGCGGACGCGACGGTTAGCCATATCTGCGTCTACGACAAGAAGACCAAGGCCGTGGAACTGGGCAGCGAGCTCGCGGGAGATACGCTGAAGGTTGAAATCCCCGGCTCCACCAAGCCCTGATTTTCTAGGGAGAGCGGGACACGTCGCATTTTTCGTCGTCCCGCTCTGACGTGTCAGAAACGCGGCGTGGTGTCGCCCTCGCCCAGCGCGCGCTGCATCAGCACCGTATCCAGCCATTGACCGTGTTTCCAGCCGATGGATTTGAAGGTGCCCACCAGTTCGAAACCGGCGGCGCGATGCACGCCGACTGAAGCCGCATTGGCGCTGTCGCCGATGACGGCGATCATCTGCCGGAAGCCGTGCGCGGTTGCCTCCTTGATGAGCGCGTCGAGCAGCTTGCGGCCAATACCCATGCCTTTCATCGAAGGATCGATGTAAACGGAATCCTCAACCGTCGCGCCATAGGCCGGGCGGGCGCGATAAGCGCCGGCATAGGCATATCCGGCTACCTTGCCGTCACGCTCAGCGACGAGATAGGGGAAATTGCCCTCCACCAGAAGACGGCGGCGCTCGGCCATCGTTTCCGCCGTTGGCGGATCAATCTCAAAGCTGGCGCGGCCATGTAAAACGGCGTCCCGGTAAATCTCGGTAATGGCTGGTATATCCGCCTCCTCGCAGGGGCGGATCAAAAGGCTGGAAATAGTGGAAAGGGTCATTCTCTTGTCCTGCGGATCATTCACGCCGTCATTGTGCATTGCGGCGCAGCCAAAATAAAGATTATCTGTCTTATACAAACGATAAGGTTTTCTTTGATGATGGACCTCGATCTGCGGCAGATGCGCAGTTTCATGGATGTGGCCGATCTCGGCAGTTTTTCCGCAGCCGCCGACAAAGCCGGGCTGACGCAACCGGCTGTGAGCCTGCATATAAGGGTTCTGGAAAAGCAGCTGGGTGTAAGGCTGATCGAACGGGTCGGCAGGCGCGCGCAGCCAACGGCGGCGGGGCGGGATTTTCTCATCCATGCAAGGCGCATCTGCGAAGAGGTCTCGCATGCGATCGAGACGGTCGCGCCGCACCGCAGCGGGGCAACCGGAAGCCTGCGCATCGGAACGGGAGCCACCGCCTGTACCTATCTGCTGCCGCCGGTGCTCGGCCGCATCCGAAAAGCGATGCCGGGCATCGATATCGTCGTGCAGACCGGTAATACCCACGATATCCTCCGGCTTCTGGAGGCCAACACAATCGACGCGGCGGTGGTGGCCCTGCCCGCCACCGGCCGCAGCCTCGAAATCAGCGAAATCCATCTCGACGAGATGGTCGCGGTTTTCCCGCAGGGCTCCGTCACTGACACAACGGTACTGAACGCTGAAACGCTTTCGATGCGGCCATTGCTGCTTTACGAGGGCGGCAATACGCGCCGGCTGGTGGATCAGTGGTTCTCAGTGAGCGGCAGCAGCGTGCAGCCCGCCATGGAACTGGGCAGCGTCGAGGCTATCAAGAAGCTCGCCGGCGCAGGCCTTGGCCTTGCCATCGTGCCGCGCATGGCCATGGAGCAGGAAAGCGCGGCGTCAGGGCTTGAATGGCGCTCACTTGAACCGCCGCTCGAGCGCCGGATCGCGCTGGCAATGCGGCGCGACAAACATATGTCTGCACCGCTGCGGGCGCTTGCCGCAGCACTGCCGGATGTGAAGAAAAGATGAAGCCCGGGCCCGGGTGCGGGGCGGGGGGGGAAGGAAAT
>JAEXMK010000025.1 GCA_023444445.1 Pseudomonadota bacterium | reverse complement strand
TGTTCCTGCGGATGGCCGGCACGGTAGGCGGCCAGCGATATGGCTGGCTGTTCATGACCGCGCTCGCGGCCGGGGTTGCGATCTGGTGTACGCATTTCGTCGCCATGCTCGGCTATGACGCCGGCGTGCCGATCGGCTTCGACCCGGTGATGACGGTCGTTTCGCTGCTCATCGCCGTTGTGGGCAGCACGATCGGCTTCATGCTTGCCGGAAGTCGCTGGACACGTTTCACGCCTGCGTTCGGCGGGGCGATCGTCGGCCTGGCGATCGCGGCCATGCACTATGTCGGCATGATGGCTTACCGGGTGCAGGGCATCGTGTCATGGAACATGACCTATCTGGTCGCGTCCATCGTGCTTTCTGTCGGCCTGTCTGCCCTGTCGCTGCATCTTGCCATGCGCTCGGACCGGCACGCGGCAACTCTCATGGCCGGCGTATTCGCTGTAGCGATCGTCGTGCTGCACTTCACCGGTATGACCGCATTCCGTGTCGAACCACTGCTTGTAGATGGCTCGTTCTCGAACCCGCAAGCTTTGCAAACACTCGCCATCGCCATTGCGGCCATGTCCTTCGTTATCGTCGGGGCAGGGTTGGTCAGCTACCTGATCGATGACAGCTCGCGTGCGGATTCAATGGAGCGGTTGCATCTCCTGGCAATGAACGACACGCTCACCGGCTTGCCGAACCGCGCAAACTTCAATGAACGCCTCGACCTTGAAATGGCGCTGGCCAGCGAAAGTAAGGGTAGGCTCGCCCTGATCGGTATCGACCTCAACCGCTTCAAGGAGATCAACGACCAGCGCGGCCATAACGCCGGCGACGAAGTGTTGCGCGTGCTCGGCCAGCGCATCAAGGGTCTGCTACGCGAGGATGACGGCGAATTTGTCGCCAGAACCGGCGGTGATGAATTCTCGGCCCTTTACCGCATGGACGATGCAGATGGTATTTCCGACTTGCTCGCCCGTCTTGAGGAAGCCCTGTTCAAGCCGATCCAGTTCGATGGCGCGGAGATCGTACCGGGCGCGAGCTTTGGCGTGGCGGTCTTCCCCGACGACGCCACCGACAGGGAAAGTTTCATCAACAATGCCGACCTTGCCATGTATCGAGCGAAAGCTGATCCGCTGCGCAATATCTGCTTTTATGAAGCGGGAATGGATGAGAAGATAAAAGCGCGTCGATCGTTGGCCGCCGATCTGCGCCACGCGATCGCCCGCAATGAACTATCGCTGCATTATCAGGTTCAGACGGCGGTCTCGACGGGCGAGATACGCGGTTATGAAGCACTGCTACGTTGGGAGCATCCGCAGCTAGGCCCGATCGGCCCGACCGAGTTCATCCCTCTGGCTGAGGAAAGCGGACTTATTCTGCCAATCGGGGAATGGGTACTGCGAACCGCCTGCTTGCAAGCGGCCACCTGGGAGCAAGCCTACAAAGTCGCGGTGAATCTGTCGGCCGTGCAGTTCGTCCATGCCGATCTACCCCGCATCGTCATGGAGATTCTGGTTCAGACCGGTTTGCCCCCCGAACGACTGGAACTCGAGCTGACGGAATCGACGATCTTCGCGGACAGGGAACGCGCGTTGCATATGCTGCGGCAGATAAAGGGTCTCGGTGTTTCCATCGCGCTCGATGATTTCGGGATCGGTTATTCCTCGCTCGACACGTTGCGTGCTTTCCCCTTCGACAAAATCAAGATCGACCGTTCTTTCTTCTCGTCCACGGTTGCCAATCCGCAGACGACTGCAATCATTCGAGCCGTGCTGGCGCTCGGCAAGACATTCGGCATTCCGGTTTCTGCGGAAGGCATCGAAACCTACGATCAGCTTTCTATGCTGAACGCTGAAGGGTGCGAAGAAGCGCAAGGCTTCTTGCTCGGTCACCCTGCTGCTCTTGCCGATATTGTCAGTGCTGGACAGATCGCGGTGGCGGGCGAGAATCGGGAACCGAAAGAATTTTCCACGCCAGAAGCGCTGAAGCAGAGACTTCAAAACTGATGACCGATAGCGGAGGGACATTCCAGAAAGTGAGCATCGCTATGCGCAAAGCTCCTGCACCGCCGGCCGTGACCGAAGCCTTTGTGGGGCCAGACACCATCATGCACATCGCGATTTCTCGTCTCGCCCGATTCGTCGCCGTGCCGCGAGACAACCCGGAACTGCTACGGGCGCAATTCACCGCACTCTCGCGTATGATTCCGCTGATGTACTTGATCCTCGTAGTCAATGCTGGGGTCCTCGCCGTTGTCTATTTCGGCAGCGCGCCGATCTGGCTAACCGCCTATGTATCGCTGGCATTGACCGGGGCATGTATGGCGCGGCTTGTGGTCTGGTGGCGCAGGAGGCATGTCGTCCTCTCTGACGAAAAGGTTGTCCGCGAGCTGGTGCGGACCAACAAAATCACGGCCATTCTCGGCGTAGGATTCTGCACCTGGGCCTACAATCTCTACCCCTACGGAGATGCTTTCCAGAAAGCCCATATCGGCTTCGTCCTGACCGCCTCGATGTTCGGAACGATGCTGTGCCTGATCCATCTGCGCTCGGCGGCGTTGATCCTCACCGCGATCGTGGGAACCTCCTTCGTCGCCTTCTTCGGCGCAACCGGGATTCACACGCTCGCCGCGATGGCCTGCAATTTCCTTTTCGTCACGGTGAATATCGTCATTGTCGTGATGCTTCAAAGCCGTGATTTCGCCCATCTGGTCAATGCCCGAACGGAGGCACGCGCCAAGCATGAGGCACAAAGCCGGCTGCTGAGAATGATCGATGATATGCCGGTCGCAGTGATGACGGTCGATCCGGC
>JAEXMK010000024.1 GCA_023444445.1 Pseudomonadota bacterium | reverse complement strand
ACTGCTTTTCGCGCAGTTCGCCGTAGTAGCCCTTGAGCTTCTGCTTGGCGCGCAGCTGCGTGCCGAAGTCGCTCATCTTGCCCTTGCGGCGCTGGCCGTGCTGGCCCGGGCCGTATTCGCGGCGGTTAACCGGGGACTTCGGACGGCCCCAGATGTTTTCGCCCATGCGGCGGTCAATTTTATACTTAGCCGATTCGCGCTTGCTCATCGTATTTCCTTCTCAAAGGTTTATGCCGGCCTGTTGCCAGACCGGTTTAAGGAAACACGCCCTCCTCTGAGGCCCGTTTCAGGGCCTCTGACAGGCTTCTCACATGCAAATGGAGAAACCACGGGACATGTCGGTGATATTGACCGCCGAACGTCAGTTCTTAAACTGCAGGGCAGTCAACAAAACACACCGGACATCACTGCCCGGCGTTGGGGCGGCTTCTACAGAGCTTTCACGGTTTTGTCAAACAAGGCTTTTCGCTTTTTTCTGAAGTCTCCTCTTGAAAAGCGAAAAGGCCCACCCATCTCTCCATCGTGATCAGAACTCGGGCCCCTCTGGCGTGTTACCGGACAACACGTGATGTCGAGTTTGTTAAGGTTGGGGCCCACGTATATTCTTGACACACGTTCCCCATCCGTAAAGCCAACCTCGTCCGGCTAAAGGTTGACTGATGGACTTTCTTCTATCGGATTTTCTCGGCACCCCCACCTGGATGTGGGCGGTCTTCATTTCTCTCGTTCTTGGCCTCCTGGCGCTCGATCTCGGCGTGCTGCACAAGAATTCCAAGGAAATCGGCATTCGTGAAAGCCTGCTGATGTCGGGCTTCTACATCGCCATCGGCTTGGCCTTTGGCGGCTGGATCTGGTATCAGTCCGGCCAGCAGTCGGCGATGGAATATGTCACCGGCTTCGTCGTCGAAAAAAGCCTGGCGATGGACAATATCTTCATCATCGCCATGATCTTCTCCTATTTCGCCATTCCCCGCCAATATCAGCACCGCGTGCTGCTCTGGGGTATCCTCGGCGTCATCATCCTGCGAGGCATCATGATCGCCGGCGGTGCGGCCATCGTCGAAAACTTCCACTGGGTGCTTTATCTCTTTGCGGCCTTCCTCGTCTTCACCGGCCTCAAGATGCTGTTTTCGTCGGACCATGACGAAAACGACATCGGCAATAACCGCATCCTGAAATTCCTGCGCAGTCGCCTCCCGGTAACGGAGAAGCTGCATGGCGAAAAATTCTTCGTCAAGGAAACGGATGCGGCCACCGGCAAGCTGAAGACCTTCGTGACGCCGCTCTTCCTGGCGCTCATCATGGTCGAAATCGCCGACCTGATCTTCGCAGTCGATTCGATCCCGGCAATCTTCGCGATCACCACCGATCCGTTTATCGTCTACACCTCGAACATCTTCGCGATCCTCGGCCTGCGCGCCCTCTACTTCGCACTCGCAGCCCTGATCCACCGCTTCGCTTATCTGAAATATGCATTGGCTGCGGTTCTGGTCTTCGTCGGTTCCAAGATTTTCGTGGCCGACATGCTCGGTATCGCCAAGATCCCGCCGGCCGTTTCGCTGGGTGTCACCGTCGCGATCCTAGCAACCGGCATTGTTGGCTCGCTGATTGCGACGCGCAAGGAGGCAAAGGCCATCGAGTAAGGCCAATCAACGAGGAGGCGGAAACGCCTCCTCTGCCTTTATCCAGAACCAACGCGCTTAACCATCGTTCTCGGGCTTGACCGGAAGGCTCACTTTCGCTGACTGTGAACACCCGGCCAAGTCCGAAATGAAGGCGAATAGCGTGAGGACGAAAACGACAGATTTCGGTTTGACAACTTAATAGAAATTGACCTTACTATAGACTATATTTCACTTATCAAAAACTGAATATTATTTTCAAAATGAGATTAGAAACCGTCAATCAAGCTATTTCTGAAAAAAAGCTCTGGCGCGCTAAAGAAATTCTTCAGGGGCACCTCCGAAATCCCGAAGTAAACCTGGAAATGCTCCAAAAATACGGCGAAGTGCTGCTCGAAATGAATGATCTTATCGAGGCTGGACGCATGCTGTTTTGCGCCGGCGCGCGGGGCGAGCGTTTCAGCGAGGCGATCGAAATCTTCCTGTCCAGAAACAGCAGACGTGAACCGCAACGATTTCTTGCAACATTGCCCTCAGCAATCAGACGGCAGAGGCATCTGGCAGACTTTATTGCTTCGGCGGATTTCGAACGCTTCGGATGGACGGAAGACCAGCGCGCACGGATTGTACCCTTGGAAACGCTGATCGACCGCAAGCCAAAACGAGAGTCCCCTCGCTTGGCCTCAGCACTGGCGGTGTCAGCGCTTCTTTGTCTGTTCACGCTGATTGTGGTTGGCCTCTATACGACGGTCCGCTTCACGATGGATTTATTCGCCCTGTAACGCTTCACTCTGCTGCGAGCCTCGCATCATCCTCAGCCGCATCCGCGTCGCCAGGTGCGGTTTTTGCGTCGAGATCGGGAAATGCCACGATACGCTTGCCGGAGAAATCGGCATGCACCACCACAACCTCCTTCACCTCGAAATACCCGAGTCGCCGCCGCGCGCGGCGGGCGGAATGGGTGCCGTAGGCGCGGGCAATGCGGGCGTCTGACGGGCAAGGCTCTTCACCCAGTGCCGCCTTGACCAGAAGCAGGAAGACCCCCTGTAGATCATCGGAGACGGACATGGACAATTCCAGCGCCTTTTGCCAGCCTTCGCTCGCCGCCATCGCCGCATCCACGCCGGAGCGGGCAATCGCCACCTGCCGGCGGAATTCCGCCAGCGTCATCGGCGTGCCGGGAATGCGGCGCATACGGGCGCGCACCAGAAAATCCTGATAGAGTACGGCATCGGTGCGATAGGCCGATTGCGGATCGTCGAGAATTTCGACAAGCACCGCGGCGATCTTTTCCTCGCGCTCCTCCGATGTCATCTCCGGCTGGCCAGCCCGGAGCGACGGCTCGGGCGAAGGACCAACGGCAGCGGGCGTGGAGCGGGAAAGCTCGGCGAGAATGTCGTTGGTCGGGCGCGGTGCAGGCGGCGTGCGGCGCACCGCGGCGCGCGTAAACTCTTCCGGGTCAGGCGTAAAAATCAGGTCTTCGACGTCCTGCGGCGCATCCGGCAGCGGCATCAGCTTCGGTGAAGAGGAGCGCGCCGAGGTTTCCACCGCCCCGATGACGATTGGCAGCGGACGGCGCGAAAGCGCCGGGCCGAGCGCCACGAAATTGCCCCGCTGGAGATCGCGGAACATTTCCGCCTGCCGCCGGTCCATGCCGAGAAGATCGGCCGCGCGCGCCATATCGATATCAAGGAAAGTGCGGCCCATCAGGAAGTTCGAGGCTTCCGCCGCCACGTTCTTTGCAAGCTTGGCCAATCGCTGCGTGGCGATGACGCCGGCGAGACCACGTTTACGACCACGGCACATCAGATTGGTCATCGCGCCAAGCGAGGCCTTGCGCGCATCTTCCGTGACTTCACCAGCAACGGAGGGCGCAAACATCTGCGCTTCGTCCACCACCACAAGCACGGGATACCAGAATTCGCGATCGGCGTCGAACAGGCCGTTGAGGAAAGCGGCCGCAGCTCGCATCTGCTGTTCGATATCGAGGCCTTCCAGCGTCAGCACGCAGGAGACGCGGTGCTGGCGAATGCGGTTGGCAATGCCGGCAAGCTCGGCTTCCGTGCGCTCGCCATCCACCACAACATGGCCGAATTTGTCGGAGAGCGTGACGAAATCACCCTCGGGATCGATGATGACCTGCTGCACCCATGGCGCCGATTGCTCCAGCAGCCGGCGCAGCAGATGCGACTTGCCGGAACCGGAATTGCCCTGCACCAGCAGGCGCGTCGCAAGCAATTCTTCAATATCGAGCTTGGCCTGCTGCCCGCCCGATAGGGTTCCCATGTCGATACCGACCTGCAATGTTCCATTCCCTGTGCTGCATATCATGACCGATTCCCTCAAGGGACGGCCGGACATGGTCTTTAGCAAAAAATTGCCTGTTGCGTCTCACCCTTGCCGATAATGCACAGGCAATTCGCTCTTAGCCCTGCGCAGACCTTACCCAAAAGCGTGAAGCGCCGATGCGCCGGCCAAAGACGTTGAGCGCGAGCCCCAGAATGACCAGTGCTGCGCCGACCACTTCGAAAACGGTAATATGTTCGGCAAAAGCGAGGTAGGCGCTGATAAACCCGACAATTGGCACCAACAGCGAAAATGGCGCCACCGTTCCAGCCGGATACCGCAGAAGCAGATAACTCCAGATCCCAGCACCCACGATCGTCGCGCCATAGGCCATGTAGATCACCACAAAAGCCATGGTCGGCGTCGCATTGGCCACCCCTTCGGCAATCGCTTCCGGCCCTTCCACCACGAGCGACAGCAGGATCAACGGCAGAACGGGCACTAGGCTGGTCCAGGCAACGAAGGAGACGGCATTGACCTGGCCGATACGGCGATTGACGATGTTGCCACAGGCCCAGGCAATCGCGGAACCGACGCCCATAAGCAACGGTACCAGCGCCGCCGCCGTCATCCGCTCCACACCGATGACCGCCAGCCCGCCAAAAGCGATGATCGCGCCGAAGACCTGCGACGGCAATGGCCGTTCACCGAGGAACACCACGGCAAGCGCCAGCGTGAAGAAGGCCTGTGACTGCATGACCAGCGAAGCGAGCCCCGCCGGCAGCCCGAGCTTGATGGCGGGGTAAAGCAGGCCGAACTGCACGAAGCCCATGGCCATGCCATAAACGATCATGTGTCGCCACGGCACATTGGGCTTCGGCAGAAAGAATACCAGGGGCACCGCCGCAAAGAGATAACGCACACCCGTCAGAAACAGGGGCGGCATATCGGCAACGCCAATCTTGATGGCGACAAAGTTGAAGCCCCACAAAAACACAGTGATCAGGGCAAGAAATATATGCGGCAATGCCATTTTGTATGTCCGAATTTCAGGCGATCGACACCTCAGGTGTTTGAGGGGCTTTAAGCCGAAACAGCCCTCTTCCAGCCGAAGGTAATGAGGCCGGCGCCGATCAGGAGACCGCCGCCCGTGCGGTTGACGATGCGCTGAACCCGAGGTTTGCGGATCGTGTCGCGGGCGGCACTTGCCAGAAGTCCATAAAGCGCCGCATTGACAGTGGCAAGCACCAGGAAGGTCACCTCGAAAATCAACACCTGCGGCCAGAAGGGCAGCGTCGGCACCAGAAACTGCGGCAGGAAGGCCACGAAGAACACAATGCTCTTCGGGTTCAGCGCGGTGACGATATAGGCATGCAGGAAGATTTTAAGCGGTCTTTCACGGCCGGTCACACCCGTGTTTTCCGCCGCGTCACCAACCGGCGAACGCCAAAGCTTGATGCCGAGATAGATGAGATAAGCCGCACCGATCCATTTCAGACCGGTGAACAGGGCTGCCGATGTGGCGAGCAACGCCCCAAGCCCCAGCATCGAGGCGGTCATGGCGGTAAAATCGCCCAGCGCCACCCCGGTCACCGTCGCAGTGCTGGCCTTGCGGCCATGGCCCAGCGCATAAGAAATCACCAGCAGGATGGTCGGTCCTGGAATGGCAAGCATGATGGCGGATGCGGCCACAAAGGCCAGCCAGTTTTCCAGTGGCATGATTGGTCTCCTCTATCCCGAGTCTTGAGCAAGCCACGGAAAATGTTTCGCTTCAAGCCGGATTTTCAAACCGTGCAGCTCTCTTGTAACAACCCGAACAACATCCCTGCAGGATTGTCTTCGCCGTCGGCGGTCAGAATTCGCTACGGCCCCTCCCGCCTGTCTGCAGGGGAGAGGCCGTCACGTCAAAACCGCGGCGCCCAGGGAGGGACCTCCCATTCCCGTCGCCTCTTCACCCGCGAGGGATCGAGGCCGATATCGACCAGAAGACGTTCCGGCAGATCGGCAGGATCAGTGGGCGGCGCGCGCGGCACGACCGCGGCCACGAGCACCGTTTTGAGCGTCTTCCAGACGCCGAATGTGGCGAACAGACGGTCCACCGCATCCGGCAGCGCATATGCCACCAATGGTTGTTCATTTTGCATGGGAAATCCATCCCGGCGCGGCAAGGCGGCCAGGTCCTCTATCGATGGAAAAAGACATGCGGAAACGACGGGCGCAGCACTTGAGCCAAGCAGAAGCGCAAGTCACATGTCGGACGAAGTTGAAATGCCAAACGGCTGGGGAATCAGGCCATAAGCCTTATCGGAGGGAGATGCCTCGCATCACATAACCGCCGACAATCATGCCAAAGAGGCCTGACATGCCATTAAGGCGCATATTCACGTTGTTGCTCATTTCACGCCTCCATTTATTGCGGTTACAGACAAAATACATCTTACACAGGAAATCGGACGCGACAAGAGGTCGCAATCTCGAATTGCAAAAGACGAGCAAAGACGGTGCAAAAATACAACAGGCTTTCAGGCGGCCGGAACGCTGAGACCAAAACCCTGCATCAGCCGCCGCGTGGCGAAATCCGGCTTGCCCGAGGTGAAGACGGCGAAGTCGAAACCATCGGGATGTTCCGCATCCTGTGGTAACGGCACCAGATGTCGGGCACGCCGGGCGATTGCCTCCGCCGGATCAAGCCAGTCAACCGGCCATGGCGCCAGCCGGCGAAACACATTGGCCATGAAGGGGTAGTGGGTGCAGGCAAGCACGACGATATCGGTGCGCTTGCCGTCGCTGTCTATGAAGCAGGGTTCAATTTCGGCCAGCACCGCCTCATCGGACACCGGCTCCCCCCTGATCCAGCTTTCTGCCATACGCGCGAGGTTTTCAGAGCCGACCAAGCGCACATGGCATTGGGTGGCAAAGGACTGGATGAGATCGCGCGTATAGGCCCGCTTGACAGTACCGGGCGTCGCAAGCACGGAGACGAGGCCGGAGCGTGTCCGCTCCGCCGCCGGTTTGATGGCGGGCACGGTGCCAACGAAAGTCATGTCAGGAAAACGGGCACGAAGATCTGCACCCGCAAGCGTGAAGGCCGTGTTGCAGGCGATGATGCAGACTTCCGGGCTGTACTCCTGCAGCAGCCTTTCAAAAAGTGAGAGAATGCGCGCCTTCAGCGCCTTCTCTTCCCAGCCACCATAGGGAAAACCCGCATCGTCGGCTACGTAGATGAAGCCGCGCTCGGGCATCAGCACCCGCGCCTCGCGCAGAACCGTCAGCCCGCCAATGCCGGAATCGAATACCAGCACCGGTTTCAGCACATCGGCCGCCGCCTCACTCGTCTTCAGCATTCTCCCCTGCTCCCTCGGCTGTCGGCCCCGCCGCCCTGCCCGTCTTCTTCGGCCATTGCCGCGGGAAACGGTCGAGCGAATTGATCACGCCGCGGAAAACGCTGATTTCCTGTTCGGAAAAACCCCGTCTCGACAGCACGGCCCGCAGATTGTCGACCATTTTCGGCTTTTTTTCAGCAGGATGGAAATAACCGCGCGCATCGAGCGCCTCTTCAATATGTTCGAACAGGCCGAAGACCTGCTCCTTGGTGGAAGGCCGCTGCTCAACGGACTGGAACAGCGTCTCCCCTAGATCGTCCATGCCGGACTTCATCCACTCATAGGACATCAGAAGCACAGCCTGCGCGATATTGAGCGAGGCAAAGGCGGGATTGACCGGGAAAGTCACGATCTCGTCCGCCAGCGCCACTTCCTCATTCGTCAGCCCCCAGCGCTCGCGCCCGAACAGGATGCCGGTCTTTTCGCCAGCCTTGAATTTTGCCCGGAGCGTATCGGCGGCAGTAACGGGCGCACGCACCGGCTTGAAGCCGTAACGCTCGCGCGCGGTCGTGGCATAAACGAAGTTGAGATCCTTGACCGCCTCTTCCAGCGTCTCGAACACCTTGGTGCCGTCAATGACATGATCGGCCTTGGAAGCGGCAGCACGCGCCTTCTCGCTCGGCCAGCCGTCCCGCGGATTGACCAGACGCAATTCGGAGAGACCGAAATTGGCCATGGCCCGCGCCACCATGCCGATATTTTCGCCGAGCTGCGGTTCGACCAGAATGATCGCCGGGCCTTCCGCCAGAAGTTCAAGCTCGCTGTTTGTGCCTGCCATCGTCGTTTTCCAGTGTTTGAAACGCGGCATCGATTTTTGAACCGGTGCCCTAAAGCGCGCCTCACTGGCACAGATCAGCGCGAAAATCAAAGCCGGAAGCGTATAAGACCGACCTCAATCCCCCTTGATGATATTCGCCATCTCTTCGCGCAGTGAATCCCTGCCCTCATCACCCACCCGGTGAATATCGCTGATAACAGGCCGGCCGTCTTCCTCGATGACGTCGAAATGGACCTCATCGACGGTCGCCTTTATCTCGGCCTCGTCCATACAGGCCCAGAGCTTGAATTTCGCCGTCACATCGGTCACGCCGTCCTTCACCGCCCCCGGGGTCACCGAAACGTCCTGAATCGGGCAGCCGTCCTGGGAGTTTGTCACGACGTCATAACCGAAAGGATCGCCCTTCTCCCCGCTTTCGGCCTCGTAAGCAGGCTTCTTGGACGCTTCGCGATATTGCGCGACGAAATCCTTGCTGAACAGGCTGGTCAACATGTCCTCGTCAAAGATGTATTTCCAGTTTTCCGCATCGCCGGACCAGTTCTTGACGGTGATATCCATCACCTTCTGGACGGGATCGGCGGGACCGGCGGCGAGGGCGGCGTGGGAAAAGAGGGCGGCGGCAGACAGAAGCAGAATTTTCCGCATGATATGATCCCGGTAGAGGCCCAGAGACGGGCAAAGCGATTCGCCTGACTGTATTCCGGCATTATGGTTTGGCAATGCGCAAAGCGTTATTGCGCTGCGCCAAAAAAGCGCCCCCCATGGCTTTGCCTCAGGCGCTTGCGATGCTATAGCCGCACCGGATATTTTTCCGACTATGGGCGTCAACAGGCGCCACAGCTTCGAAGGTGAGGAATTCATGGCAAAGATCAAGGTAGCCAATCCAGTCGTCGATCTCGACGGCGACGAAATGACCCGTATCATCTGGCAGCTCATCAAGGACAAGCTGATCCTGCCATACCTCGATCTCGACATCGAATATTACGATCTCTCGGTTGAAAACCGCGATGCCACCAACGATCAGGTGACCGTCGATGCGGCCCACGCCATCAAGAAGCACGGCGTCGGAATCAAGTGCGCCACCATCACCCCGGATGAGCAGCGCGTCGAGGAATTCGGCCTGAAGCAGATGTGGAAGAGCCCGAACGGCACGATCCGCAACATTCTGGGCGGCGTCATCTTCCGCGAGCCGATCATCTGCAAGAACGTTCCGCGCCTCGTTCCAGGCTGGACGAAGCCGATCGTCGTCGGCCGTCACGCTTTCGGCGACCAGTACAAGGCAACCGACTTCAAGTTCCCCGGCAAGGGCAAGCTGACCATCAAATTCGTCGGTGAAGACGGCCAGGTCATCGAAAAGGACGTCTTCGACGCGCCGAGCGCCGGCGTGGCTCTCGCCATGTACAACCTCGACGAATCCATCCGCGAATTCGCCCGCGCCTCCATGAACTATGGCCTGATGCGCAAGTGGCCGGTTTACCTCTCCACGAAGAACACCATCCTCAAGGCCTATGACGGTCGCTTCAAGGATATCTTCGAAGAAGTCTACCAGACCGAGTTCAAGGCGCAGTTCGACGAAGCCGGCATCACCTATGAGCACCGCCTCATCGACGACATGGTCGCTTCCGCGCTGAAGTGGTCCGGCGGCTACATCTGGGCCTGCAAGAACTATGACGGCGACGTACAGTCCGACACGGTCGCGCAGGGCTTTGGTTCGCTCGGCCTGATGACCTCGGTTCTTCTGTCGCCCGATGGCCGCACGGTCGAAGCCGAAGCTGCACACGGCACGGTCACGCGCCACTACCGTCAGCACCAGAAGGGTCAGGAAACCTCGACCAACTCGATCGCCTCGATCTTCGCCTGGACCCGTGGCCTTGCCCACCGCGCCAAGCTGGACGACAATGCGGAACTCGCAAAGTTCGCGACAACGCTCGAGACCGTCTGCGTCGACACCGTCGAAAGCGGCTTCATGACCAAGGACCTCGCGCTCCTCATCGGACCGGATCAGCCCTGGCTCTCCACCACCGCTTTCCTCGACAAGATCGACGAAAACCTCAAGAAGGCGATGGCCGCTTAAGCCCGCTTTCTATGCGACTTCAAGACCCGGCCTCAGCGCCGGGTTTTTTATTTGCACGGTATAGAAGAAATATCGGCCGCATAGAAACGAAACAGACAACCAGATAGCGAACAAATATCGTTGAGCGCTGAAGTTGCCGGATAAGAGAAAAAAAGTCCGGCGCAATGCCAGGTTTCTTTTTGTTCACGGCATCTTGATTAGCCGTTGCACTAGGCGCAGAATTTGATTCCGCGTGTTTAGGGCCAGCACAACAATAAGACTAAGATTAAACAGCATCTACTTGCACATAACTTGCCCGGCACAGTCAACCATTCATCGAAGGATCCGCGCGACCTCAGGGAACATGCGAGGAATGTTGCGGACATAAAATGCGAAGCGTGGGCATGAAATCCTGTTGGTTTTTGCGCCACGCTGCAACGATTTTGCTTGGGGAGGCAAAAGCATGAGTGAATTGATATTTTACACCAACCCCATGTCGCGCGGGTGCATAGCGCGATGGATGCTGGAAGAAGTGGGCGTTCCATACCGAACCGAGATACTTGGTTTCAGTACCTCGATGAAATCGCCCGCCTACCGGCTGATCAATCCGATGGCGAAGGTACCGGCGATCAAACATGGGGACACGATCGTTACCGAAGCCGCAGCAATCTGCGCCTACCTCGCAGATGCATTTCCCGGCGCGAACCTTGCGCCCACACCCAAGTCGCGCGGGCTTTATTACCGCTGGATGTTCTTTGCCGCAGGCCCGCTGGAAATGGCAGCGAGCATGAAGGCGATGGGTTTCGAAGTGCCGAAGGAAAAGTTGCGCATGGCCGGCTGCGGCAGCTATGCGGATGTAATGAATACGCTTGAACGAGCCGTCAGCGAAAATCGCTTCATCGCCGGCGATCTCTTTACCGCCGCGGATGTCTATGTGGGCGCCCATATCGGCTGGGGCCTGCAGTTCGGCACTATCGAAAAACGCCCGGCCTTTCTGGACTATATGGCGCGCCTCACCGATCGCGCGGCCTTCAAGCGGGCCGCGCAGCTTGATGAGAAAGCGGCAAAGGATTTGCAGGCAACGGAAACGGAATAATACCGGCCGGTAGCTTCTTTGATGGCAAAGGCCGAAACAAAAAGGCGGGGTAAAACCCCGCCCTTTTCAACCCTTCCGGTTCATGCGGCCAGCGCCGCAGCGACCGCTTCGATGGCATCCTGCGCCTTGGCGCCATCCGGGCCGCCGGCCTGCGCCATATCCGGGCGACCGCCGCCGCCCTTGCCGCCAAGGGCGGCAGACGCGGTGCGGACGATATCGACAGCGCTGAAACGGGCCGTCAGATCTTCGGTCACGGCGGCGACAGCGCTCGCCTTGCCATCCTCAGAAACGGCAATCAGCAGCACAACGCCAGAGCCAAGGTTGGCCTTGGCCTCATCAGCAAGCCCCTTGAGATCCTTGGCATCGATACCAGCAAGGGATTTTGCCAGGAAGTTGACGCCCGCGACCTGCTTGACGTCGCTTGCGCCGGCATCGGCCGAACCGCCGCCCATGGCGAGCTTGCGGCGGGCATCAGCAAGCTCACGCTCCAGCTTCTTGCGCTCGTCCAGCAGGCCTTCAACGCGCGACAGAACATCGCCCGGCTGAACCTTCAGTGACGAGGCCAGCGCCTTCACCCGCTCATCCTGCTCAGAAAGATAGGCGAGCGCGCCCTGGCCGGTTACGGCTTCGAGGCGTCGCACGCCCGCACCCACGGCGCTTTCACCGAGAATGCGGATAAGACCGATCTGGCCGGTGGCGCCCACATGCGTTCCGCCACAAAGCTCGACGGAATAAGGACGGTTGGCTTTCGAGCCATGCAAGCCGGTGCCCATGGAGACGACACGAACCTCGTCACCATATTTTTCGCCGAACAGCGCCATCGCGCCCTCGGCAATGGCGTCATCGACGCTCATCAGGCGGGTAACGACAGGCGAGTTCTGCAACACGATTTCGTTGGCCATCTCTTCAACGACCTTCAGCTCCTCGGCCGACATCGGCTTCGGATGCGAGACGTCAAAGCGCAGGCGCTCGGGCGCGACGAGCGACCCCTTCTGTGCGACGTGGGTGCCGAGCACTTCACGCAACGCCTCATGCAGCAGGTGGGTGGCGGAGTGATTGGCGCGCAGACGCGAGCGACGGTCATGATCGACCGTCAGCTGAACGGCATCGCCCACCTTCAGCCCGCCCTTGGAAACGGTGCCCATATGGACGAACAGGCCTTCGCCCCGCTTCTGGGTGTCGGAAACGGCAAAGGCGCCATTATCGCCGGTGATGACGCCGGTATCGCCCATCTGGCCGCCGGACTCGCCATAAAACGGCGTCTGGTTGACCACGACCTGCACGGTCTCGCCATCCGCGGCGCTCTCAACGGCCTTGCCGTCCTTGACGATGGCCTGAATGACGCCTTCGGCAGTCTCCGTGTCATAACCAAGGAACTCGGTCGCGCCGAGCTTTTCCTTGAGTTCGAACCAGATCGTTTCGGTGGCCTTGTCGCCGGAGCCGGCCCAATGCGAACGGGCTTCCGCCTTCTGGCGCTCCATGGCATCGGTGAAGCCGGAAATATCGACACCGATTTCGCGGGCGCGCAGCGCGTCCTGCGTCAAGTCGAGCGGGAAACCATAGGTGTCGTAAAGCTTGAAAGCGGTTTCGCCATCCAGCATGTCACCCTTGTGCAGGGTCGAGGTTGCGTCCGACAGCAGCGACAGACCACGCTCGAGAGTCTTGCGGAAACGGGTTTCCTCGAGCTTCAGGGTTTCGGAAATCAACGCTTCGGCACGGATCAGTTCCGGATAGGCGCGGCCCATCTGCTGGACCAGCGATGGCAGCAGCTTGTAGATCAGCGGCTCGCGTGCGCCGAGAAGTTCGGCATGGCGCATGGCGCGGCGCATGATGCGGCGCAGAACATAACCACGGCCTTCATTGGACGGCAGGACGCCATCGGCAATGAGGAAGGCGGACGAGCGCAGGTGGTCGGCGATGACGCGGTGGCTGGCGCGTTTTTCCCCTTCAGCCGGAACGCCTGTCGCTTCGACGGAAGCGGCGATCAGCGCGCGGAACAGGTCCGTGTCGTAATTGTCATGCTTGCCCTGCAGCAGCGCGGAGATACGCTCCAGACCCATGCCGGTATCGATCGATGGGCGCGGCAGGTCGATGCGCTCTTCCTTCGTCACCTGCTCATATTGCATGAAGACGAGGTTCCAGATTTCGATGAACCGGTCGCCATCTTCTTCCGGCGAACCGGGCGGGCCGCCCCAGATATGATCGCCGTGGTCGTAGAAGATTTCGGAACAGGGACCGCAGGGACCGGTATCGCCCATCGCCCAGAAATTGTCGCTGGTCGGGATACGGATGATGCGGTCGTCGGAGAAACCGGCAATCTTCTTCCAGAGGTTAAAGGCCTCGTCGTCGGTGTGATAAACCGTGACCAGCAGACGGTTGCGGTCGATGCCGAATTCCCTGGTGATCAGGTTCCAGGCATGCGTGATCGCCTCTTCCTTGAAATAATCGCCAAAGGAGAAATTGCCAAGCATTTCGAAGAAGGTGTGGTGACGGGCGGTATAACCGACATTGTCGAGGTCGTTATGCTTGCCGCCAGCGCGCACGCATTTCTGAGCGGATGCTGCCGTGGAATAGGGACGGCTTTCCAGACCGGTGAAGACGTTCTTGAACTGCACCATGCCGGCATTGGTGAACATCAGCGTCGGATCGTTGCGCGGCACCAGCGGGCTGGAGGGCACAATCTCGTGTCCGTTCTTCTTGAAGTAGTCAAGGAAAGTCGACCGAATTTCATTTACACCGCTCATGCCCACACACCGCTCACAGCTGGAGTCCATCACTGCCATCGGAAATGATGGCTATATTGCAAAATCACTGGCTTTTATCGTCCGCATCCTGCCCTGTCCAGCCATGGAGGTCAGTGAAGGCGCGGAGGCAAACAAAAAGGGCCATACGACAGAAATCGCACGGCCCATTTTGTTCAATTCGTTTCACGCCGTCAAAAGCGATCCGGCAACGGATGCATGACTAGCGACGGTTGGATCAACCTTCGTCACCATCGCCGTCATCGCCGGAATCAGGACCACCGTTCTGCAGGAAGCGGTCCGCAATCAGGCCGGCGTTCTGGCGCAGCGCCAGTTCGATCTCGTTGGCCGTATCCGGATTGTCGCGCAGGAAGGTCTTGGCGTTTTCACGCCCCTGCCCCAGACGCTGGCTGTTATAGGAGAACCAGGCACCGGACTTTTCAACGATACCGGCTTTTACGCCAAGGTCGACAAGTTCACCGGTCTTGGAAACGCCTTCGCCATACATGATGTCGAATTCCACCTGCTTGAAGGGCGGCGCCATCTTGTTCTTGACGACCTTGACGCGGGTCTGGTTGCCGACAACCTCTTCGCGTTCCTTGACCGCGCCGATACGGCGGATGTCGAGGCGAACCGAGGCGTAGAACTTGAGCGCGTTACCGCCGGTCGTCGTTTCGGGCGAACCGAACATGACGCCGATCTTCATGCGGATCTGGTTGATGAAGATGACCATGCACTTCGACTTGGAGATCGAAGCGGTCAGCTTGCGCAGCGCCTGGCTCATCAGGCGGGCCTGAAGACCCGGCAGGCTGTCTCCCATCTCGCCTTCAATTTCCGCCCGCGGCGTCAGCGCCGCAACGGAGTCGACCACGAGCACGTCAACCGCGCCGGAACGCACCAGCGTATCGGTGATTTCAAGCGCCTGTTCTCCCGTATCCGGCTGCGAGATCAGCAGGCTTTGCAGATCCACGCCGAGCTTGCGGGCATAGACCGGATCAAGCGCATGTTCGGCGTCAACGAAGGCGCAGATGCCGCCCTTCTTCTGGGCTTCCGCAATTGTCTGCAGCGCCAGCGTCGTTTTACCCGAGCTTTCCGGACCGTAAATTTCAATGATGCGCCCCTTCGGCAGACCGCCGATGCCGAGCGCGATATCCAGGCTGAGCGAACCCGTCGAAACGGTTTCCACTTCAACCACATTTTCATTGGAACCGAGCTTCATGATCGATCCCTTGCCGAACGACCGTTCGATCTGGGAGAGCGCCGCTTCCAGTGCCTTGCTTTTATCCACCGATTTATCCTCTACGAGACGCAAAGAATTTTGTGCCATCCGAACCACCTTTAGGTTATTGAAGCCGCACAGGCAATGTAGCAGTATGGGAACGGTATGTACTCTATTTGTTCTCACTCCACAAGGCTGAGCCAGCATATTGAAAACAAATAGTGATAAGTCGTTTGTTCTGCTTTCGTTTTTCTGTGCGCGGCCCCTTGCCGTCAACCGGAGGCGAGGTCAGGAAGACGTCAGTTTAGGCCGAATCGTCCGGCCTGACCATCCGCCAAAGAGGGAAACGCAAGCGTGAAGAAAATACTCGTTCTGGGCGGCGCGCATATCGACAGGCGCGGCATGATCGAGACTGAAACGGCGCCCGGCGCCAGCAACCCAGGCTCGTGGATGGAGGAGGCAGGCGGCGGTGGCTTCAACGCCGCGCGCAATCTCTCCCGGCTGGGCTTTCAGGTCCGCATCATCGCCCCGCGCGGCGGCGACGTGACGGGCGAAGCGGTGGCGGAGGCTGCGCGACAGGCAGGCGTTGAAGACACACCGTTCACCTTCCTCGACCGACGCACGCCAAGCTACACCGCCATTCTGGAGCGTGACGGCAATCTCGTCATCGCGCTTGCCGATATGGACCTCTACAAGCTCTTCACGCCGCGCCGCCTCAAGATACGCGCCGTGCGCGAGGCGATAACGGCGAGCGATATCCTGCTCTGCGACGCCAACCTGCCCGAGGATACGCTGACGGCGCTTGGCCTCGTTGCCCGCGCCTGCGAAAAGCCACTGGCGGCCATAGCGATTTCGCCGGCCAAGGCGGTGAAGCTGAAACCGGCGCTCAGCGATATCGACATCCTCTTCATGAACGAGGCGGAAGCGCGCGCGCTCTCCGGCGAGACGGCGGCTGACGTTCGCGAATGGCCAGATATTTTGCGCAAGGCCGGGCTTTCCGGTGGCGTGGTCACCCGCGGCGCAAGCGAAGTCGTGGCTTTCAAAGAAACGGAAAAGGCACTCCTCCACCCGCCCCTCATCCGCGAGGTGAAGGACGTCACCGGCGCCGGGGATGCCATGGCTTCCGGTTACCTCGCTGCCATTGCCGAGGGAAAAACAATTAGGGAGGCGCTGAGACAGGGGGCCGCAGCAGCGGCCATTACCGTGCAGTCACCCTTTGCCACCTCACACGACCTATCAAAAGACAGTGTCGAGGCCATGTTGGGGCTTGTTCCCCAGGCTGAAATACTGGCATGAACCGCTTTTAAGAACTGGAACAATGTAAATGACCCGCCCCATCTCCCCTCTCCTGCCCGTCGTCTATTCTCAGGAAGTCGCTGCCGCCAAGCAGCGCGGTGCGCCGATTGTCGCGCTCGAATCGACCATCATCACCCATGGCATGCCCTATCCCGGCAATATCGAGATGGCGGAAAGCGTCGAGCAGATCATCCGTGATCAGGGCGCGGTTCCGGCCACCATCGCCGTCATTCACGGCACGCTGCATATCGGCCTTGAGAAGGATCAGCTTGAGGCACTGGCGCAGACCACGGATGCTATGAAGGTCTCGCGCGCCGATATCGCCTTTGCGATCGCCGAGCGCCGCACGGGCGCCACCACGGTAGCCGCGACCATGATCGCCGCTGCCCGCGCCGGTATCCGCGTTTTCGCGACCGGCGGCATTGGCGGCGTGCACAAGGGTGCGGAAGAGACCTTCGACATCTCCGCGGATTTGACCGAGCTTGCCAAGACCGGAGTGATCGTCGTCTGCGCCGGCGCGAAAGCCATTCTTGATATCCCGAAGACGCTCGAAGTCCTCGAAACCAACGGCGTACCTGTCGTCACCTTCGGTTCGGAAGAATTACCGGCCTTCTGGTCGCGCTCCTCCGGCCTGCCGAGCCCGCTTTCGCTGAACAGCCCGGCCGCAATCGCCAATTTCCAGGTAACCCGCGAACAGCTCGGCATCGATGGCGGTATGCTGGTCGCCAATCCCGTGCCGGAAGCCGACGAAATTCCGCGCGAGGAAATGGAAATCTACATCAACCGCGCCATCTCGCACGCCGAGCGGGACGAAGTGACAGGCAAAGCGGTCACGCCGTATCTGCTGGGTGACATTTTCCGCCTGACGGATGGCCGCAGCCTCGAAACCAATATCGCGCTGGTTCGCAACAATGCGCAGCTGGCGGCTGAGATTGCGGTGGCGCTGAGCTGACCGTCGGGGTTGGGATCATCCTCAAGGTTGCCGGTGACGGCAGAGTTCGAAAACCTCTCCTCCGTCATGCCGGACTAGATCTGGCATCCAGCCACGGCGCGTCTGCGCCGTGAAACAGTCTTTCGTGATCAAGGACTTGATCACGCTGGACCCCGGATCGGGTCCGGGGTGACGGGTTGCGGATGATCAAGCTTTGCCAAATGCCTCGGCGCTGGGACATCGTAAGCAACAAAAAGGCCCGGCGAGCTCGCGCTTCCGGGCCTTGTTTGTCTAATTGAGCCCGATCAGTTCTGAGCGACCGGCTTCACCAGCGGCGTCACGCGGCGGATGGTGACGCGGCGGTTCTGTTGTTCCGGGCCGAGGGTCTGAACCTTCAGGTAACGCTCGCCATAACCCTGCGTCGCGAGGTTTTCCGGCGGGATGCCGTAGACGTCGGTCAGCACGTTGGCGACAGAGGCGGCGCGCTCGTCGGAAAGAACGAGGTTGCTTTCATCAGAACCGACGGCATCCGTATGGCCTTCAATGAGGAAGGTTTCCGCCGGGTTCTTTTGCAGCGCCTTGTTGATCGCGTCGGCGACCTTGCGCAAGGAGCGAGCCTGCGCCATCGGGATTTCGGCGCTGCCGGTCGCAAAGGTGATCGTATCGAGGTCGATACGGCGCACCTTGTCACGGATACGGGCCGAATAGCGCACTTCATCCAGCGAATAGACACGTTCCACCGGCTCGACGGGCGGCTGTTCCAGGAAGCGGTAATAATCACGATCAGGATCGCTCGACGTGTCGATGATGTATTCCGTCACGGGAATGCGCAGACGCATGGGCGGCAGGTCGAGACCGGGGTCGCGATAAACATAATCGCGGTCGGGATCGTCCATCAGCTCCGGTGCGTAGAACAGCACATATTCCCGGCCGCGATCGTCGATGCGGGAACGCTGGATCACGTCGCCGTAGCGGTTGCGGATCGTCACCACCTGCGTGCCATCCCGACGCTCCACGGTCTCGCGAACACGGCCGCCCGGCAGACGCTCGTAGTAGGGCTCGCCGCCATCGCGGATGAAGCGCTGGTTGTCGTCGCCACGCACCACGACGCGGTCACCGAACTGCAGGATGATCGGCGCATCGCCGTCACGATCACGCGGGCGACCCTCACGCGGCTGCCATTCGCGCACGCCGTCCGGCCGCTCATATTGCGGACGGCGGTCGACACGCTCGCCCTGCTGGGAGGTGATCGCTTCCAGCTTGACGGGCGGCGGCGGGGCCTTGCCTTCGGCGGCACCAGCGCGCTGCGCCTCGGCGTCGGAGGTCGGGACCTTGAAGTCACCGGCCTGCTCGCGCTCGCGGCGACGTTCCTCGCGGGTCTGGCGATTGCCGGAACGTTCGACTTCCTTGTCGCTGTCGAGCACCGCAGCCCCTTTGTCGACAGGCAGAATGACGGTGTCGGCGGTCTTGGACGGGTCCTTGGCGATTGCCTTGGCCTTGTCCAGTTCCTCCTTGCTCATCGGCCGTGCTTCGGTCTGCGGAACAGCGACCTGATTGGGCACGGGTTCGCCTGCCGGCGCCTGTCCGGTGGTTGCGCCACTCGGCGGCGGGGTTGGCGCGCCCGGCAGCGGCGCTGCGGGTTCGCCCTTCACCGGTGGCTGCTCTGAAGGCTGCTGGCCGGGGGCGGGGTTGGGCTGTGCCTCTGGAGCAGGCGGGCGAGCTGGCGTGGGCGCCTCGGTCGGAACCGGTGCTTCCTTCGCCGCGGGCTCGGGCGCTGCGGGTTTTTTCTCGGGCACGGGCTTTTCGGCCGGTGCGGCCTTCTGCTCCGGTGCCTTTTCTTCTACCGGCTTTTTCTCAGGCGCGGGCTTGGCCGGCTGCTCGGCATTTTCAGGCCGCGCGGCAGGCTGCTGCTCGGCGGCCGGTTCCTTTGCTGGCTCCCGGCGCGGGCGCTCGGGTCGCTGCTCGCCATCTGCGGCCGGCTGTTCGGCGCGAGCGGGCTTGCGCGGGCGTTCCTGCGGCTGCTGTTCGGCAGGCGCTGCTTCCGGGGCTGCTTCGCGCTGGCGGGCCGGGCGCTGTTCGCCCTCCCCCTGCGGCTCCTGCGCGCGCTCAGGCTTGCGGGGACGCTCCTGCGGCTGCTCGGCGGGTGCCGGTTCGGGACGCGCCTGCTGCGGTTCGGGAGGCGCCTCACGCTTGGGCTCGGGGCGCGGTTCGGCCGGTGCCGCCTCGCGCTTGGGCTCCGGCTCGCGCTGGGGCTCCGGGGCGCGCTCTTCACGCTTCGGTTCGGCAGGTTGCGCCTCTTCGGCCTGCTGACGCTTCTTCTTGAGCTCCTCTTCCGGGTTTTCCTGCGCCGGCTCTGCCTGCGCCAGAATTATCTGGCCGGGCACGGTTTGCGACACCGGCGCCTGGACGCGGGCCGCGCCGGCAAAGCCTGCCGCTGCTGGCTCAACCGCAATCGCGAGAGACATGAGCGGAAAAACCACCCCGGTCAGCAATGTGTTTTTCTTTTTCAGCATCAGTGCTTCCTCATCTGCCGTCATTTTCTATGTCGCAGGATATGCGACGTCGTGGGCCCGGCTTGGCACGCAGGCGCTGTTCAACGCCTAACACACGCTCCGGTTCCCATGATGACCAGATGCTTCTGTACGGGAAATGAACAGATCAAGGCCTTTTCGTGGAAGCTCTGCGGCATAAACGCGGTCACTAATATTGCAGTTGCATTTTTTGACCAAGCGGATGAATAATCACATCCGCGCTGAAGGCCTCAGGCGGTATTCTCCGTTCTGACGTGCCCAGCGACCATGGCGTCCGCACTGAAAACAACAACAGACCGCGGATAAACGACCAAAAGAGAGGATCGAAATGCCTATTTCCACCCGTCTGCTCGCAGCCGTATCGATTGCCGCCATCTCGCTCTTTTCCGGCGCGGCTCTTGCGCAGGACAAGATCGTCATCGGCACCGAAGGCGCCTACCCGCCTTTCAACAATCTGGACGCCGACGGCACGCTGACCGGCTTCGACATCGACATCGCCAAGGCGCTGTGCGAACAAATGAAGGCCGAATGCACCTTCGTCACCAATGACTGGGACGGCATCATCCCCGCCCTTCAGGCCAAGAAGTTCGACGCCATCATCGCGTCCATGTCGATCACTCCGGAACGTCTCCAGAAGGTCGACTTCTCCAAGAAATATTACAACACCCCGCCGGCCATCGCCGTGCCGAAGGATTCGCCGATCAAATCCGTCGAAGACCTCAAGGGCAAGTCGCTCGGCGCACAGGGCTCCACCACCCACTCCAACTATGCCGAAAAGCACTTCCCCGATGCGGATGTGAAGATGTATCCGACCGCCGACGAATATAAGCTCGACATCGCCAATGGCCGCATCGACGCCGTTATCGACGATATCGTGGTGCTATCGGAGTGGCTGAAGACCGACGCCGGCAAGTGCTGCAAGATCCTGACGCCGCTCAAGGTCGATCCCGAGATCAACGGCAATGGCGCAGGCATTGCTGTGCGCAAGGGCGACACGGCGCTGGCTGACAAGTTTACGGCCGCAATCGCCGGTATCCGCGCCAGCGGCAAGTATCAGGAGATCAACAAAAAATACTTCGATTTCGACGTTTACGGCGATTAAGCCGGTTCGATCTGTTGAAATCTCGTGGCGGAAGGCTTGCCCTTCCGCCATTTTTGTTTGAAAACGTCACAATAACAATCACGGCGGCTTAAGACCGCAGGGGAAAATTGGCATGAGCGGAGCATTTTCCGCCATAGGTGCGTTCTGGACCTATGTCTCGACACTTCTCGATCCCTTCTGCGGGCCGGTCGGTCTCTTCTCGCTTTTTGGAAACGGCACTCTCGTCGCCTGCGGCGATGCGGGCTGGGGCGACGAAATCGCCTTCGGTGTCAACGTCACGATCTCGCTGGCGCTCGCGACCCTGCCCGTCGGGCTGTTGATCGGTTTCCTCATCGCACTCGCCGCACAGTCGGAAGAAAAATCGCTGCGGCTGGCCGCTGGCATTTACACCACCATCTTTCGTGGCCTGCCGGAACTGCTGACGCTGTTCATCGTCTATTACGGCATTCAGATGCTGCTGCAATCGTTTGCAGCCTATGTCGGTTTCAGTGGCCCCATCGAAATCAACGCCTTCGTTGCCGGCATGGTGGCACTTTCGGTGGTGTTTTCATCCTATGCCTCTGAGGTGCTGCTTTCGGCGTTCAAGGCCATACCCAAGGGGCAATACGAGGCCGGCGATGCACTCGGTCTTTCCCGTAGCCGCACCATGGTGCTCATCATCATTCCGCAGCTGGTGCGGATTGCCCTTCCCGGAATGACCAACCTCTGGGTCATCCTCTTGAAGGATACGTCCTACGTTTCGATCATCGGTCTTGCCGACATCATTCGCCAGACCGGCATTGCCGCCCGCGTCAGCAAGGAAGCCTTCTTCTTTTATGGCATCGCCTGCCTGCTCTACCTCATTCTCGCGCTCCTCTCATCCATCGGCATCGGCTTCATCGATCGCTGGTCGCGCAAGTCGGAGGCCCGCCGATGAGCCATATCCAGGAACTCATTCCGCCACGCCCAGCGCCCATCGTTGCGGACAAACCGCTGAACATCTCCCGTGTCGTCGGCATCGCTGTCATCACGCTCTGGCTGCTTCTCGCCGCCGGGCTGTTATTTGCGATGATCGAGGGTTGGGACTGGGACAAGTTCGATCGCTACGGGCCGCGCTACATCGATGGTCTCATCACAACCATCACGCTGGTCGGCAGCTCGATCATTCTCGGCGCAATCCTGTCCGTCCCGATTGCCTTTGCCCGCATGTCGGAAAACCGCGTCATCGGCGCGCTCGCCTATGCCTATGTCTATGTTTTCCGCAGCACGCCGCTTCTGGCGCAGCTTTTCCTGATCTATTACGGCCTCGGCAGCTTCCGCCCAGCGCTCGAAGCCGTCGATCTCTGGTGGTTCTTCCGCGAAGCCTGGTATTGCGGCCTGCTGTCGCTGACGCTCAACACCGCCGCCTATCAGGCGGAAATCCTGCGCGGTGCGATCCAGAGCGTGCCACGCGGACAGCACGAAGGCGCGGCGTCGCTCGGTATTTCCAAATTCATCACTTTTAGAAAGATCATCCTGCCCCAGGCGCTGATCGTGGCGCTGCGTCCCTATGGCAACGAGATCATCCTGATGATCAAGGGCTCGGCGGTGGTCTCCATCGTCACGGTCTTCGATCTGATGGGACAGACCCGTTACGCCTTTTCCCGCACCTTCGATTATCAGGCCTATCTCTGGGCCGCGATCTTCTATCTCACGATCGTCGAAACGTTGCGGCATGTCTGGGCCTGGCTGGAAGCCCGCCTGACGCGGCACCTCAAGCGTTAAAAGGCAGAGTTGGCAGCACTCATCACAAGAGGCTGCCAACATTTTGAAAAATATAACAAATTTGTGACGCCACCCTGCCTTTGGCAAGGTTGGGTTAACCATGCCGTGTTCCCATATCAGATACAGCGGCAATGCTGTGATCGGTCATCATCGATAGGGGAACCGCCCTCATGAACAAGGACATGGAAATGATGCTGCGAGGCTACGGCCTCACCACCGCCGAGATTTTCTACCGCCTGCCGGACCATCCGCTGGTTCTCCAGACCTATGTCTGGCAGAACTACGACCTGGCCCCTGATTTCCCCGAAATGCACGGCTTCCTCAAGTTCTGGCAGGAAAAGCTCGACGGTCCCCTGCACTCCGTCCGCTATGTGCACCGACAGGTTATCTCGGCGCAGGAATGGCGCGCGCTCAAAGGGGAGTTCATCCTCCACTAAGCCCTCAGGCCACATAAACATTGCGCCCGTCCCCGATGCGGCTTACAGCAAACGTCAATTGAAGACGCTGACGGATAAGGCACGATGACCAAGAACCAGAAGATCGACGAAGAGGCGCTCGCCGAGGCCTATAACCGCGCACTCGCGCTCGAAAAGGCCGGTGATGTGGACGCGGCGGTGAAGGCCTATGAGGAGGTCCTTGCCATCGATCCGGAAGACCACGGTGGCGCAGCCGTGCGCATCGCCGCCATGGGCCGGGGCGAACAGCCGTCCAAGGCGCCCGACGCCTATGTCGAAACCCTGTTCGACCAACATGCCGAAGCCTTCGAGGACATTCTTGTCGAGCAACTGGGCTACGCCGTGCCGATGATGGTGCGCCAGCGGCTGCAGACGCTCAACCTCGGCCCTTTCAAACGCCTGCTCGATCTCGGCTGCGGCACCGGCCTCACCGGTGAAGCGCTGCGCGATATGGCTGACGACATCACCGGCATCGATATTTCCGAAAACATGGTCGAGATCGCCCATGAGAAAGACCTCTACGAGACGCTCTATGTCGCCGAAGTTGAGGATTTCCTAGAGGACAATGACGACGAGCCCTTCGACATCATCACCGCCACCGATGTGCTGCCCTATCTCGGCGCGCTGGAACCGCTGTTTTTCGGCGCCGCCGAAAATCTCAACGCCGGTGGCCTACTGATCTTCTCCTCGGAAACCCTGCCCGAAGACATCATGGCCGGACGTCCCTATATGGTCGGCCCGCACCAGCGATTTGCCCATGCGGAAACCTATGTGCGGGAGCGGCTGGCCGCCACCGGTTTCGAGGTGATTGAAGTCACCGACATCAACGTGCGCATGCAGGACGGCAATCCGACGCCGGGTCATCTGGTGATTGCGAAGCTTAAGGGCTGATGCGGCTTCAATAGTGGGAAGCCTAGCCCTTGATAAAGGTCGTGGCTGGTGCCCGGCGTGGCGGCAATTTTCTTCTCTCCGCCGGGAGAAGGTGGCCCAAAGGGTCGGATGAGGGGGCAACGTTGCCGGATTTCGGAGAGCTTGCCCCCTCATCCCGCTGCCGCGGACTTCTCCCCGGCGGGGAGAAGAAACAAGCGGCAGCCAATCGCCTCACATCTAACACCAACGGCCTGAATCAACCTCTGAGCAATATCCGCCAGCGGGTTGAAGAGACTCTACTTTCCGCCCATCAACTCGCCTTCGGCCGCCAGACGATATCCGTCACCTTGAGTTTTTTCGGCACGATCTTCAGATCGTAGAACTCGTCGGCAAGCGCCTGCTGGTAGGCGATGGCTTCATCCGGAACCAGTGACACCCGCCCGAGATCTGCACCGGGGCGCGTCAGCGAGACCTTGGTGACGTCCTCTGGAACGCCGGTAATGGCAGCGAGCGATTTGGCAGTTGCGTCTATGTTGGTCTGCGCTTTCGCGCCCACATTCGCCAGTTCCTTGAGGATCAGCGGCACGAGATCGGGATTGCTCTCAACAAAATCGCCATTGGCGAGGAAATAGCTCCACGGATCGACGATGCCTTCGGCTGTCGAGAGAACCCGCGTCGTCGGCTCCTTTTCCGCCACGGCAAAATAGGGATCCCAGATCGACCAGGCGTCGATGCTGCCGCTACGGAAAGCGGCCGCCGCATCGGGCGGCGCAAGGTCCACGGGCGTGATGTCGTTGAGCGTCAGTCCCGCCTTTCGCAGTGCTTTGACGGTGACATTATGGGCGCTGGAGCCGCGCTTGAAGGCGACTTTCTTGCCCTTCAGGTCTTCGAGCGTCTTTAGCGGCGAATCCTTCTGCACGAGGATTGCCGATCCGCCCGCGGCCGCTTTGTAGGTGCCGACGTAACGCAGATTGCCGCCGGCGGCCTGTGCGAAAAGGGGCGGTACATCGCCGGTCGGCCCGATATCCAGCGCACCGGCACCCAGCGCTTCAAGAAGCGGCGGTCCGGAAGAAAACTCCGACCATTTGACCTCGATGCCCCGGTCCTTCAACAGCGCTTCCAGCGCACCCTGGCTTTTCGCCAGTGCGATCACGCCATTCTTCTGCCAGCCAATCCGCAATGTCGTCGTTGCGGCCCCCGCTCGGCGGATATGCGGCAGAAACACCGCCCCCGTAGCACCCGCAAGCAATCCCAATGTTCCGCGTCGTGTGATCATGTCCATATCCCTCGCTGTTGCCATCATCAGATATTAAAAGCGTAGATATTTTAGAGATTTTATCAAAATCCCGCTTTGCGCGGAGACGGCGCGAAGAGAATTGAATGTTCGAATTTGTCGATATGGGCGGAATAAGATTATCGCGCCGGCGCGCTGCATACCGGCGGACCTTCCGGCAGGGTCAGGCCCAGCACGCCCGATCAGCAACTGAAGGCTAAGCCAAATAAAAACGCCCTCCCCGGTGGCCGGAAAGGGCATTGATCAAAAACTCGCCGGCGACGGATCACTCTTCGCCGGATTTGGGATTATCCAGCAGCATGTAGTCTAGCGGCAGTTCCGTCGTATATTTGATCTGCTCCATCGCAAAGGCGGAGGAGACGTCGCGGATTTCGATCTTGGCGATCATCCGCTTGTAGAAAGCGTCATAGGCGGCGATATCGGGCACGACGACGCGCAGCAGATAGTCGACATCACCGCTCATGCGGTAGAATTCGACAACTTCCGGGAATTCGGAAACCACCTCGGAGAAACGCTTCAGCCATTCGATTGAATGGGAGGCGGTGCGGATGGAGACGAAAACCGTGACCTTGGTGTTGACCTTGACCGGATCAAGCAGCGCCACGCGCCGGCGGATAACGCCATCTTCTTCCATCTTCTGGATACGCCGCCAACAGGGCGTCGTGGAAAGGCCGACCTTTTTTGCCAGATCGGCAACGGCCAGCGTGGAATCCTCTTGCAGAATGCGCAAAATCTTACGGTCTAGGCGATCCAATGCGTCTACCCTCCTGAATTAATTTCCTTTCATTACACTAATTTTCGCAAAAAAACAGAAAATTTTTTCACTAGATGCGCATTTCCACATATTGCTGCAGAACCGGAAGCAGCTCCTCCGTAAACCACGGGTTCTTTTTCAGCCAGCCGGTGTTGCGCCAGCTTGGATGCGGCAGGGGCAAGATGCCAGGGCCAGAATTGGCGTGCAGGTAGCTGCGCCAGTTCTGCACCGTTTCGGTCATGGTTTTGTGGCGCCTTTCACCGAGGTGAAAGGCCTGCGAATATTGCCCGACCGCCAGGATGAGCTCCACCTGCGGCATCGCCGCCATCACCCTCTCACGCCACAAAGGCGCACATTCCCGCCGTGGCGGCAGGTCGCTGCCCTTGTCGTCATAACCGGGAAAACAGAAGCCCATGGGCACAATGGCAAAACGGTCCGGATCATAGAACGTCTCCCGGTCGACAGCGAGCCATTGCCGCAGCCTGTCGCCGGAGGCATCGTTGAAGGGTATTCCCGTTTCGTGCACGCGCAAGCCCGGTGCCTGCCCGGCGATCACGATTCTGGCCGTCCTCGACATGACGACCACCGGCCGCGGCTCATGCGGCAGCCGATCGGCCGTTCCCCTCAGCGGCGCGTCGCGACAGACACGGCAGCGCGCGATCTCGCCACGCAGCCCATCCAGCCCGTCATCCCGCAATGACGGGTATCGCTTCGTCTCAGCCATGATCCCACCCCAGAAAATGGCGGATGACGGTCAAAAAGCCTGCCGCCGGCGTTTCCAGATCCGCCGCACGGTGTTCACGCCGCCATTCGGAGGGTTTTTCGAATTCTCCCGCCCAGATGCCCCGCCCCTCCC
>JAEXMK010000221.1 GCA_023444445.1 Pseudomonadota bacterium | reverse complement strand
CCCTTGTGGGGGAGATGCCCGGCAGGGCAGAGGGGGGGTAGGCGCCACGCATCTACCGTCCGCTGACCTAAACCCCACCAGCCCCACGTTTCAAATGCTCATCCAGCCGCGGCATGATCTCCACGAAATTACAAGGCAGATGACGATAATCGAGTTGCGCCTTGAGGATACCATCCCAGGCATCCTTGCAAGCCCCCGGTGATCCCGGCAACACGAAGATGAAGGTCGCATTCGCCACACCACCGGTCGCGCGTGACTGGATGGTGGCGGTGCCGATCTTGTCATAGGAAATGCGATGGAAGAGGGTCGAAAACCCGTCCATGCGCTTTTCGAACAGCGGCTCCAGCGCCTCGGGTGTCACATCGCGGCCGGTAAAGCCCGTGCCGCCTGTCGTGATGACCACATCCACGCCGTCGGACAGCGTCCATTCGCGCACCGTGTCTGCGATCGCCGCCTTGTCGTCCGGCACGATGGCGCGGGCAGCGAGCCTGTGGCCCGCGTCCTCCAATCTTGCGACGAGTGTGTCACCGGACTTGTCGTTCTCCAGCGTGCGGCTGTCCGAAACGGTCAGAACCGCAATGCCAAGGGGAATGAAGGGTCTATCGCCTGCCATGGCTTTATCCTCGAAATATCCGGTCCTCAAATGGTCCGCGTTGCCTGAAAATACCAGCCTGGGCGCTTCTTCCGAAGCGATGTTTCCGCGTTTTGGGCGGCGTCGAAGGAATGAAAAATCCCGAAACAGGTTGCCCCGGAACCGGACATGCGCACAAGGGCAGCCCCTTCCGCAGACAGCAGCCCGGTCATCTCCCCGATTTCAGGCAGCAGCGACTGAGCGGGTGGTTGCAGGTCGTTGCGGCTTTGCGCGAGAAAATCCATCCAGCCCATCGTCGAATGGGCGGGCAGGTGGGGATTGACCTTGTTCTGCAGTCGTCGGAAAATCTCCGGTGTCGAGACGGCCTTCAGCGGATTGGCCAGAACCATGGTGAGTTCCGGCAGGTCGGTAAGGACTTCGATGTCCTCGCCGATACCACGCGCGATCAGTGGCCGGCTTTCAACGCACATCGGCACGTCTGCACCGAGTTCCAGTGCGAGAGAGGTGAGATTTTCCGGTGCAAGAATGGCACCCCAGTGCCGCAGGAGCCCCCGCAGCGTGGCCGCGGCATCCGCCGAACCGCCGCCGATGCCTGACGCAACCGGCAGGTTCTTTTCAAGGTGAATACCGACCGGGCGGGCAGGCTGGCCTGTTAATGTCAGAGCATTGCGCAACGTGTCTCTGGCGCGGGTGACGAGATTATCGCCACCATCGCTTAGAAGATCGCCGAACGGGCCGGAAATGGAGAAACTGTCGGCGGCGGCGTCGCGAATGCAAATCACGTCACCGGCTTCGGTGAATGTCACCAGCGTTTCAAGCAGATGGTAGCCATCCGCCCGCTGGCCGCTGACATGCAGCGCCAGATTGATCTTGGCCGGGGCCGCCTCGATTGTCTCGGTGGCCCCGGAAACCTCATCCAGGCGCATGTGGCGTCAGGATTTCTTGTCCGGCGTAGGTGCCGCCGGTGCCGGAGGGGCTGGCGGCTGCGGCGCCACATCCTTCTTGGCGGTGTTTTCAGCGTCCTTTTCGACAGGCGGCAGGCCGTTGGCGATCTTTTCCTTCACCTTGGCTTTGTCCACATCATCATTGTCGCCGATGAGCGCACGGTTCCACTGGTAAACAGCCTCGATCTTGCGGCCAACGCGCCAATAGGCATCGCCCAGATGGTCGTTGATGGTGGGATCGCCAGCCTTGAGCTCGATGGCGCGCTCCAGTTCCGTCACGGCCTGATCGAAGTCACCGAGCCGGAAATGCGCCCAGCCGAGCGAATCGACGATATAGCCGTCATTCGGGCGAAGCTCGACGGCGCGGCTGATCATCTTCATGCCTTCATCGAGATTGATGCCCTTGTCCACCCAGGAATAACCCAGATAGTTCAGAACCTGAGGCTGCTCGGGGTTCAACTCCAGCGCCCGCTTGAAATTCGGTTCGGCCTTGTCCCATTGCTTCAGCCGCTCATAGGCAATGCCGCGCTGGAAGAAGACGGACCAGTCGGACTTCTGCGGCACCGCGCCGATGACTTCGACCGCCTTGTCGTAGTTCTCCGCCATCGCCTTGTAGTCCTTGGCGTCGGAAAGCACGCTGCCATAAGCGAGATAGGAGCGGATGTCCTTCGGATCGGATTCCAGCAGTGACTGGAGATGCTTGCGCGACTCGTCCACCTTGCCGGTCTGCGCCAGCGTCAATCCGAGTTGCAGCTCGGAAATACGGTGCATCGGCGAATCCTTCGGGACTTCGCGATAGAAGGAGATGGCGCGCTCGGGCTGTTTCATCGCTTCGGCAAGGCCGCCGAGAAGAATGAGGGTGTCCGGGCTCTTTGGGTCGAGGGCGCGCGAGGTCTGCAGATAAAGCGTCACGATCTCTTCGGCGCCCTCACGGTTCAGCGCGCCGGCGATCGAGAACATCACGCTGGCCGCACCCTCCACCGCATTGGTGATCTGCTGCTCCGGCTTTTCACCCTTTTCGATCGCCTCGCGAAGCGCTTTAAGCGGTGCATAATTCGGCGCGAAAGTATCGCCGACGGCGATCGCATCCAATGCTTTCTGCTTGTTGCCGGCGGAAGCTTCAAGCCGGGCAAGCGCCATGACCGCGCGCATATAGGTATCGGAAGCGGTGGCCCCGCCTTCGCGGTCCGTCACAGCCTCGTTCAGGCTCTTGCGGGCGGCTTCAGTATTCCCGGAAACAAGTGCGATGGCCGCGGCGTTGTATTTCTGGAAGATCGAAATCCAGCCCGGACCTTTCATGTTGTTGACGAGTGCCAGCGCTTCTTTCGGTTTGCCGGCACCGGCACGCGCCCACGCGGTCAAAAGCGTGTTGACCATGCGGTCGAGATCGTTCGGGCCGGAATATTTCAGGATCTTCTCGGCCTTGGTGAATTCCTTGTCCTTGATGGCGTCGAGGCCACGCACGATGGTCGTGACGCGTTCCACCGAGGTATCGTCCTTCATCGAATCGGCAATCTTGGCGCCAGCCTCGAAATTGCCGCTCAGAAGCTCGGCGATCATCAGCCGCTGGCGGATTTCGGAATTTGCCGGATCGTATTCCAGCGCCTTCTTGTAGAGCGAAATTGCAGTGGGGTAGTCCTGATCGACGTCTGCATTCCGTCCGGCGAGGAAAGCGCCGGAGAACGTGTTGACCTTGCCGGGATCGAAGGTAACGGCTTTGTCTTCCGGTTTTGCCTTCGTCTCCGCAAAGCCGGGGCTTGCACCCGCGCCGATTGCGAGAGCAGCGGCAAGAGCCGCGCTGCAGAGAAGACGGAGTGCTGGTTTACGCCGCATGAGGGAACCTTTGCTTTTGTGCAGGAGCACGGAAAAATCAGTTTCCATTGTTTGGTCACGATAGAATGGCTTTTTTGAAGCAACCCCGCAAGAAATTATGGCGGGGTCACAATCACGCCTTGAGGAGAAAATGACCGTGAAACGAGAGGCGGAAGGAGAATCCATCCGCCGTTGTTCCGGCCTTCCAGCGTCAGTTCAGACGCTCGATGCAGAAGTCGATGACTTCCAGAAGCGCATCTTTCCAAGGGCTCTGCGGCAGCGGCGCGAGCGCGTCGCGGGCAATGGTGCCGTAATGCGTGGCGCGGCCGATCGTATCGCCGAGGCCGTTATATTTGGTGATCAGGCCAAGCGCCTTTTCGAGGTTCTCATCGCTGCTTTCGCCATTTTCGATGGCCGTGCGCCAGAAAGCGCGCTCATCCTGGGTGCCGCGGCGATAGGACAGGATGACCGGCAGAGTGATCTTGCCCTCCCGGAAATCGTCGCCCGTGTTCTTGCCGAGATCGGCGGACTTGCCGCCATAGTCAAGGACGTCATCGACCAGCTGAAAGGCGAGGCCGAGATTCATGCCGTAGGATTTCAGCGCACTGCGGGTGGCCTTGTCCGTCTTGGCGACGATGGGGCCGACCTCGGCCGCTGCGGCAAAGAGAGCGGCCGTCTTGGCGCGAATCACCTGCAGGTAATCGTCTTCCGTCGTTTCCATGTTCTTGGCGACGGAAAGCTGCAGCACCTCGCCTTCGGCGATGACGGACGCGGCGGTAGACAGCACGTCAAGTGCATCGAGAGAGCCGACATCCACCATCATGCGGAACGCCTGGCCAAGCAGGAAGTCGCCGACGAGAACGCTTGCCTGGTTACCCCAGATGGTGCGTGCGGTGGATTTGCCGCGACGCAGATCGCTTTCATCCACCACGTCATCATGCAGAAGCGTCGCCGTGTGCATGAACTCCACGCTGGTGGCGAGCTTGATGTGATTATCGCCCTCGTAACCGAACATCGAGGCCGAGGCGAGCGTCAGCATCGGCCGCAGGCGCTTGCCGCCTGACGAGATGAGGTGGTTGGCTACCTCGGGTATCATCTGGACATCGGAACCGGCCTTGGAAAGGATAAGCTGGTTCACCCGTTCCATGTCGGGGCGGGTCAGGTCGACAAGCGGCTTGACGGATGCGAGTTTGTTTTTGCTTTCTTCAAGCGGTATGACGACGCCCAAGGGACAGGACTCCAGTTCGAATTTGAATTCGACAATAAAAACTGACGCCTTGCGCGGCAAGGGGCGAATTGCCGCTAGCCATTCAAAAAGATGGGAATTTAAGGTCTATCCATGCGTGAACTGATCCGTACCAACGATGCCGTGCTTCTTTCCTTCGCCGAAAGCCTGATGAAGGACGCCGGCATTCACTGCCTCATTGCCGATCAGGCGATGAGCATCCTGGAGGGATCGCTCGGCCTTTTGCCGCGGAGGTTCCTGGTGGAAGACGACCGCGCCGATCAGGCCCGCCGCATTCTCATCGATGCGGGGCTCGGTGACGAGTTGCGCAACGAAGAGGCTTGAGCGACGGTGGACAACGGCATTTCCGAGACGATCGACGCCTTTCACCGGGGTCGCTTTCACATCGTCCAGCCCAAGGGCAGGGGGCACCGGGCGGGCATGGACGCCATGCTTCTGGCCTCGCTGGTGGCGGATGAGCGTGACTGCCGCATCGCCGATCTCGGCGCGGGTGCGGGAGCTGCCGGGATGGCTGTGGCGGCAAGGCTCGAAAAGGCGCAGGTGACGCTTTATGAACGGTCGCCGGAGATGGTTCAATTTGCTCGCCGCAGCCTCGAATTGCCCGAGAATGCCGCGTTTTCCGCACGGGTGAGTGTGTGCGAGGCGGATGTGACGCTGCGTGCGAAAGCGCGTGTCGCGGCCGGATTGCCCGACGATCATTTCCATCACGTCATCATGAATCCGCCCTATAATGATGCGGGCGACCGCCGCACGCCGGATGCTCTGAAGGCTGAAGCGCACGCCATGACCGACGGCCTGTTCGAAGACTGGATCAGAACTGCGGGCGCGATTATGGTCTCGGGCGGGCAACTTTCCCTGATTGCGCGGCCGCAATCGGTGGCGGAGATCATTGCCGCCTGCGGCAGCCGTTTTGGAGGTCTGGAAATCACCCTCATTCATCCACGTCCCGGTGAAGATGCGGTGCGTATGCTCGTCACCGGCATCAAGGGTTCGCGCGCACGGTTGGCTTTCCGCGCGCCGCTTATCATGCACGAGACCGGCAGCCACGCCTTTACCCCTTTCGTGGATGACCTTAACAATGGTCGCGCCGCCTATTCCCGTCATGTAAGGGCAATCAAACCCGGCTTATAAAATCAGCGTGACGCCAGCCGCATGCCATTGTGTTTTGCCCGGCGATACATACATCCGTGTCGATGAAGTCATTGCTGTGAGGATTGATTGGTGGGTTTTCTGACGTATCTGGTGCCGAAACGCTTTCGTAAAAAAGAGCTCGTCATTCCCGTGGTGCGCATGCATGGCGCGATCATGGCCGGCGGCAACCAGTTCCGCCCCGCCCTCAATCTCGCGTCCTATGCGCCGCTTCTCGAAAAGGCCTTCGCCTTAAAGGATGCCCCGGCCGTCGCCATTTCGCTCAACTCGCCCGGCGGCTCACCGGTGCAGGCGCGAATGATCTATAACCGTATCCGCCAGCTTGCCGAAGAAAAGGACAAGAAAGTCCTTATCTTCGTGGAGGACGTCGCAGCCTCGGGCGGCTACATGATCGCGCTTGCCGGCGATGAGATCATCGCCGACCCCACCTCCATCGTCGGTTCCATCGGCGTCGTCTCCGGCGGCTTCGGTTTTCCGGAAATGCTCCGGAAGATCGGCGTGGAGCGCCGCGTTTATACGGCCGGCGAAAACAAGGTCATCCTCGATCCCTTCCAGCCGGAAAAGGAAGGCGACATCGAATACCTGAAGTCGCTACAGGTCGAAATCCACAATGTTTTCATAGATATGGTCAAGATGCGCCGCGGCTCGAAGCTGAAGGGCGACGAGACAATCTTCTCCGGCCTGTTCTGGACCGGCATGCGTGGCCTCGACCTTGGCCTGATCGACGGGCTGGGCGACATGCGGGAGGTTTTACGCCGCCGTTACGGCACCAAGGTCAAGCTCCAGCTCGTCAGCGGCGGTCGCACGCTGTTCGGCAAAAAGGTGCCCGGCGTCAACGCGGCGCTGGATGTTAATGCTGAAAGGCTGGCTGCGGGCGCGGTTTCGGGTCTTGCGGAGGTCGCCGAAGAAAAGGCATTGTGGTCGCGCTTCGGTCTATGATGTCTCGGGAATAAAGCCTTATGGCGCAGCTCATTACAATTCTTCTTCTGATGGTGGGATCGGTAATCCTTTACCGCCGCTTCGTCCGCGATGCCGAACAGCTCTCCGCCAAATCGAAACAGCGCGAAAAGGAACGCGAGACCGGTGCTATCGGGACGTTGATCAAGGATCCGGAAACCGGCGAATATCGGGTAAAGCGCGAGGATGAGGCGTAAGGCGGCGGCTTTACGCATAAAACCTTGACCCCCAAGCCCTGCCGTGGCACCAGTCCGCATCCGAAGTAAGTCAATACTTCCTTGTCCTCCTAACGCCGCGATGACTGAAATGACCGATGTTCCCGACCATATGAACCCCAAGCGTTCCTTTCAGGCGCTGATCCTGACGCTGCACAATTACTGGGCCGATAAGGGTTGCGCGGTACTGCAGCCTTACGATATGGAAGTGGGCGCGGGTACGTTCCATCCGGCGACTACGCTTCGCGCGCTTGGGCCCAAGCCATGGAAGGCCGCTTACGTGCAGCCCTCGCGCCGTCCTTCTGATGGGCGTTACGGGGAAAACCCCAACCGTCTGCAGCATTATTACCAGTATCAGGTCATTCTGAAGCCCAACCCTTCCAACCTGCAGGAACTCTATCTCGGTTCGCTGAAGGCCATCGGCCTCGACCCTCTGCTGCATGACGTGCGCTTCGTCGAGGACGACTGGGAAAGCCCGACGCTCGGCGCCTGGGGCCTTGGTTGGGAGTGCTGGTGCGACGGCATGGAAGTGTCGCAGTTCACCTACTTCCAGCAGGTCTGCGGTATCGAATGCTCGCCGGTTGCGGGCGAGCTGACCTATGGTCTGGAGCGTCTGGCCATGTATGTCCAGGGCGTCGATAATGTCTATGACCTGAACTTCAACGGCCGCGAAGGCGAAGAAAAGATTTCCTACGGCGACGTGTTTTTGCAGGCCGAGCAGGAATATTCCCGCCACAACTTCGAATTCGCCGATACGGCCATGCTGCATCGTCATTTCATCGACGCTGAAAAGGAATGCCAGGCGCTTCTCGCGGCCGGCGCGCCCGGTGACAACGATAATCAGCGCCTGCATAAATGCGTGTTCCCGGCCTATGACCAGTGCATCAAGGCCAGCCATGTCTTTAACCTTCTGGATGCGCGCGGCGTAATCTCGGTCACGGAACGCCAGAGCTATATCCTGCGCGTGCGCACGCTGGCGAAAGCCTGCGGCGAAGCTTTCCTGCTGACGGATGCGGGCGGGCTGAACTGGAACAGGGCCGCCTGAATCTTTATGTAAGGCGGGGCAACAGTCTAACGTGCGGACGCCACTGCGGTGTCCGCGCCTCTTGAGGAGGGGTCGGGAATGTTCATCACGCTGGCAATCATCGCGGCAATCGCGCTTTATGTCGTCTTCATCTATAACGGTCTCGTCAAGGCGCGGCAGATGAAGGAAGAGGCGTGGTCGGGCATCGACGTGCAGCTGAAGCGCCGCGCCGATCTCATCCCCAACCTCATCGAGACCGTGAAGGGTTACGCGGCCCATGAAAAGAGCACCTTCGAGGAGGTGGTCAACCTGCGCAACCGGGCGCAGGCCGTGCCGGCGGGCGACGTCGAAGGCCGCGCCCAAGCGGAAGGGCTGCTGTCGCAGGCGCTGGGCAAGCTCTTTGCACTCGCAGAAGCCTATCCCGATCTGAAAGCCAATACGAATTTTCTGGAATTGCAGCGCTCGCTCGAGACCATCGAAGGTGAACTCCAGATGTCGCGCCGTTATTACAATGGTGCAGCGCGCGATCTCAACGTCAAGGTGGAAAGCTTTCCATCCAATCTGGTTGCAGGCCAGTTCGGTTTTGCCAAGGCGCCCTATTTCGAGATCGACAATCCGGCCGACCGCGCCGTGCCGACCGTCAAGTTCTAAGCGCCGGCTCACAATTTACCCCCGATATTCCGATAGCCCGGCTTTGCGCCGCATTCTTTGACAAGACGACGATTATGATCGAACTGACCATCACCCCGCCCGGCCACCCGCTTTCCGGCAAGGTGGAGCCGCCCGGTTCCAAATCCATTACCAACCGTGCACTTCTACTGGCCGGCCTCGCCAAGGGCAAAAGCCGTCTCACCGGCGCGCTGAAAAGCGACGATACGCTTTATATGGCCGAGGCCCTGCGTGAGATGGGTGTCAAGGTAACCGAGCCTGACGCCACCACCTTCGTGGTGGAGAGTTCAGGTGTGTTGCATCAGCCGGAAAAGCCGCTTTTCCTTGGCAATGCCGGCACAGCCACGCGGTTTCTCACCGCCGCTGCCGCCCTTGTCGATGGCGCCGTCATCATCGATGGCGACGAGCATATGCGCAAACGCCCGATCATGCCGCTGGTGGAAGCCCTGCGCTCCCTCGGCGTTGAAGCGGATGCGCCGACCGGCTGCCCGCCCGTCACCGTCTGTGGCAAGGGTACGGGTTTCCCGAAGGGCAGCGTCACCATCGATGCCAATCTGTCGAGCCAATATGTGTCCGCACTGTTGATGGCGGCCGCCTGCGGCGACAAGCCTGTCGATATCATCCTCAAGGGCGAAGAAATCGGCGCGAAAGGCTATATCGATCTCACCACATCGGCCATGGAAGCATTCGGCGCGAAGGTGGAGCGGGTCAGCAACGCCATCTGGCGCGTGCATCCGACGGGTTACACGGCAACCGATTTCCACATCGAGCCGGATGCCTCCGCCGCCACCTATCTCTGGGGCGCGGAGCTTCTGACCGGCGGCGCAATCGATATCGGCACGCCGGCCGACAAGTTCACCCAGCCGGATGCCAAGGCCTATGAGGTCATGGCGCAGTTTCCGCATCTGCCCGCCGAAATCGACGGCTCGCAGATGCAGGACGCCATTCCCACCATCGCGGTTCTCGCCGCTTTCAACGAGACGTCGGTGCGTTTCGTCGGCATCGCCAATCTGCGTGTCAAGGAATGCGACCGTATCCGCGCCGTTTCGCTCGGCCTCAACGAAATCCGCGATGGTCTGGCGCATGAGGAAGGCGACGACTTGATCGTGCATTCCGATCCCTCGCTCGCGGGCCAGACGGTCAAGGCCTCCATCGATACCTTTGCCGACCACCGTATTGCCATGAGCTTTGCGCTGGCGGCGCTGAAGATCGGCGGCATTGCCATCCAGAACCCTGCCTGCGTGGGCAAGACCTATCCGAACTACTGGAAGGAGCTTGGCTCGCTTGGCGTCGCGTATACGGAAAAGGAAAGCGCTGCCGAGCCGCAGCATTGAAGCCATTGAGGAGGGGCCGCCCGTGAAGACCATCGTCGCAAGACTTCTCGCGCTGTTCGTCTTCCTGGGCGCAGCCTTCCCGGCTTTCGCGGAAGAGTTCATCCGTTCGTATCATTCGGTCATCGAGGTTGCGCAAGACGGAAAGCTGACGGTGACGGAGACCATCACCGCCCGCGCCGAAGGCCAGAACATCAAACGCGGCATCTTCCGCGATTTCCCGCTCTATGCGCTGGATGCGAATAACCGCCGCACCAAGGTGGATTTCAACGTCGTTTCGGTGGAGCGCGACGGCGCGCCCGAGAACTGGCGCACCGAAACCATCGATGGCGGCATCCGCATCTATACCGGCAGCGCCGACCGTTTTCTGCCGACCGGCGAACATATCTTCCAGATCACCTACACCACCGCGCGGCAGATCCGTTATTTCAGCGATTATGACGAGCTGACCTGGAACGTCACCGGCAATGGCTGGCTATTCCCGATGGGTGAGATTTCCGCGACCATCACGCTGCCGCCGGGCGTAAAAGCCACGGAAACCGCTGTCTTCACCGGCCCTCTCGGTGCGAAAGGCAAGGACGCCCGCATTCTCAGCGAAGGCAACGAGGTATTCTTCGCCTCCACCCGCCCGTTTTCGGTGGGCGAGGGCATGACGGTTGCCCTCAAGCTGCCCAAGGGTGCGATTGCCGCGCCTGATGCATCTGAGGAGGCGGGTTGGTGGCTGCGCGATAATATGGCCATCCTGCTTTCCGGCGGCGGGCTATTTGTCGTGCTGCTTTATTATCTGCGGGCATGGTTCGCAGTGGGCCGTGATCCCGCCCGCGGCGTGGTTGTGCCGCGCTGGGATGCGCCGGAGGGACTTTCTCCGGCTCTGGTCAATTATGTCGATAACAGGGGTTTTTCCGGCGCGGGCTGGACGGCGCTCTCCGCTTCCGCACTTGATCTTGCCGTGAAGGGGTTCGTCGTTCTGGAAGACCTGAAGAATTCCATTGTCATCAGGCGCACGGAAAAAGCGACCGCTGCCGATCTGCCGACTGGCCAGAAAACGCTGCTTTCCTCTATCGGCGGTCCGGGGGCGACGCTGACCATCGACAAGGCCCATGGGGCGGAGGTCGAAAAGGTCGGAACGCAGTTCCGCGCGGCGATAGAGAAGGAACATCGCGGCAAATATTACCGCAGTAACGCCGGTTACACGGTGTTCGGTATCATCTTCAGCATTGCCATCATCGTCGCGACGCTGGCATTTGGCGATCTCGATGAGAACGCCATTGTCGCCGTGGCGATATTCGGTTTCTTTGGCTTCTTCTTCAGCGTCCTGTCGATTGGCATAGGCCGGCAATTTTCGCGTGGCGCGCCGTTGCGTAAACGTATCGGCGGCATCGTCATGCTGGCCTTTGCCGGTTTCGTGGCTTTTTCGGTCATCGGCGGCATCGCATCCCAAGTCCTGCTGGATGTGACGCATGATACAAAATCGCTGGCGCTGGCCGCGATCGGCGGCATCATTCTCACCAATGCGCTGTTCCTGTTTCTGATGGGCGCGCCGACGCCGCTCGGCCGCAAGCTGATGGATGGCATTGAAGGCCTCCGAACCTATCTGACGCTCGCCGAAAAGGACCGGATGAACATGGCGGGCGCACCGGCCATGTCGCCGCAACATTTCGAAACGCTGCTGCCCTATGCCGTGGCGCTCGGCGTCGAAAAGCCCTGGAGCCGTACCTTCGAGACCTGGCTTGCGACCGCCGCCGCCGGTGCCGCCGCAGCAAGTTATGCGCCCGGCTGGTACCTGGGCAGCAATTACGGCAGCTTTGGTGACAGGATCGGCGGATTTTCCACCTCCATGGCCAGTACCATCGCCTCCACCATTCCCCAGCCTGTCAGCTCGTCCGGCTCCAGCTTCTCCAGCGGTGGCGGCGGCGGATTTTCAGGCTCCGGTGGCGGTGGTGGCGGTGGCGGCGGCTGGTAACGCCCGCTGGCGGTAATTTAACCGATTGCGTTGGTGACTTTTGCCGCGTTGCTTGCTAAGCCGACCGCAATCGTCCGACAACAGATAAAGTCTTGATCCCATGCCCGATCTTCTGCTTGAACTTCGCTCCGAGGAAATCCCTGCCCGCATGCAGCGCAAGGCGGCGGGCGATTTGAAGAAACTCGTCACCGACGCTCTGGTGGAGAGAGGGCTGACCTATGAGGGCGCACGCGAATATTGGACGCCACGCCGCCTGACGCTGGATATTCGCGGCCTCAACGCCCGCTCCGCCGATGTGCGTGAGGAAAAGAAGGGTCCGCGCACCGATGCCAATGAGAAAGCCATCGAAGGCTTTCTGCGCGGCGCCGGCCTCAACGATATCTCGGAAGCACAGGTGGTTTCCGATCCGAAGAAGGGCAATTTTTACATCGCCATCATCAACAAGCCCGGCCGTCCGGCGGAAGAGATCATCGCCGAGGTGATGCCCGGCATCATCCGCTCCTTCCCGTGGCCGAAATCCATGCGCTCCGGCCCGGCCTCCATGCCGAAGGGTTCGAGCTATGCCGGCATCGAAGGCAAGGGTTCGGAAAGTCTGCGCTGGGTGCGCCCGCTGCAATCCATCGTCTGCCTGTTCGGCCCCGAACATGACGAAACGCAGGTCATTCCTTTCGCCATTGACGGCATCGTCGCCGGCAACGTTACCTATGGCCATCGTTTCCACGCGCCCGGCCCGATCACCGTGCGCCGTTTCGAGGATTATGTCTCGAGCCTCGAAAAGGCGAAGGTCGTGCTGGATGCCGAGCGCCGCAAGGACATCATCCTGCATGACGCCAAGGATCTCGCCTTCGCCAACGGCCTCGATCTGGTGGAAGACGAAGGCCTGCTGGAAGAGGTCTCCGGCCTTGTCGAATGGCCGCAGGTACTGATGGGGACGTTCGAAGAGGATTATCTGCAAATCCCGGCGGAAATCATCCGTCTCACCATCAAGACCAACCAGAAATGTTTCGTCACCCGCAACCAGGGTGCGGAGGAGGGCCTTTCCAACCGCTTCATCCTGATCTCGAACATCGAGGCAAGCGATGGCGGCAAGGAAATCATCCATGGCAACGGCAAGGTCGTGCGCGCCCGCCTGTCGGATGCTCGCCATTTCTGGAACCGCGACCAGGGCGATCTGCCCGATCTCGAAACGCTGAAAGATTCGGCTGCGAAATTCAACCTCGATCTCAAGAAGCCGCTCGATCAGCGCATGGCGAAGCTCGACGCGCTGAACGTCACCTTCCACGCCAAGCTCGGCACGCAGGGTGAGCGCGTGGCTCGCATCCGCGAACTCGCCAAGGCGCTGGCTCCTGTTGTTGGTGCCGATGCCGCTCTGGTGGACCGCGCCGTGGTGCTGGCGAAAGCCGACCTGCGCACCGAAGCCGTCGGCGAATTCCCCGAGCTTCAGGGCCTGATGGGCCGCAAATATGCGGCGCTTCAGGGCGAAAACGAAAGCGTCGCGGCCGCGATTGAAGACCATTACAAGCCGCAGGGCCCTTCCGACCGTCTGCCCGCCGACAAGGTGGCGATCACGGTCGCTCTCGCTGACAAGCTCGACACCCTCGTCGGTTTCTGGGCCATCGACGAAAAGCCGACCGGTTCGAAGGATCCCTTTGCGCTGCGCCGTGCGGCGCTGGGTGTGGTGCGTATTCTGCTTGAGAAAAACGTGCGGCTTCCGCTGCTGAGCGTTGCCAAGGACCCGGACCTTCTCTCCTTCTTCCACGACCGCCTGAAGGTATATTTGCGCGATCTCGGCGCGCGTTACGATCTGATCGACGCCGTTCTGACGCCGGAATCCGATGATCTGCTGATGATCGCTCGCCGTGTCGAGGCGCTCACCGCTTTCATCACCGGCGAGGATGGCCGCAACCTTCTGGCGGGCGCCAAGCGCGCCACCCAGCTTCTGGCCGCCGAGGAAAAGAAGGGCACCGTGGTGGCCGATGGCGTTTCGGAAGAGCTGTTGAAGCTCGATGCCGAAAAGGCGCTGTATGCTGCGATCAAGGCCGCCTCTGCCGATGCCGCAAAGGCCGTTGCGGGCGAAGATTTCCGCTCCGCCATGCAGGCGCTTTCGACGCTTCGTGCGCCTGTCGATAAGTTCTTCGAGGATGTGCTTGTCAACGACGAGGACGCGGCCATCCGTGCGAACCGTTTGGCGCTGCTGAAGGCCATCCGCGAAGCGACCGGGACGGTTGCGGATTTCTCGAAGATTACGGGGTAAACCATGCTTGCCAATGGTAATGTTTGTGTTACCATTGACCCATGAAGGTCGCCGAATATCTGGACCGTAAGGGATTGAGCCCTTTCGGGCGTTGGTTCGTGGAAATCGATGCGCGAGCTGCGTCGAAAGTGACGATAGCCGTGGCCCGTATGGGGCAGGGCAATCTCTCCAATGTCAAATCCGTCGGATCAGGTGTTCTCGAATACCGGATCGATTACGGTCCAGGATATCGTGTCTATTTCGGCCGTGATGGCGAGGAGCTGGTCATCCTGCTGATCGGCGGAACGAAGACGCGGCAGCAGAAGGACATTGAAGCGGCCAAGGCCTTCTGGCTGGATTACAAATCCAGAAAGAATATCGAGAAGGGTATTTGATATGGCGCTGACGCGGGAATTCAAACAGACGGTCAAGGCTCGGGCGGAAAACGATCCCGCATTCCGTGCCGCCCTCCTGTCGGACGCAGTGGAACTGCTGCTGGAGGGAGATGTCGAGACTGGCAAGGCGGTATTGCGGGACTTCATCAATGCCACAATTGGTTTTGAAACATTGTCCGAACAGGTGGATGTGCCCCCCAAAAGCCTGATGCGCATGTTCGGCCCCAAGGGCAATCCCCGGGCTGACAATCTGTTTAATGTCATCCATGCACTTCAAAAGAATGCAGGCATTCATCTTGCTGTCGCAGCGGCGTGATGGTGGGCAAAATCCTCATCAGCGCCTGCCTCCTTGGCCAACCTGTGCGTTACGACGGCAGAGGCAAACCCTTCGCCCACCCGGCGATAGACCGCTGGCGGGACGAGGGCAGGCTGGTGACCATCTGTCCGGAAATGGCAGGCGGCATGCCTGTTCCCCGCCCGCCGGCGGAAATCGAGAATGGGGCGTCCGGTCTCGATGTGCTGGAAGGCCACGCCCGCGTGCGTGAGGTGACTGGTGGCGATGTCACGGCTGAATTCATCGCGGGTGCTGAAAAGGCGCTAGCCTTTGCCAGGGCCAATGGCTGCACCCACGCGCTGCTGATCGATGGCAGTCCGTCCTGCGGATCGCTTGCGATTTACGACGGTTCGTTTTCAGGCGTTAAACATGCGGGCAAGGGCGTGACGGCGGCGTTGCTTGAAAAAGCCGGTATTGCCGTATTTTCACCTGCCGATATCGACCGGCTGGATGCGCTCACCCGTTAAAGGAAAAGCGCCGGAGTCTCCCCCGGCGCCGTTTTTCATCGATAGCTTCGGAGCCTGTCACCCCGCCATGCGCATTTCTTGCGCCATGCCGTGAAGCTGGTGGCCGGAGGAGACGCGGAAGCCGCGGATGAGGTTCAGCAGCTCTTCGGTATCCACCGCAAGTGCCTCGGCCGAAGCCGTGGTTTCTTCCGCCATTGCCGCATTGTGCTGAGTGGCGACGTCGAGCTGGTTGAGCGATGTCGAGATCGAGCGTAGCGTCGTATCTTGTTCGGCCGCCGAATGGGCGATCTTGCTGACGATCTCGTTGGCGGATTTGATCTGATCCGAGATGCGTTTCAGCGCTTCTCCGGTCTCGCCGACGAGGCGCACGCCGTTTTCCACCTGGGTGGAGGAGCGGGAGATCTGCGCCTTGATCTCTCTTGCGGCGGCTGCGGATTTCTGCGCCAGTTCGCGCACTTCCTGCGCCACCACGGCAAAGCCCTTGCCGGCTTCGCCCGCGCGCGCTGCCTCCACACCGGCATTCAGCGCCAGAAGGTTGGTCTGGAAGGCAATGTCATCAATCACGCCAATGATGTTGGAAATCTGGTCGGAGGATTGTTCGATACCGCTCATCGCCGATATCGCTTCTTCCACAACCCGGTCACTGCGTGCCGCCTCCGAGCTGACACTAGTGACGCGCTTGGCGGCATCCGCAGCACCTTCCGCTGTCTGGCGAACCGCGACGGTCAATTCGTCCAGTGCTGCGGAGGTTTCTTCGAGATTTGCAGCCTGCCGTTCGGTGCGCTGCGAAAGCTCGTTGGAGGCCTTGCGGATTTCTTCCTTGGAGCCGCCAATGTCGATGCTCTTTGAATTCACCTTGGCCATGGCGGCATCGAGATGCGTCAGCGCCTCGTTGAAATTGTCGCGCAGCGTTGCGTAACGGTTGCCGAGATCGCCGCAGCGCACGGTCAGATCGCCGCCGGCCAGCTTTTCCAGCGCCTCGCCGATGGTCGCGACAACCCGCGCCTGCAATGCGGCTTCGTCGCGCTGCATGTCGAGATTGTTCTGGCGCTCGGCATCAAGTTGCTGCTGCTGCTCTTCCTCACGGCGCTGCATTGCGTGGCGCTCGCGCACCTTGTCCTGAAGCGAAGCAGTAGCCTTCGCCATCATGCCGACCTCATTGGTCAGGCCGGTATGGGGAATGGCAAGCGAAACGTTCTCATTGGCCACTTCTCCGAGTGCGCGGTGAATATCGCCAAGCGGTTTCGAAATGCCACGGATGACGTAGAAAGCGGCGGCAAGCGCCAGCACAAAAATGGCGGCGCCGATTGACAGCGCCTTCATCACCTCGCCGCGCACCTGCGCGTTGAGATCATCGATGTAAACACCTGTTACGACCACCACCTGCCAGGGCTCGAAGGCAAGGGCGTATGAGCTTTTGGCGTAGTCATTGCCTTCCATGCCGGGCTTCGGACCGTAAAAATCCGTCTGGCCGCCGCCATTGCGACCAAGTCGCACCAACTCGTCACGATAGGCAAAACCCTTGCTATCCGGCTTGCCCTTGTAGTTTTCACCGACGCGTTTGGCGTCGGGATGGAACTTCATCGTCACGTCGTAGTCGTAGCCGAACAAATAGCCATCAGGGGTAAACCGCATGGCGCTAACGGTCGCATAGGCCTGCTTCATGGCCTCGTCATGCGAAAGCGTTCCCGCCTTCTCCTTGTCGTAGAACGATTGCAGGATGGAGATCGCCGATTGCACCTGTGTCCGCAGCATGCCGTAGCGTTCCTCATAGATCGCGTCGGTTGCAGATTTCAGCTGGTAGAAGGTCGCCGCGGCGAAGGCGGCCATCAGGGCCACCACGAGAACGATCAGTTGACGGGAAATGGAAAGGTTCTTCATGGGCGCTCACAAGCGTTTGGGATCGCGCGTAACGATACGCCGCGCGGTACCGATGTTTCGGAGATGGGAGAGGCGCATGATGCGCGATAAAAGGCTCAAAAAGCGCGTGTCCGCGCCGTGGCCTCATCCTGTGCTGCATCGCACTATAATGGCACTTAGCGGCCAAAAATTTGAATAAATACTTAATTAGCGAAAGCTTTATCAGACCCGACTGGCAGAATAAGCAGCACAGAAAGTAATATTCCCCGCATGGTTGCGGCACTGCTTGAGGGATACAGCGAACGCGCGATTATTTGACGTTTGTCATCAGAGCGCCACAGCGGGATCAATTGCCGCGCAACTGGAAATCCGGGAACTGGGGCGCGCCAATCACCGAGGCGTTGGTGGGCTTGGATGCGTCGTCGCTGGAGATTACCTTGACGGCTGCCGTGGTCGTCGTCACGTCGATGCCGGCCGGCGTCGAAACCGTTTCTGCGGGATGTACTTCGGGTGCTGCCTCGTCATAGGTGGCGATGGCGGTGGCGGAGGAGTCCATCATCCATGCGGGATTGGTGCTGACAAAGGTAACGGGTGCGCCGCCAAGCCAGGCTTCGGTGCGCAGCAGCGCGCGTTTACCGTCGACTTCGCGCATTTCGGTATGCTGCGTGCCCGGCTCGATGGATGGAATGGCATAGCCCTGCGTGGCCGGTTTGTTCTTCAACGGCTGGCAGCCGGCGCAATCGAGGCGAACGAAGCTGCCATTGGCGACATGCACGCCATTGATATATTCGATGGAGGATGCCATCGCCGACCCGCCGGTCAGCAAGACAATCGCTGTCAGAAAAAGACGATGCATCGAAAACCCCCGAAATGACGGCGCGGCCTCGCAATCGAGACACACTGCGCCATGCAATATTGGGGGTAATATTACCGGTCTTTCGTTTCCATCGGGTCAGCAAACTTGGTAAAAATTGAACGAAATAATCGCTCTGCCAGGCCCGTCCGCTTTAAGGATCAGGCCTTTTCACGGGCAATGGCCTGCCAGCCAATATCCCGGCGGCAGAAGCCGTTTTCCCATTCAACCTTGTCGGCCAGCGCGTAGGCGCGCGCCTGCGCTTCCGTGACGCTCTTGCCAAAGGCGGTAACGTTGAGAACGCGGCCACCGATCGCGACGAGTTTGCCGTCCTTCAGCGCGGTTCCTGCATGGAACACCTTTGCCTCTTCGCTGGCCTCTGGAATATGCGCGATCGGCGTGTTCTTGTCGTAGGCGCCGGGATAGCCCTTGGAGGCGAGAACCACGGTCAGCGCCGCATCGTCGCGCCATTCCGCCTCAACCTTGTCCAGAGTGCCGGTGGCCGTGGCGTAGAGGATCGGCAAAAGGTCACTCTTCAGACGCATCATCAGCACCTGGCATTCGGGATCGCCGAAGCGCACGTTGTATTCGATCAGTTCCGGACCCTTGGCCGTTATCATCAGGCCGGCGAAAAAGACGCCGGAGAAGGGGTTGCCATCCTTGGCCATGCCGGAAATCGTCGGTTCGATGATCTCCCTCATGGTACGCTCCACCATATCAGGTGTCATGACCGGGGCGGGGGAATAGGCGCCCATGCCGCCGGTATTCGGGCCGGTATCGCCATCGCCCACGCGTTTGTGGTCCTGCGCGGTGGCGAGCGCGAGCGCCGTTTTGCCGTCCGAAAGGCAGAAGAAGCTGGCCTCTTCGCCGTCCAGGAAGGCTTCCACGACCACTTCGGCGCCGGCCGCGCCGAAAGCGCCATCGAAACAGTCGTCGATGGCGGCCAGCGCTTCCGCTTCCGTCATCGCAACGGTCACGCCCTTGCCGGCAGCAAGCCCGTCGGCCTTGATGACGATGGGTGCACCCTGTGCGCGGACATAGTCCTTGGCGGGTTCGGCTGCCTTGAAGCGCTGGTAAGCGCCGGTCGGAATGTTGTAACGGGCGCAGAGGTCCTTGGTGAAACCCTTCGAGCCCTCAAGCTGGGCCGCGGCCTTCGAAGGTCCGAAGGTGGCGATGCTCGCCGCGCGAAGATCATCTGCGAGGCCTGCGACCAACGGCGCTTCCGGGCCGATGACGACGAAGTCGATTGCTTTTTCCTTCGCAAAGGCGATGACGGCAGCATGATCTTCCACGTTCAGCTCCACAAGCTTCGCATGGTCGGCGATGCCGGGGTTGCCGGGAGCGGCGTAAAGCTCGTCGAGCAGGGGAGACTGGGCGATTTTCCACGCCAGCGCATGTTCGCGTCCGCCGGAACCGATCAACAGAACTTTCATGGTCAATATCCCTGCAAATTCGCCAGTAACCTTTGTCAGGGGCGTTAAGGGCAGGGGGGCGAAAGGTCAAGGAGAAAGCGCCGCAAATGCCCGTCTTTCCCTTGATCGCCGCCTTTCCTGTGGAATCGTTGCCGCCTCTTGTTGTCACGCCACAATCAGACATAATGTTCGCCGCTCCAGATATGACATCAGAGACCCACATGACCGCAGACAACGCCCGCCTCGCCACGCTAATCGCCTCCGAAATCAACGCTCGCCCCGATCAGGTGAAGGCGGCGGTGACCCTGCTGGACGAGGGCGCGACCGTTCCCTTCATCGCCCGTTACCGCAAGGAAGTGACGGGAGGGCTTGACGATACCCAGCTGCGCACGCTTTCCGAACGCCTTGTCTATCTGCGCGAACTGAATGCGCGCCGGGCCTCCATCGTCGATTCCATCACCGGCCAAGGCAAGATGACAGACGGGCTGATGGTCAAGATCATGCAGGCGGGCACCAAGGCGGAGCTGGAAGACCTCTACCTGCCCTATAAGCCGAAGCGCCGAACCCGTGCCGAAATCGCCCGCGAACGCGGCCTCGGCCCACTCGCCGAAGCGATATGGGAAAACCGCGCTGCCGATCCGGCAAAGCTGGCGGAGGCCTATATCAAGGATGAGGTGGCCGATGTGAAGGCGGCGCTCGAGGGCGCGCGCGATATCGTTGCCGAAACCATGACGGAAAATGCCGATCTTCTCGGCCGCCTGCGCGATTACATGCGCCAGAACGCCACTTTCCGCGCCAAGGTCGTGGATGGCAAGCAGGCGACGGGCGAAAAGTTTTCTGATTATTTCGACCATTCGGAGCGCTGGGCGACGGTGCCGGGTCACCGCGCGCTCGCCATGCTCCGCGGTTGGAACGAGGAAGTTCTGACGCTCACGATCGATGTCGATGCGGACGATCCCTCGCCGGTGAAACCCTCACAGCGCACCATCGCCGCCGCTTTTGATATCCGCAATGCAGGACCTGCCGACCAATGGCTGATGGAGGTTGCTGGCTGGACCTGGCGCGTGAAACTCTCCATGTCGCTGTCGCTCGATCTGATGCGCGAATTGCGCGAGCGGGCGGAAGAAGAGGCGATCAATGTCTTTGCCCGCAATCTGAAGGATCTGTTGCTGGCCGCCCCAGCCGGTTCCCGCGCCACCATGGGTCTCGATCCCGGCATCCGCACCGGCGTCAAGGTTGCGATCGTGGATGGCACCGGCAAGCTGCTGGATACCAGCACGGTCTATCCTTTCCCGCCGAAGAACGACGTTCGCGGCACACAGGCCGAACTCGCCTCGCTCATTCGCAAGCACAATGTCGAGCTGATCGCCATCGGCAATGGTACCGGCAGCCGCGAGACGGAAAAGCTGGTGGCCGATCTTCTCGCCCAGATGCCGGCTTCCGCTTCCGGTACAAAACCCACCAAGGTCATCGTGTCGGAGGCGGGCGCATCCGTCTATTCCGCTTCGGAACGGGCGGCGGCCGAATTCCCCAATCTCGACGTTTCGCTACGCGGTGCCGTCTCGATTGCCCGCCGCCTTCAGGACCCGCTGGCGGAACTGGTAAAGATCGAACCGAAATCCATCGGTGTCGGGCAATACCAGCACGATGTCGATCAGGGCCGCCTCAGCCGCTCGCTCGATGCTGTCGTGGAAGATGCGGTGAATGCCGTCGGCGTGGACCTCAACACGGCCTCGTCGCCGCTTCTCGCGCGGGTTTCCGGTCTCGGTGCTTCGATTGCCGATGCCATCGTTGCCCATCGTGACCAGACCGGGCCTTTCGCCAGCCGCAGGGAATTGCTGAAAGTGCCGCGCCTTGGCCAGCGCACGTTTGAGCAATGCGCCGGCTTCCTGCGTATTCCCAACGGGAAGGAACCGCTCGATGCCTCTTCGGTGCATCCGGAAGCTTATGGTGTAGCGAAAAAGATCGTTGCCGCCTGCGGCCGCGATCTGCGCTCGCTGATGGGCGATAGTGCCACCTTGAAATCGCTCGACCCGAAGAAGTTCATCGATGAGCAGTTCGGTCTGCCGACGGTGAAAGACATCATCGCCGAACTGGAAAAACCCGGCCGCGACCCTCGCCCGAGCTTCAAGACCGCGACCTTTGCCGAGGGTGTGGACGAGATCACCGATCTGAAACCCGGCATGTTGCTGGAAGGCACCGTCACGAATGTCGCCGCCTTTGGCGCTTTCGTGGACATCGGCGTGCACCAGGACGGGCTGGTGCATGTCTCGCAACTCGCCGATCGTTTCGTGAAAGACCCGCATGAGGTCGTCAAGGCGGGCGATGTCGTCAAGGTGCGAGTCGTGGAAGTGGATGTGAAGCGCAAGCGCATCGGGCTGACCATGCGCAAGGATGGCGGCGAGGCAGCGCCGCAGCCGATGCGTGAAAAGAACAATGCGGGCGCGATGCGCCATGCCACAGCCAAGACGAAAGAACGCAACGAAGGGTCGCAATCCGGTGGTGCTTTGGCGGCAGCGCTGGCTGAAGCGATGAAGCGACGCTGACCTCTGGTTGAAATGTTCTTTTACGAAAAAAACCCGCCGAACACTCCGGCGGGGTTTTTTGCTTGATGAAATCGTTCAATTTTTTTGAAATAAGACTATCTTGCAACTTGTGCCGAAAGGAATACGGTCAGCAAAATTGATAAGTGAGACTTAGCAATTGGGGGTGCCATGGCGTCGTCTCTGCATGTTCTTCTCGAAAAGATAATCAAGATCGGTGATCTCACCGTGAACAGTCCGGGCGGCAGCCGCACCTTCGGCAACGGCACGGGAAAAAAGGTGGTTCTGAACTTCACCGACGAAGCCGCCATGCAGGAGATTGCCGCCGATCCGGCGCTCAAGCTCGCTGAAATGTACATGGAAGGTCGGGCGAAGGTCGCGGAAGGCGACATCTACGATTTTCTGGCGCTGGTGAAGGGCAATACGCTGAGTGAGGCGCTGTCCTTCGGCATGATCTGGCGCGGCATGGCCCGCATCATCGCCGCGCGTATCAAGATGCATCTGCCGGTCAACCACAACAAAAGCAACGTCGCCCATCACTATGATCTGAGCGCAAAGCTGTTCGATCTGTTCCTGGACGAGGATTGGCAATATTCCTGCGCCTATTTCAATCCGCCAGGCATCAGCCTCTATGAGGCGCAGGTTGCCAAGAAACGGCACATCGCCGCCAAGCTGATGACCGAGCCAGGCCAGAGCGTTCTGGAAATCGGCTCCGGTTGGGGCGGCATGGCAATGTATATCGCTGAAAGCGCCGGTGCCGACGTGACCGGCATCACGCTCAGCGAAGAACAGCTGCGCGTTTCCCGTGACCGAGCCGCAAAACGCGGGCTTGCCGGCAACGTCCGTTTCGAATTGCAGGATTACCGTTATCTTCCGGCTTCAAAGAAATATGACCGCATCGTCTCCGTCGGCATGTTCGAACATGTCGGGCCGACCCATTATCGCGATTATTTCGACAAGGTGGCGGAGGTGCTTGACGACAAGGGCGTGATGGTGCTGCATTCCATCGGCCAGCCCTATCCGGCGCTGGCGACCAACCCCTTTATCGAAAAATATATTTTCCCCGGCGGCTATATCCCCTCGCTTGCCGAAGTGCTGCCAGCCATCGAGAAATCGCGGCTGCTGGTCAAGGATATCGAAATCCTGCCCATGCACTATGCCCACACGCTTCGACACTGGCGCGAGCGTTTCGTGGCGCGCAAGGCAGAAGCGATAGCACTTTACGATGAGCGGTTTTTCCGCATGTGGGAGTTTTATCTCGCGGGCTCGGAAATGGCCTTCACCCATGAGAACTTCCACATCTTCCAGATCCAGATCGCCAAGGACCGCGATGCCGTGCCGCATAATCGCGACTACATCGCGCAGAACGAGGCGAAACTTCTGGAGTTTGAGAAAACCCGGGCACCACTGGAGACGGTGACGTTCTGACGACGGTGTGGGCGACGAATGATCGAATTGAGGAGAGTGTTGACAAACGTCTCCGCAATCTCGGCGTCATCCTCAGGCTTGTCCAGAGAATCTATCCACGTCGCGTAAAGTCCTTCGGTCGCAGATGTCGGGACAGGGCCGAGCATGACGGAGGTGAGGTTTTGAGGTCTTGTCACCCCCTCCGTAGGAGGTGAATTTCAAGCCGCTCTGGTTAATGGAATGGAAAGACAATCCCTCTAATTCTATGGACACCTGTCTGTATTGCGTTTCTGGGGTTCTTTCATGTTCAAGCCATCAGCGGCCGTCGCCGCCTGTGTCGTTTCGCTTTTTGCCGTGGGCAATGCCCATGCGGATGGCTGGTTTTCCGGCGACTGGTACCTGAAACTCGGCGGCGCCGGTTTTAGCGCGCCGAAGTACCAAGGCGATAACAAGAATGAATTCGGGTTTTCGCCCATCATTTCGCTCGGCCGTCAGGGGCAGGGTGCACGCTTTACCTCGCGCAACGACAGCGCCTCGATCTCGCTTCTGGACAATGGTCCGATCAGCATGGGTCTGGCCGGAAAGCTGGTTTCCCCGCGTGACGAAGGCGATTCCGCCGATCTGAAGGGCATGACCCGTATCAAGCGCGGCGGTGAGCTCGGCGGTTTTGCCGAAGCCTATCCGACAGACTGGCTGCGTATTCGCGGCGAAGCCCGTCAGGGCATCCGCAGCCACAGCGGCGTGGTGGCGGATCTCAACGCCGATGTCTTCACCGATATCGCTCCCGGCATTCAGGTGTCGGCCGGTCCGCGCGCAACCTGGGTCAGCAGCAAATATAATGAGCGCTATTATGGCGTCAGCGCCGCCCAGACCGCGGCCGGCGCGCCATCGCCCTATAGCCCAGGCGGCGGCCTGCAATCGGCCGGCGTTGGCGCAGCCATCACCTGGAAGGTCACCGAGAACGCGGAAGTGGGCTCGTTTGCGGAATATCGCCGCCTGATGGGCGACGCCGCCGACAGTTCGCTGGTGCGCGAGCGCGGCTCTAAGAACCAGTTCATCGTCGGTGTTCAGGCCAGCTACAAATTCAATTTCTCGCTGCCCTGAGGGGACGGGCGATAAGGTCATGCAAAGCCCCGTTGCCAAGCCGCAGCGGGGCTTTTTCGCTTGCGGGGCCGATGCTGAAATCCATTCCGCTTTTTTCACCGATGCTGTAGAACCATCCCATGGTTCACCACAGCGATTTGTCAGACCGCGTTTCCGACGCGCCATCCAACAACTGGGTCTATCGGATTTTGCCGAGGACCCTCTGGCCTTATGCGCAACTGGCGCGGTGGGATCGTCCTATCGGCTGGCAATTGCTGATGTGGCCGTGCTTCTGGTCCGCAGCCCTCGCCGCCAACGCGGCGGTGGCGACCGGCGGCTTTTCCTGGGGCACGCTGATCTGGCACCTGGTGCTGTTCTTCATCGGATCGGTGGCGATGCGCGGCGCGGGCTGCACCTATAATGATCTGGCCGACCACAAGATCGACATGGCAGTGGCGCGCACACGCTCTCGGCCTTTGCCTTCCGGTCGTGTAACCCGCATGCAGGCCAAGGTCTTCATCGTGTTGCAGGCGCTTGCCGGGCTGGTCGTGCTTTTGCAGTTCAACGGTTTCGCTATCATCACCGGCATCGCGTCGCTTGTCTTCGTGGCGATCTATCCTTTCGCCAAGCGCTTCACCAACTGGCCGCAATTTTTCCTTGGACTTGCCTTTTCCTGGGGTGCGCTGATGGGTTGGGCCGGACAGTTCGGTTCCCTCGCCTGGCCGGCTGTCCTGCTTTATGTCGGCTCCATCGCCTGGACGATCGGTTATGATACAATCTACGCCCATCAGGACAAGGAAGACGACACGGCCGTGGGCATCGGGTCGACAGCGCTGTTGTTCGGAGAAAACACACATCGCTGGCTGGTATTTCTTTATGGCACAGCCCTTGTGATGATTTTCCTGTCGTTCTGGACGGCGGGCGTTAACATCATTGCCTATAGCGGCCTTGTCGCTGCCGCTATCATGCTGTTCCGGCAGGTCTGGGTGCTCGATATTGACGACGTCGACCAATGCCTCAGGCTCTTCAAGTCCAACAACAGGGTCGGCGTGCTGATTTTCGCAGGGCTCATTCTGCCACTGCTTCTGGCGTAAACCGCGGAAAATACGAAACGGAAAAAGCCCGGCCGCGTCATCCGCGCCGGGCTTTTGTGTTCTGGACTGGTGAGATCAGTTGCGGGCGATGATTTCCTTGCCCTCGATCTTCATGCTCATGCCGAGCGAACCGGTGGAGCGGCGAACGAGGAAGCGGGGACGGCGCTCTGCAAAATAGGAGTGGCGGCGACGCGGGCGGCTGTTCTTGGTGCGCACCTTGCCGAGATGTTCTTCCAGCGGACGGGCAACGCCATCGGCTTCCACCATCAGCATGGGAATACGATACGCTTCGGACCAGCTGCGCCAGTCAGCGGCGATATCGCAGAGATCGTGGGCGACGAGAAGCGGAACGCAGAGGTCCGGATCGTCATGGTGCAGTTCCAGCGTCACGGTAACCTGTCCATCGCCATGGTCGATCGCACGGGCGGCGACACCCTTGAAGGCGCGGGCAGGCAGGGCGAAGGACAGAGGCAGGCCGGAAGAGGAGAGAACCTTTCTCAGAACGGCACCGCGTTCGTCGAGAGTGACGGCGACATCGGTCGCGCCATTGCCTTTTCCATAGGTGACCTGTTGCGGAAAACGTGCCGGGTCTAACCTGAGTGTGGCGACGGCCCAGTCGGGCTTCAGAACGGTCTTGGTCATGTTTAATCTACCCTTGTTTTACCTGAGAGCCGGTTTCCGGTCTTCTCACCGGGACTTTTCGTCCTCTGATGTCAGGAGATTACCCGCCGCCTGTTCGAGACTGCTTAAAAATCGCGGTTAAGAAAACTTTGCATTCCCAAATGGTTAGCAAAACCCACTGTGGCATGGTTTCGCTGAGGTAAAAGAGATCGAGACAATGCGATTTTTATGCCGGTCGAAAATGTGCTCGTTCAAGCTACGGGCAAGGCGCGTCACGCATAGTGGCGCCAAGGCTTGCCGTGCGCCCGCATGGACGCGCGAGGGGTGGATTCAAAACCGGAGTTTTTTGGTGTCCTGAGGGATGCTGCACTCCAGGGGGCATTCGGATGGTATCGACTTTTCTCAGCTACGACCTCATCAACCGCGATATGAAGGCAAGCATTTCGCGCGTGTCGCAGCAGGGGATGGTCGAGCGTCAAACGAAATATTACAAGGAAAACATCGGCAATGTGAAAAGCGTCGATGAGTTCCTCAATAATTACCAGCTCTATTCCTATGCCATGGATGCCTTTGGTCTCGGCGAGATGACCTATGCCAAGGCCTTCATGAAGAAGGTGCTCGATAGCGACCTGAATGACCAGAACAGCTTTGCCAACAAGTTGACGGATGAGCGGTATCGCGACTTCGCTGCCGCCTTTAATTTCACCTCTTCGACCAAGACCGTGCAGACGGACGCGCAGCTCGACAAGATGATCGGGCTTTACGACACGTCGATCACCAATCTGAACAACAGCCTTGCGGAAGAGACGCGTTATTACAAGGCGATCATCGGCACAGTAACAAATGCCGACCAGCTGCTGCGCAACGACAGGACGCGCGCCTATATCTTCCAAGTCTTCGGCGTCGATGAGAAGACCTATTCCTATGCTCACATCAAGGGACTGATGACGAGCGACGTTTCCGATCCGGACAGCTACATCAACCAGAAATACGGCGCGGCCTATAATGACGCGGTCGAAAAACTGACGATGAAGGGTAACATCGAACTGCACGGCCAGGTCACCGCGCGCATTACGGCAATCGATACCGAACTTGCCGGCACCGGCCTGACGGCTGACGAGCGCTCCAAACTCGAGGCGGAGAAGGTGACGCGTCAGGACCAGCTCACCCAGCTGGAGGCCGTTTTGCCGCCGCAGGATCAGTGGGAGGCAAAGCTCGCGGCCATCAAGGCGGAGCAGACGACGCTCCAGACCACCGTCACCCAATATAATAAGATGGCGCAGATCGCCAATGCCTTCGAGTTCAAGAATGACGGCACAGTGGATGCCGGCGGCGCGCAGACCGCGGATAATCTGAAAGCCATCACGGACTCCTATATCGGCAGCGCGCCGCGTGTGACCCCGACGGTCGCGACGCTGAACCGGGATTATTTCGAATCGAAGATTGGGTCCATCACGACGGTAGAAGAGCTGATGTCGGATGCGCGGCTTGTCAATTACATCAGAACGGCCTTCGACCTTAACGGCCCAACGGTCGTGCCTGCGACGATCAAAAACATCCTCACCAGCGATCTCAGCGATCCGAACAACTACATCACGACCGTGGGAAAGGACGACAAACGTTACCTTGCCCTGAAAAACGCATTCAATTTCCTGCCGGATGGAACGCTTGCGGCCGGCACGACGCCGCAGACGACGGCACAGACCGCGACGACCACCAGCGGTTACATGACCCATTACAACGATGCGGACGAGACAGCCGACGCGAAGGCGCTTTCGCTGTTCAAGAGCAGCATCGGAAAGGTGACGAGCGTCAAGGATTTTCTGGGAACCAATGCCGTCTATAATTACGCGCTGAAGGCCGTCGGGCTCGATCCGTCCAAGGTCAATATTTCCGATATCCAGAGAGTGCTCACCAGCGACCTCCAGGACAAGAAGAGCTTCGTCTACACGCTGAAGGACGACCGATACGTCAAGCTCGCCGAACTCTTTAACTTCGCGAAAGACGGTTCGGTCGGTTCCCCTATTCTGGCGCAGTCGGAAATCGAATTGCAGACCATGTCAGCCGACTACATCAAGAAGAAATCGGCCTTCGGCACCGCCAAGGACAAGGAAACCGCCACGACCGAGGCAAAATATTTCGCGGGCGAGATGCAGAAGATCAAGACGCTCAGCGATTTCCTGGCCAATGATCGCCTGACCAAATTCGCGATGGAATCGCTCGGCATCGACCCCAAGAGCGTGACGAAAGACCAGCTGCAGAAAATCTTCACGTCTGATCTCGATGACAAGAACAGCTACGTCAACAAGCAGATGGACCCGGTTTTTCGCCGCCTCGTCACCGCGTTCAATTTCGACAAGGACGGCAAGCTCCTTCATGAAGACCGCAGCCTGATTCAGACGCGTCGCGGGCTTTACGAAACGCTCGACAATTACCTGACCCAGACCCTGGAAACGCAGGCGGGCGAAGAAAACGCCGGTGTCCGGTTGGCGCTCTATTTCAAGCGCATGGCAGCCGGCACGACGTCCTATTATTCGATCCTCGCCGATACCGCGATACAGAACTTCATCAAGACCACTTTCGGCATCCCCGATGAACTCGGCAATGCGGCCGTCGATACGCAGGTGGAGATGATGAAGAAGTATTTCGACATCAAGGATTTTCAGGACCCGGACAAGGTCAAGAAGCTGATTGCCCGTTTCACCATCATGTATGACAACAACCAGAACGTTACCGATCCGATCATGACGCTGTTTACTGACAGCGGTTCGGCGGGTATCAGCGGCGACACGCTGCTGGCGGTCGCAACGCTGCGGGCGCGATAAGCAGACAAAAGAAAGGCCGGATTTCTCCGGCCTTCACTGCACTCACCACCCCGGCAGCATGTGCCCGGCGCGCAGGCGCGGCATCTTGGGGTAGGTCTTCACATCATTATCCATCTCATCGACAATGCTCATCGGCGAGATGTTGTCGAGGCACGCGGTAATGTGGTCGGTGATGGCGTTTACCAGCGAAGGCGAAAGGCCCGGACGCTTCATCAAGCCTATCTGCACCGGCGGCAGCGGCGGAAAACCATCACCAGCCGTCAGAACCTTCATGCCGGTGCGCAGTGCCGATTCCGGCAGCACCGAAACGGCCATGCCCGCCAGTACCGCGGCGGCGACCACGGTGGAAGACCAGCTCGTGAACAGAACCTGATAATCCCGCCCATCGGCATCGAGCGCCGAACAGGCAAGCTGGCGCCAGTGGCAATCACGCCGCCCGAGAGCGAGCGGCACGGGCGCGTCGTCCTTCAGCGGATGGTTTGCGGAGCCCACCCAGCAGAGCGGCTCTGTGCGCACCACATCCGAGGAGCGCGCGCGCGGATTATGGGTAACGAGGGCGATATCCAGTTCGCCTCGTGCCATTTTTTCGGCAAGGCTTACCGACGGTTCGCAGACGATATAAAGCTCGACATTCGGATGAGTTTTCGCAAATCGTCCAATAATTTCAGGCATGTAACGGTCGGCGTAGTCATCCGGCGTGCCGATGCGCAGCGTGCCTTCCAGCCGATTATCATCGAAAGCGGCTATCGCCTCATTGTTGAGGCGAATGATGCGGCGGGCGTAATTCATCAGTTTTTCGCCCTCCGCCGTCAGGCGGTTGCCACGGCCGTCCTTGGCGAAAAGCTGTTTGCCGATGCGCTCCTCAAGCCGGCGCATCTGCATGGAGACGGCCGATTGCGTCTTGAAAACGCGGTCAGCAGCTTTGGTAAAGCTGCCCGTATCGACAATGGCGATGAAGGTATGAAGCTGGTCTATGTCGAGAGGTGCGGACATGGAATTTCATCCATCAGAATGATTGATGCCTCACATTAGAAACATTCGTTGGACTGATCAATAGTCTTGCGACATTTTGACACCAAGCAAATCAGTATCAACCCGGGCCGACGAGACGTCGGGCCCCCAACCCAAGGCAGCTTCTCGCGCGTGGTGCGTCGGGGGCGGTGCCGCATCGTGCCGTTATGAAAGGATATGTATCATGCGCACGGCAGAACGGAGAATGGAACTGGAACTTGTAACCGCACGGCCGGGAGACGCGTGGCGTCGTGCCGCTGTGCTGGCTGTTTCCGGCGTTAAAACCTTCGCCCAGCGCATCTACAATCGTATCGTGGCCAACGGCCTCACGGAACTTGATGACCGCCTTCTTTCCGATATCGGTCTGGTGCGGTCGGATGTCAGCGATGCTCTCAAGACCGGCCTGCTGGAAGATCCAACGGCCCATCTCACCCGGGCTGCACGCAAGCGCGCGGTCACGCGTTTCAAGACGCTTTGAAATTCCGCCTCCGGCAGACCTCCAGCTGCCGGACGTGGCTTCCAGCCGCAAGGTTTTCCCCGCAGGGTGATTTGCCAATAACCCTGCCTTTGCCCGGTGTCAGGCCCCCTCGGCCGCACCGGGCTTTTTTATGGCCCGGCTTGAACTGAGTGCCCAGACTTCCGGCAAAACCTCAATATTGATATTCTTCGAATACCGGCAGCACCGAACCGCCCCAGCGGCCGTGATAAAGCGCAAGCAGGTCTTCGGCGAGCGTGGTCTTCTTGGCCAGAACCTCGTCGAGCGACGAGAGGAACACGGTCTCGTCCTGGCCCTCGCCATTCAGCCGCTTGCGGTTTTTCAGACCGGTGCGGGAAATGTCGAGAACCTCGCGGGCGATGCCGAGAAGCGGCTTGCCGGCAATCTCTGCATTGAGCCCCTCGGCCGGTACGGCGTTGCGAAGCGCGATCACCTCGTCGAAATTCCAATCGGCGGTCAGCGCATCGGCAGCATCGAGCGCTTGCCCGTCATAGAGAAGGCCGACCCAGAAGGCGGGCAGGGCGCAGATGCGCCTCCACGGACCGCCATCGGCACCGCGCATCTCAAGGAAACGCTTCAGTCGCACATCGGGGAAGAGCGTGGATAGATGGTTCGTCCAGTCACCCATGGTCGGTTCCCACGCGGGAATTTCGCCTTTCAGCGCCCCGTTCATGAACTGGCGGAAGGTCACATGGGTGCAATCGTGATATTTGCCGTCGCGCACGATGAAATACATCGGCACATCAAGCGCCCATTCGACATAGTCCTTGAAGCCGAAATCGTCGTTGAATGTGAAGGGCAGCACGCCCGAGCGGCGATTGTCGGTATCGCGCCAGATATCGCCGCGCCAGGAGAGAAGACCGTTCGGCTTGCCCTCGGTAAAGGGCGAGGAGGCGAAGAGCGCCGTCGCCAACGACTGCAGTTTCATGGAAACGCGCATCTTCTGGCGCATGTCGGCTTCGGATGAAAAGTCGAGATTAACCTGGATGGTACAGGTGCGGTACATCATGTCGAGACCCTTGGTCCCGACCTTCGGCATATAACGCGTCATGATCGCGTAGCGCGATTTCGGCATGCGCGGCGTCTCGTCATAGCTCCACAGCGGGCTGCCGCCGATCCCCAGGAAACGGATACCCATCGGCTCTGCCACTTCGCGAAGGGTCGCCAGATGCTGGTTGGATTCCTTGCAGGTCTGGTGCAGGTTTTCGAGCGGTGCGCCCGAAAGCTCGAACTGGCCACCGGGCTCGATGGAGATGGCGCCCATGCCGTGCTGTTCGCCAAGGCCGATGATGTTGTCACCGTCCATGATCGGCTCCCAGCCAAGTTTCTCCTGCATGCCCTTCAAAAGAGCCGAAATGCTGGCTTCGCCGAAATAGGGAACCGGGCTGTTATCTTTTCGAAAAAACGCGAATTTCTCGTGCTCGGTGCCGATGCGGAAATCGGATTCGGCTTTGTTGCCGCCCGCCAGATAATCTGTAAGCTCCGTGACGGAGGAGAGGGGGGTCTGGTCGGTCGTGTCGCGTGCCATGGCTTACCTTGTTATGACGTCTCTGTTGCGGCGAGGCATATGATTGGCAGATAGGGCCGGATCGTATCCGGTGGCAAATGAATTTCTTTTAAAGATGCATGAAGCGCAATGGCGCCCCTCAGTTCCAGTCGCCGATAACGGCTTGAATGACGGCGAGCGCGGCGACGGCGGCCGTATCGGCTCGCAATATACGCGGCCCGAGGGGGATCGGGGTAACGAAGGCAAGGCTGCGCAGCAACGCCCGTTCCTCCTCGGAAAAACCGCCTTCCGGGCCGACCAGCAGGGCGATCCTGCGTTCCGTGACGGCCTGCAGGATCGGCAACGGATTTTGGCCCGCATCGCCTTCGTCGCAATAGATGATGCGGCGGTCATTCGGCCAGGTTTCCAGCAGGTCTTTCAGTTTCAGCGGTTCTGCCACTTCGGGCAGAGACAGAATGCCACATTGCTCGGCGGCCTCGATGGCATTGGCGCGCAATTTTTCGGTGTTGTGGATCTTGCCCTGAACATGCTGCGTCATCACCGGTTGCAGCAGGCCGGCACCCATCTCCACCGCTTTCTGCACCAGATAGTCCATGCGCCCGACTTTCAGCGGCGCGAAAAGATAATGCAGGTCCGCCGCATCTGGCTGCGGCCGTGTCTGTTCGAGCGGAACGAAGACGATCTTCTTGCGGCTCGGGAAGGCGAGCTTTGCTTTCCACTCGCCGTCGCGGCCGTTGAACAGCAGGATTTCCGCGCCGTCACTCAGGCGCAGCACGTTGGCGAGGTAGTTGAACTGTTCGCCCGTCGCCTCCTGCGCCACACCCTCGGCAAGGGAGGCTTCGATGAACAGGCGTTGCATCCGGAAATTTGCGCGCATGGGATTTCGGTTTCAGCGTCAGAGGAAGAGGAAGGACAGGAGCCAGTAGAGCAGCGCCGCAAGTGTTGCGCTTGCGGGAACGGTAACCACCCAGGCGGCGATGATCGTCATGAAATGCGAGCGCCTGACAAGATAACGGCGGCGCACCTCGGAGGGATTGTCGAGATATCGGGGCATGCGGCGGGGTTCACTCGTGCCCGACTGGACGAGTTCCTGCCGCCTTCGCGATGCCTGCGTGTACCATTCGCGGAAGAAGCCGACACCGAACACCGCGCCGATTGCCGTATGGGTGGTGCTGACAGGCAGACCGAAGCGCGAGGCGACGAGAACGGTCAGCGCCGTTGCCACGGAAACGCAGAAGGCGCGCATCGGATTGAGCTTGGTGATCTGTTCACCGACAAGGCGGATGAGGCGCGGGCCGTAGAGAAGAATACCGCAGGAGAGCCCGAAAGCGCCGACCAGCATCACCCACAACGGCGCACGAGCGGATGTCTGCACCGCCTCGTCGTGCAAGGCCCGCACGATGGCGACGACGGGGCCGATGGCATTCGACACGTCATTTGCCCCATGGGCAAAGGACATCAGGCCGGCGGCGAGAACGAGCGGCCATTGGAACAGTATGCGGAGCGACTGGTTGCGGTTTTCCAGTCCCTCCGACTGTTTGCGGATGATGGGCACGCTAAGCCGCCAGACGAGGAGGCCCGTCACCAACCCTACGATGCTCGCATGGCCAAGCGAGACATGCATGAGCTGGCGCAATCCGACCCAGATGAGATAGGCCATGAAAACGCCTGCCATGAGGCCGATGAGAACCGGCACCCACAGCCGGGCAGACCCGATCTTGTCCTCACGGTAGATGATGAATTCCTTGATGAAGGCAAGGATGGCGATGGCGATCGCGGCACTGATGAAGGGCGCAAGCACCCAGGCAAAGGCGATACTGCCGAGCGACAGCCATTCGACGGCTTTCGCCCCATAAGCGGCCATGCCCGCCCCGGCAACCCCGCCGACTACCGTGTGCGTGGTGGAAATCGGCGCTCTGGTCCAGGTCGATATGTTGACGAGAAGGCCGGCAGCAAGAAGCGCAGAAAGCATCGCCCAGGAAAATGCAGTCCTGTCGGGAATGGTCCCAACATTGATGATGCCGCTCGAAATGGTCTCGACGACATTGCCGCCGGTGATCAGTGCACCGGCAATCTCGCAGATGGCGGCGACGATGAGCGCGACGGCAAGCGGCATAGCCTTGGCGCCGACCGCAGGGCCGACATTGTTCGTGACGTCGTTTGCGCCGATATTGATGGCCATATAGGCGCCGATGGCGGCAGCAACGATGATGATGACGGAGCCGGCCGTGCCGGTGACGAAAGCGCCGGCAAAGAGGGCCGCAAGAACAACGAACATGAAACCTGCGCCAAGGCCCGCAAGCTGCTGCGTGACATGCAGCGTCGCTTCTTCGACACGGGTAATCTTGTCGAGATCCTTGTCGAGCGTCGGCTTCATGTTTGATGGCGGCTTCGTTGCCATTCACACCTCGTTTGCCAGCATTCCCTTTCGTCCGGCAGCGTCGCAGGTTGAAGGCAATTTAAAGAAAGACTGTTACATCTCGCACATCTTCCCAAAAGAAAAGATCGGAAGATTGATGTCGGAGAACCAAACTCCACAATGCCACTCTTCGGGCAAGGGCGCTATTGCGAATGCGCCATCCGCTTGTCGAAAGCGAGCATAAGCGCCTTCAATTCCGGCTCGTTGACGCGTTTTCCGGCTTCCCTGGGACTGACCCATTCCAGCCGTCGCGAGTCCTTTTCCGGAAAGCTGTCGCGCATTTCCGAAACTTGGAGCAGATGCACCTGAACCTTGCAGGGTACGTTGATGCCGCTGTTCAGTTTCTTGTCATACTCGTAATAACCGAAAGGTGCCTTTTCCACCGTGCCTTTGACGCCGGCTTCTTCATAGGCTTCCTGTTCGGCCACGGCATGGGCCTTCTTGTTGGCCATGGGCCAGCCCTTGGGAATGACCCATCGCCCGGTATCCCGGCTTGTCAGCAGCAGCACTTCCGGCTCCGGATTACTCTTGGACAATCGATAGCACAGTGCCGCATATTGCTGTCGCGGCGGTCTGCGCAACATCAAGCCAACATCTGTCGCCAATCGATTCAAAATCTTCAATCCGAATAAATCCTCTTCGTCGGGTAATGGTAGTTGCTAATATAGAGATGCCACAGATTCCGCCAATCCCCTTTGACCCATAACCCACTGCTGTCTTCGTGGTTATGAAGCTTTGGGGCAAATTATTGGGGTCGATTGGCGAACAAAGTTTCGGCCGGGTGGTTCGCTGACCGGGTAGCCGATGCAGATAATGCTCTATCTGCCCGCCTTCAAGTTAGTCAGAATGCAAGGCCGATATGAATTATGGTCGGGGCTGCTTCAATCGGGGTTTATACCCCAGTGCCGGAGGCCTTCGATCACCCCGTCAGCCTCCGCCGCTGTCGAGTGAAAGAAGCGATTGTCCTGCCGGGCCAGCGAGACGAGCTCAGGCAGGGCGTTGCCCACGATCACGCCGCGAATGGCCTGCAATTCAAACATCGCCCGATCATTGCCAGTATCACCCGAGACTACTGATTCGTCGAGACCGATGCCGAGTTGCCCACATAACCATGCAAGTGCAGCGCCCTTGTCGGCGGCTTTGGGCAAGATGTCGAGGTCGCGATCGCTGGAGTAAACGATGCGGGCGTCTATATTGGCTGCTAGAAGGGCGGCTTCAACCTCGGCAAGCGCGGCGGCATCGGCATCGTGCAGGAACCAGCTCGATTTCAGGCCGTGCTGGTATCGCTCCTCCTGCATGGTCGCGCCTGCGATTCCGACCATGACGCCGGCGATCTTCCGGGGGTCGAAACCGGTACCCAGGGAGTGTGTATAGGCGTTTTCGAGTTCGCTGCGTTTTTTCGCATGCAGCATCGTGCCGACGCCGCCAATGATGTAGTCCGGCTGCGGCAGCGGCACCTCTTCCAGAAGGGCAAGTTGATCATCGATCAACCGGCCGCTGTTGAAGACAAGAACCGGACGAACATCATCCGGCAGGGAGTACCAGAAATCGCGGAACCGCCGCGTGGCGTCATTATTGCCAACGACGGTCCCGTCAAGATCGGTGGAAAGAAGACGAACCTGTTTCAATCGCCGTCATTCCACGGTTCGGCCCAGTCCGCTTCTTCCAGAACCGGCATCATGGTCCTGCCTTCCACAACCGCGAGAAGCTGCTGGGCAATGCCGGTCCATGTAAACAGGCTGCGTGCCTTATGCGCTCCCATGCGGGAAAGGCGCCCATACAACCGCTCGTGTTTGAACGGCTTCATCATGGTGATGCCGAGATCTTCCTTATCGAAAGGATCGGCAAACAGGGCATGTCGCCCATAGCTGACGGCGCGGAACAGCCCGCCATGAATGGTGACGACGGTTGGCGTGCCGCTCGCCATCGCCTCGATGGCCGTCATGCCGAAAGGCTCGTAGCGGCTGGAAAGCACGAACAGATCGGCGGCGCGATAGATGTCCGGCAAGTCCTCATCCGCGACATAACCGGAGAAAGCCACCTTGTCTTCCAGCCCGAGCGATTTCACCCGCTCTTTCAGCTGGTTGAGAATGGTGGTTTCCTGCTCGTCCATATTCTCGCCGCCAACAGCGAGATGCAGGCGGGCCTCCGGCTCGCGTTCTGCAAGCACCGAAAAGCCGTCTATCAGCAGATCATAGCCCTTGTTGGTGGCAAGTCGCCCGAGTGCCAGCACCACCTTGCCCTCAAAGCCGAAACGCTGCCGGATCATCTGCCGCGTCGCATCCGAAACCGGGAAGAAGCGGTTGTCGTCATAACCCGGTGGGATCATGTGGATATGTTTGCGCTTCTGTCCGTAGTCTTCGATGAGCACATCGAGCTGCACCGGTGTCGTAGCGATCACCATGTCGCAGCTGCGGTATATGATGAGTTCGTGCTGAATGCGTTCCTTGAAATTGAACTCCAGCTCAAACGTATCGGCTTTTTCCGGATAGTCGGTCTCCATCTGGCGTTTCTTCCAGATGCCCAGCGAATGCGGGGTATGCAGATGCGGGATTTTCAGCGCTTCGGAGAGCCTCTGACCGGCAACCCCGGCGTCCCAATAGTGGCTGTTGATAAAAGAGTAGTTGAGGTCGTTTTTCTTGATGAAACGCAGTGCATTTTCGCACCATTCCATCAGGTGTCGATGCAGATATTCCTTGGGAATGAAGTCACGCCCGCCGCAGGGGATGCGCACCACACGGACGCGCTCATCAACCTCGTCGAATTCCGGCTGGTCTTCGAAACGGCGGGTATAAAGATCGACGGTATAACCGAGTTGGCCGAGTTTGCGTGCAAGCTCAAGCACATAAACCACCTGTCCCCCGGTATCGGCAGCGCCTAGTGGCGGGTGCGCGGCGACATAGCCATGCGTCGATATGAGAGCTATCCGCGGATAGCGTTCAGTTTCGCTCGTGGTTGTCATGGGTCCCATCTTGGTAAATTTTTCCAATTAACCCGATAAAAAGACCGAACGGCACAAAAGGTTCCATCAAAACAGGAATAAAATGGATGGCATATTTCGCCAGGTGGCGTTTTCAGCTGCCGCGCTGCTGCTGTCGAAGACGGGAAATGCGGTCCCATTCGCGCGCCTGATGCGCTCGGGAGGTCGTCTCCACGATGAAGTCGATATGGGCCTCCGCCGCCGCCCTTGCCGCGGCCGGATCGCCGGCGGCAATCGCATCGTGGATGGCAATATGTTGCCTCAACACCTCGTCATGGGCGCCGGCGATAGTGAAGATGAGGTGACGGTTATAAAAGATGTCATCGCTCAGGAGCCGGTAGCAGGAGCGTAGCGTATGCATCAGCACGATATTATGCGCGGCCTCGCCAATGGCATTGTGAAATTCCACGTCGCCGGTGAGCTCCTTTTCGAAGTGGCCCGCCTCATGTGCTTCGCGCATCCGGTCAACGATGGCGGCAAGGTTGCGCCTGTCCGGTTCTGTCGCCCGCTTTGCGGCAAGCTCGGCGGTCATTCCTTCGATATAGCGGCGATATTCGAGAAAATCCCGTGTTGCCCGGCTGTGGCGGGTAATCAGTGCGCTCAAGGGATCGGAAAAGACCGGCCCAACAATATCGGCCACATAGGTGCCGCCGCCATGCCGGCTGGTAAGAAGGCCGCGAGTTTCGAGTTCCTTCAGCGCTTCTCGCAGGATCGGGCGTGAGACATCGAGCTTCTGCGCCAGTTCCCGTTCGCCCGGCAGCCGGTCGCCATCTCGCAAAATGCCATCGAGGATCAGTTCCTCGAAACGTAAGATCACCTCCTGCGATGTGCGGCTGTGTTCGATGCGCGCAAAGAGCGTTTCATCCATCGCAGAACTCTCCGGCGAAATCCCGCCACCTATTTGATGAGGGGCAAATTATCAGCGAAGCATCGTACTGGTCAAATATTCTATCCAGTTGTCGCGTTGACTGCATCAATGCCTGCGGCATCACGGCATCTGCCTTTTTGAATTGGCTTTTGTTAAAGCGGTCCCGGACAGGGTGATGGCGGCAGATTTTTCTGTCAGGTGGATCAAAACAGTGACATCGGCCTCGATCATGCTGTTGTCATCACGATCGATGCCTTAGACGTCAGCCATAGAAGCGGGGACAATATCGCAATGGCCAAGGGTAGATTTGCATTCGCAAGCGCGCCGGAGAGATCGCTCGCTCTGGGCGAGGTCCATGCGCGCCCGACCGTGCTGCTTGCCCCGTCGCGCATCATCATCCAGCTTGCCTTCATGATGGATGGCGGCTCGGCCGTGCACCATTCGGTCATTGCGGAAATGTCGCGCGGCCGGGGTGTTGCGCCGCCGGAGCGCGATGCCCGCCACCACGCCATGCCCTGGGGGCAGGGGACACTGCGCTGGGAGCGGCACACGGAATTTTCGACATGGTTCTGGGACGGTCCAGCGCCGGAAAAGTTCGGCGGCGAGATCGCCGGCGACCCCTTCGGCGACGGCTTTTCGCCGCCCGGCTCACTGATCTCGGGCGTGCGGCTGGAAATCCGCCCGGAAAGCGGTGCGGCATCGCAAGCCGAAGCGATGTTCGAGCCGACCAGCCTCTGTCACAGCGATGTGCGTGACGGTCAGGCGGCAATCCTCACCGATTTCCGCCAGGATCGCGACGGGCTGACGCAGATATTGGTGATCGACCGGGGCCTTACCGATTACAGCCGCGGCGCGCTGGTGCAGCGGCTGCTCGATATCGAAACCTATCGCACGCTCGCCATGCTCGGCCTGCCCATGGCGCAGACGCTGTCGCCGGAAATTCGCCGCATCGAAGATGGGCTGACCGGCATCACCCAGCGCATGAAGAGCGACGCCCGCGACGAGGCGGATGCGCTGCTTGCCGAAATGACCCGCCTTGCCGCGGAACTGGAGGCCAATGCCGCGCTCAGTCTTTATCGTTTCGGCGCCAGCCGCGCCTACGATGGAATCGTGCGCGAACGTATCCGGGCGCTGGCGGAAACCCCGGTTCAGGGCCATGAGACCATGGGCAGCTTTCTGGAACGGCGCATGGCGCCGGCCATGCGCACCTGCCAGTCGGTGGAAGAGCGGCAGGCCAACCTGTCGCGCAAGCTCTATCGCGCCACGGCTCTGGTTCGAAGCTGGATCGATGTGGAGCTGGAACGGCAGAACACCGTGCTGCTCAACACCATGAACAAGCGCGCCGCCATGCAGCTTCGCCTGCAACAGACGGTGGAAGGCCTGTCGGTCGCGGCGATCTCCTATTATGTGGTCGGCCTCATCGGTTATCTCACCAAGGCGATCAGCCATGATGTGCTGCCGGTCGATGCCGCTGTTGTTACCGGCATTTCCGTTCCCTTCGCCGTGCTTGGCGTGTGGTGGGTGGTGCGCCGCATCCGCCGCTCCCATGCGGAAGGCGGGCACTGAGGCATACTCTAACTTCCCACATTCCTGTGCTTGTCACAGGAATCCAGCCGACGCGCGTCTGCGCGGCGAGAAGGCTCTTCTCAGCCCAAGGACTTGGGCTGACTGGATCCCCGTGACGAGCACAGGGATGAAGGAGGATAGGTGATGCTGCAGTGTGGCCTTGTCACCTCAACCCTGCTCCCAATAGGGCGACGGCCCATAAAGCGCGGCGAGATAATCAATGAACAAGCGCACCTTGGCGGGCAGGAACTGTCGGCTGGGATAAACCGCCGAGAGCGTGACGTTGCGCGACCCTTCATAGCCGGGAAGCACCTGCACCAGCTTCCCGCTGCGCAATTCATGACCGATATCCCATGTCGAACGCAGCGCAATACCAAGCCCTGATATGACCGCCTCGCGGATCACCTCGCTCGAATTGGTGATGAGCATTCCCTCCGGGCGAAGGCTGAGCGCGCCGCCGGGTCCTTCCAGCCGCCAGATGTCATTATTGTGCGCCGGCAGGCAGCGGTGTTTTTTCAGATCCTCGATTGTGTCAGGCACGCCATGCGTGGCCACGTAATCGGTCGAGGCGCAGAGCACACGCCGCACCGGCGCCAGCCTGCGGGCCACAAGGCTGGAGGAATTGAGATCGGCAATGCGGATCGCCAGATCGTAGCCGCCTTCGATGATATCGATGAACTCATCGCTGAGCACCAGATTGACAGAAAGATCGGGATGCCGCTCCATGAAGCCCTTCAAATGTGGCGCAATATGCATGCGCCCGAAGGAGGTGGGGGCGGAAACCTTCAGCGTGCCGTTGACCGTATTGGCCCGGCCGGAGACGAAATCTTCGGCCTCTTCAAGGCCTTCCAGTACGGCAAGCACCCGCTCGTAAAACCCCTGTCCTGCCTCGGTCAAAGAAATCTGCCGCGTGGTGCGCTGGAAAAGCCTGGCACCGAGCTTTTCTTCAAGCCGCTTGACGCGTTTGGAAATCACGGCGGGAGAATAACCGAGCTCCTTGGCGGCGAGAGACATGCTGCCGGAGGCGGCAACGCTTGCGAAGACTTCCAGATCACCCAGATTTGTCACAGTTGTTCTCGATTGTTTCCGAAATGGAAAAAATCCTTAGCATTTGATTGCTCTGTTTCAAAGTGGTAAAGAAAGAATACCAGTTTGGATGAATGGCAGTGGAGGGGAGCGGTGACGCAGCCGATCAAGTTTCTGGAGCCGCGCGCGCAGATCGTCGCGAGCCGTGACCGCATCATAGCCGACGTCAAGGATATTCTGCCCACGGACTGTCTCGTGCACGAGCCGCGCGAACTTGTGCCCTTTGAAACCGATGCCTTCGTCTCCTATCGCCGCCTGCCGCTGGCTGTGGCGCTGCCGAAGACCACGGAAGAAGTGGCTGCGGTGATGAAATATTGTCACCGCTATGGCATTCCGGTCGTGCCGCGCGGCGCGGGTACCTCGCTGTCCGGCGGCGCCATTCCGCAGGAGGACGCCGTGGTGATCGGCCTTTCCAAGATGAGCGCCATCCTCGATCTCGATTTTTACAATCGCACGGCGCGGGTGCAGGCTGGCGTCACCAATCTCTCCATTTCCGATGCGGCCGGCGCGGAGGGGTTTTTTTATGCGCCGGACCCAAGCTCGCAACTCGCCTGCACAATTGGCGGTAATATCGGCATGAATTCCGGCGGCGCGCATTGCCTGAAATACGGCGTCACCACCAATAATCTGCTCGGCGTGAAAATGGTGCTGGTGGATGGCACAGTGCTGGAACTGGGCGGCAATCACCTCGATGCTGCCGGCTACGATCTTCTCGCCCTCATCTGCGGCTCGGAAGGCCAGCTCGGCATCGTCACGGAAGCGACGGTCCGGCTGATCGCCAAGCCGGAAGGGGCGCGACCTGTCCTGTTCGGTTTCGAAACCTCGGAAGAAGCGGGCTCCTGTGTCGCCGATATCATTGGCGAAGGCATCATTCCCGTTGCCATCGAGTTCATGGACAAGCCGGCCATCGAGATCTGCGAGGCCTTCGCCAAGGCAGGCTATCCGCTTGACGTCGGTGCGCTTCTGATCGTCGAGGTCGAAGGCTCCGATGCGGAAATGGACGCCATGCTGGCCGATATCATCACCATTGCCAGAAAACACGGCGTGAAGACCGTGAAGGAATGCCAGTCCGCCATGGAAGCGGCGGCGATCTGGAAAGGTCGCAAATCCGCCTTCGGTGCTACGGGCCGCATCGCGGATTATATCTGCATGGATGGCACGGTGCCGCTGTCCCAGCTTTCTTATGTGCTGAAAAAGACCAGCGAAATCACCGATCGGCTCGGCTTGCGCGTCGCCAATGTCTTCCATGCCGGCGATGGCAACATGCATCCGCTGATCCTGTTCAATGCCAATGATCCTGATGATGCGGCCCGTGCCGAAGAGGCGGGCAATGAAATATTGAAGCTCTGCGTGGATGCCGGCGGTTGTTTGACCGGCGAGCACGGTGTCGGCATCGAAAAGCGTGACCTGATGCGGCATCAATATGGCGAGGCCGATCTTGCCCAGCAGATGGCGGTGCGCGCGGCTTTTGACGAGGGTTGGCTGATGAACCCTTCCAAGGTGTTTCCGCTGGAGGGGCGTAATTGAGGTACTTTAAATTTGTTGCCTTGGAGGGTGCGGTTTACCCCCCTCTGCCCTGCCGGGCATCTCCCCCACAGGTGGGGAGATCGACTCGCGGCAAAGTCTCACCTTTCTTTTCGGTCGAGATAGAGCGACGCAGGTGCGTCTTGCCGATCTCCCCACCTGTGGGGGAGATGCCCGGCAGGGCAGAGGGGGGTATCTCTTGCCCAAAGGCCTCGACTCCATGCTGACGCCCTACGCAGAAACCCAGGTCGCCGACATTATCCGTGATCATGCCACACGCAAAACCCCGCTGAAAATCATCGGCGGCAACACCCGCTCCGGTTTCGGCAATGCGGTGGTCGCATATGAAACGCTCTCGTCCCGCGCGATGGCTGGCATCGTCTCCTACGTCCCCGCCGAAATGGTCATGACCGTCAGGGCCGGCACACCGCTTGCCACTGTCGAAGCGGCGCTGGCGGAAAACCGTCAGATGATGGCCTTCGAGCCGATGGACCACCGTCCGATCATGGGCACCGACGGCGAACCGACCATCGGCGGTGTCTTCGCCGCCAATGTTTCCGGTCCGCGCCGTTATGTGGCCGGCGCGGCGCGCGACAGCCTGCTCGGCATCCGTTTCGTCAATGGCAGCGGTGAGATCATCAGGGCCGGCGGCCGGGTGATGAAGAATGTCACCGGTCTCGATCTGTCGAAGTTTCTCGCAGGTTCGTTCGGCACGCTCGGGTTTCTCACCGAAGTGACCTTCCGCGTATTACCGAAGCCACCGGCGGAAAAAACAGTGGTCGTGTCCGGGCTGGATGACGAGGCGGCGACGCGCATCATGGCGGCGGCGATGGCGATGAGCGTCGAGGTTTCCGGTGCGGCGCATCTGCCGGAAAGCGTGCGTTCGCGTTTCATCGATGGTGCTCTGCCGGAAGGCCCGGCGACTATTTTGCGGCTTGAAGGGCTCGCCGCCTCGGTGGAGGCGCGCGCGGCCAAACTTCTGTCGGTCATGGACAGGGTCGGTCCATGGAGTTTGCTGGAGGGCGAGGAGAGCGGGCTTTTGTGGCGGCAGGTGCGTGATGTCGCGCCCTATGCCGGGCAGGGTGCAAAACCGCTCTGGAAAGTCTCGGTCGCGCCAGCTGAAGGCCACCGGCTTGTCGCGGCGTTGCGCATGGAAGCGGGCATCGACGCCTTCTATGACTGGCAGGGCGGCCTCATCTGGATGCAGATGGAAGCGGACCCGGAGGCCGATTTGCTGCGCGGCGCGATCCGTGCGCTTGGCGGCGGCCACGCCACCTTGCTGAGGGCGAGTGACGCGGTGCGCGCGACGGTTCCTGCCTTCGAACCGCGCCCCTCGGCGGAAGCGCTGCTTTCGGCGCGCATCCGGGAAAAGCTCGATCCCGCAGGCATCTTTAATCCCGGCAAGATGGCCGTAACGATGGAAAGGGCTGTCTGAACCATGCAAACATCCTTCACGCCTGAACAGCTGGCCGATCCGCATGTGGCGGAATCCGAAAAAATCCTGCGTAAATGTGTACATTGCGGTTTCTGCACGGCCACCTGTCCCACCTATGTCACGCTTGGCAACGAGCTGGACAGCCCGCGCGGCCGCATCTACCTCATAAAGGATATGCTGGAAAACAGCCGCCCGGCCGACCGAGAGGTGGTCACCCATATCGACCGCTGTCTGTCCTGTCTTGCCTGCACCACCACCTGTCCTTCCGGCGTGGACTACATGCATCTGGTCGATCACGCCCGCGCCCACATCGAACAGACCTATCAGCGCCCATTGATGGACCGGCTGATCCGCAATCTGCTGGTTGCTGTTCTGCCCCATCCCGGCCGCTTCCGGCTCTCCCTGCATCTGGCGCGGCTGGCGCGGCCTTTCACGGGTCTGCTTGCGAAGGCTCCGGCGCTGAAGCCGCTGCAATCCATGCTCGCTCTTGCGCCCGCTACGGTGCCTGCGGCCTCCGCTTCCGCCCGTCCGGGCGCGCGGCCGGCAGAAGGCGAAAAACGCGGACGCGTCGCCATTCTTACCGGCTGCGCCCAGCCAGTGCTCGACCCCGGTATTAACGAGGCGACGCTGCGCCTTCTCGCCCGGCTTGGCGTTGAGGTCGTTGTGCCGAAAGGGGAGGGTTGCTGCGGATCACTGGTGCGCCACATGGGCCGGGAGGAGGAGGCGCTGGCTTCGGCACGGCGCAATGTCGATGTCTGGACACGGGAATTGCAGAATGGCGGCCTCGACGCCATCATCATCACCGCCTCTGGCTGCGGCACCACCATCAAGGACTATGGCCATATGCTGCGGCTCGATCCGGCCTATGCCGAAAAAGCCGCGCGGGTCTCCGCGCTTGCAAAGGACATCACCGAATATCTCGCCACCCTCGATCTGCCGCAAAAGCAGAGCCAGGGGCTGACGGTTGCCTATCACTCAGCCTGTTCCATGCAGCATGGACAGAAAATCACGATGGCGCCGAAGCAATTGCTGAAGGCTGCGGGTTTCACCGTGCGTGATCCGGCGGAAGGGCACCTGTGCTGCGGCTCGGCCGGAACCTACAACATTCTGCAGCCGGAGATTTCCGGCAAGCTCAAGGCGCGCAAGGTGAAGAACATCGAGGCCACGCGGGCGGATGTCATCGCGACCGGCAATATCGGCTGCATCACGCAGATCGGAACCGGCACGGACATGCCGATCCTGCACACGGTAGAGCTGCTGGATTGGGCCTATGGAGGGCCGAAGCCGGCGAGGCTTTTGGTTTAGAACTTATACGCCACGCCAAAATTCACCGCATTGGTGATGATATCGGTTTTCAGCTTGCCGCCATTGTCGATATCGACGTCGACGAAGGAATAGGTGCCCTTATATTCCACGAATGTCGACCAACTATCGGTGATGCGGTAGCTGAGGCCTGCCTGCGCCTGCAGCGTTGCGCCGCCGAACTGGTATTCGAAGGTCTTGCCTGACGGGCGGTACACTTCGACATGCGGCACATTGATGCCAACGCCGGCGCCCACATATGGCGTGATCGGCAGGGATTCCAGCGGAAAACGGTAGAGTGCGTTCAGCGTCAGAAGGTTCAGGCCATCGGTAAACTCGAAATGCGACCAGCCGGACCGGGCAAGCGTCCCATCGTCGGCATAGACCTTGTCATGGGTGAAATCGAGCGAGATACCAAAATTTCGGAGCTGGCCCTCATCGAACCAGTAGGTGCCGCGCACGCCCCAATAGGGCGGGTTGGAAAAGGACTTGCCTTCCCATCCGGCCCGGAAATCCGGCCCATCGGAAACCGTCACATCGCTGTGCGGCGCGCTTTGCCACCCGCCATAACCGGAAATTTCAAATTCACCTGCAATGGCGGCAGAGAAGGAAACGCCGCTGAGAAGCAGGGCGCAGACAAAAGAAGCGTGGCGCGGCATAGAGAGAATCCAGATTGATATCAGAAATGCACCAAACCGTTTTTTGATAACATTTAAATGACAGAAACGAAAAACGGGCGGTCAGTTGACCACCCGTTTCAAGGCCGTTCCATCATCCCTTAAGAGAGGTCCGGCGCCTGGCGTCCCCCGCCAAGTCTCGCAAAATCAATCTAGTAGCGATTGTATCGCTCCGGGACGACAATTCAAGCGTGACGCGCTGCCATGGCCGCTTCAGGCAGGCATATTAACGCCACCGTTGCCGTCATATCACAATAACGGTGGTTCCGACGTTCACGCGCTCGAAAAGATCGGTGACATCCTCGTTGCGCATCCGGATGCAGCCGGACGAATTGTTGCTGCCGATCGTCCATGGCTGGTTGGTGCCGTGAATGCGGTAAAGCGTGGAGCCGAGATACATGGCGCGCGCCCCCATCGGGTTGGCTGGGCCGCCTTCCATGAAGGCCGGCAGGTAATGTCCCTTGGCCGCTTCGCGGGTGATCATTTCTTTTGGCGGGGTCCAGCTCGGCCATTCGGCCTTGCGGGTCACCTTGTGGGTGCCGGCCCATTCGAAGCCGGGCTTGCCGACACCGACCCCATAACGCCGTGCCTTGCCATCGGCCATGACGAGATAAAGGAAGCGGTTCGGCGTATCGATGACGATGGTGCCGGGCTTTTGTGTGGTCTGGTAGGTCACGATCTGCGGCAGGAATTGCGGCGCGATCTGCGTGCGTACCGGCGCGTTGGGGCGCACGGCGGCATTCTGCACCCGCGCCGGACGCTGCGATGTGACGCCGGAGCTGGGGCGCTGCGGCATGGCGGCCTGGCGCTGCTGGAAGAAGGGCTGGCGTGCGGCCGGTGCCTGCGGATAAACCACCGGGCGCACATTGCCGCGGCCACCCAGCTGCGTAACCCAAGGTGCGGAAAGGTCCGGGCTGACGACGATCGGCGGGCGTTCGCGGTATCGCTCATTGGCGAGAGCGGCCGGGACGGCGAGGGTGGAAACGAGGCTCAGCGCGAGAAAAACGGACTTCATCGTCATCGGGTGGACTCTCTCTGCGGGATGTCGCAACAATGGAACTTGCGGGAGCATTCACCCGCTTTGCCGGACACGTTCGCACCTCGACGCCAGCGAATCGTAAATGGCTGTTCATTAAAAAGCCCTTGATTAGGGAAAGCTGGATTTAAGGTTAGCGCCCGGTTTTGAAACGTGGTGAATGAGTGGTAAG
>JAEXMK010000216.1 GCA_023444445.1 Pseudomonadota bacterium | reverse complement strand
CTTCGACATCGACACCGGCCAGAGCACGGATATTGCCATAATAGGTTTCGACACCCTGAACTTTGAGAAGCGGTTCACCGGACATCAGGCCGCTCCCCCATCGAGTTCTTCCGCAATCACGTCTTCCACTTCATCATCCTCGACACCCAGATAGGCGGCGATGACCTTCGGGTCGTTCTTCACATGGTCCGGCGTGCCATCAGAAATCTTCTGGCCATATTCCAGAACCACCACATGGTCGGAAATCTGCATCACCACGGACATGTCGTGCTCGATCAGCAGCAGCGACGTACCCTCGTCGCGGATGCCGCGCAGCAGCGTGTTGAGCGCCAGGGATTCCTTCGGATTGAGACCGGCGGCCGGCTCATCGAGGCACAGCAGCTCCGGCCCCGTGCACATGGCGCGGGCGATTTCCAGGCGGCGCTGCGCGCCATAGGGTAGATCGCCGGCCGGATCGTCGGCACGATCGGTCAGATCGGCCTTGTCCAGCCAGTACTTGGCCTTATCGATCGAGCTTGCGACCGCCCGCTTATAGGCAGGCAAGCCGAGAAGACCGAGAATGGTGTAACCCGAGGCCTTCATCAGCGCATTGTGCTGGGCGACGAGCAGATTTTCCAGAACGGTCAGGCCCGAAAACAGGCGGATGTTCTGGAAAGTGCGCGCCACCTTCGCCTTCTTGGTGATTTCGAAATCCGGCAGGCGCTCGAGAAGATGCGCCTCGCCATTCTGCTGGCGCATGGTAATCATGCCCATTGTCGGCTTGTAGAAGCCGGTGATGCAGTTGAAGACCGTGGTCTTGCCAGCACCGTTGGGGCCGATCAATGCGGTGATCTCGCCGCGCTTCGCCTCGAAGGAGAAATCGTTGATGGCCATCAGGCCGCCGAACTTCATCGAGAGATGCTCGACCTTGAGAATGGTATCATTTGCCATTGTTGTTGTTCCGGAAGCCATCAACCGTGACCTTCCTTGGTAAAGCTGCCGGACACGGCCTTGCGTTCTTTAAGGAAAGCCGTGGGTTCACGCGAGCCGACGAAGCCACGCGGCTTGAACAGCATGACGATGACCATGGCAAGACCGAACAACAGCATACGATAGAGTTCCGGAGTGAAATCGGGTCCGAAGACGTGCTTCAGGAATTCCATTTCACGCAGAAGCTCGGTGCCGCCGACCATAACGAGGGCGGCAATGGCAATACCCGTCAGCGAACCCATGCCGCCGAGAACGACGATGGCGAGAATGACGGCCGATTCCAGGAACACGAAGCTTTCCGGCGACACGAAACCCTGACGCGCAGCGAAGAACGAGCCGGCAAAACCGCCGAACATCGCGCCCGTCGCAAAGGCGGTGAGCTTGGTGATGACGGTATCGATGCCGAGCGAACGGCAGGCGATCTCGTCTTCGCGCAGCGCTTCCCACGCCCGGCCAATCGGCATGCGGCGCAGCTTGATGGTGACATAGGCCGTCAGCATGCACAGCAGCAGGATCACGTAAAACAGGAAAATCTTGTAATAGGCCGAAGACATCGACAGGCCGAAGGCCTTGGCGAAATTGTTCGACGCGCCGACATCAAAAGACCAGATGCCGAAGATCGACGCCTTGGCGATGCCGGAAATACCAAACGTGCCCTTCGTCACATCCGTCCAGTTCAGCAGCACGAGGCGGATGATCTCACCAAAGGCGAGCGTCACGATCGCCAGATAGTCACCGCGCAGGCGCAACACCGGAAAGCCGAGGATGATGCCCCAGAAGCCCGCGAGAATACCGGCGACCGGCAGCAGAACCCAGAAGGACAGGCCGAAATGGCTCGAAAGCAGCGCATAGGAGTAAGCGCCGACGGCGTAGAAAGCCACGTAACCGAGATCGAGCAGACCGGCGAGACCAACAACGATGTTGAGGCCCCAGGCCAGCATCACATAGATCAGAATCTGGATGCCGAAATTATCGACGAATTTCAGCGAACCCTGAAAGCCGAACAGCTGCACGGCGATGACAGGATAAAGAAGCAGCAGCACCAGCGCAAACTTCAGGAAGTGCTTGTGAAAGAAGCTCTTCTCTTCGGAGATTTCCAGCACACCGCTTTTGGCCTTGGCCAGCTTGCGACGATCCACGGACGGCTTGATGAAGCCGACCATGAGGAAACGACCGATGGCGGCAACGCCGACGAAGATCGACAGAAGACCCCAGCGCGTGCCCCAGATCAGCTGGTTGTTGATGTCCTGATAGGTGACGATGCCGACATAGAGAATGAACATGCCGAGCGAGACGACGCCCGCAATGATGCCTTCCTTCACGGCTGTCGCCATCAGGCTCGAGCCGGAAGTGTTATTTTCGGAAGCGATATTGGCCATGATGTCAAACCTTCTCGACTTCCGGACGACCGAGAATACCGGTCGGCTTGAAGATCAGCACGAATGCCAGAATGCCGAACGCCGCAACGTCCTTGTAGGCAATGGAGAAATAGGCAGACCAGAGCGATTCGATGAGGCCGATCAGCAGGCCACCGAGCACGGCGCCAGGCAGCGAGCCGATACCGCCGAGAACCGCCGCGGTGAAGGCCTTAACGCCCGGAATGAAGCCGTCGTTGAACGAGGCAACGCCGTAATACATCAGATACATGGTGCCTGCGACGGAAGCCAGCGCCGCACCCATGATGAAAGTGATGGAGATCGTCTTGTCGACATCCACACCCAGCAGGGCCGCCATCTTGCGATCCTGCTCCGTGGCGCGCTGCGCGCGGCCGAGCGGGGTCTTGTTGACGATATACCAGAAGGCGAAGAGCAGCACCGAGGTGACGACCATGATGATGAGCTGCTTCAGCGAAATGGTAATGGCGCCGAAATGATAGCTGTCCGTCACCATCGACGGGATCGGCTTGTTGCGCGGACCCTGCGTGACCTGGATGAAGTTGGACAGCGCAATCGACATGCCGATGGCAGTAATCAGCGGCGCGAGACGGAATGAGCCGCGCAGCGGCCGATAGGCGACGCGCTCGATCACCCAGTTCCAAAGACCGGTCATCAGCATGGCGACGACCATCATCAGAAGCAGAAGAAGCGCCACCGGAATGCCAGCGAAAAAGGATGTTGCGATCAGAAATACAATCAGGGCGGCAAAGCCGCCAAGCATGAATATATCGCCATGGGCGAAGTCGATCATGCCGATAATGCCGTAAACCATCGTATAGCCGATAGCGATGAGGCCGTAGATTGATCCAAGAGTCAGCCCGTTTATGAGCTGCTGGACAAAGTACTCCATATCTTTCCCCCGGGTATGGCCTCGAATGGACCACGCCTCATTTATGTTAATTATAGGGGAAACCTTTTTCGGAAGCCCCCACCTGCAAAATGCATATCGTGTTCGTTAGAAATGTGAAGTCAAAAACGGGCGATCCTGCACAAAATTTGGAATTTCCACATGGACTGCCGCTTTCCCGATCAAAAAAGCCATGATTTTGGCAGGAAGTGCTGAAAAAATAACGGTCGAATGCTTATTTTAATAACGTCCGATGCCGGTATTTGACGGAAGACGGGCAAAAGAGTAGCGAAGAACGTAAGGACAGAACCCCATGACGGGATGGCCCCGTCGCCGGATGGCTGTGGCAAAGAGATGATCGACATATTGACGAAAGCGGCGCTGGACGCCGGGCAGGCCATCATGGCGGTCCATCGCGCCGGCCCGCATGTGTCATACAAGGACGACTGTTCGCCCGTGACCGAGGCCGACCAACGCGCCGAGGCGATCATTCTTGCGGCCCTGTCTGCCCATTTTCCTGACATCCCCGTGGTTGCCGAAGAGGCCGTCTCGAGCGGCATCCTGCCGGCAACGGGGGCGGAGTTCTTTCTGGTCGATCCGCTGGATGGAACCAAGGAATTCATTTCCGGCAAGGACGATTTCACCGTCAACATCGCGCTCATCCGTAACGGCGTGCCGGTGGCCGGCGTGGTCTACGCCCCCTGCCGGGGACAGGCGTGGACGGGCAAGGACAATGCCGCCGAAAAGCTCGCAATATCAGGCGACGGCGCGATCCTGTCGCGCCACCCCATCCAGGCACGCCGGCGCGGCGCCTCCCCCGTGGCGCTGATCAGCCGCTCGCATTGCACCGCAAAGACGGAAGCCTTCGTGGCCGAACACGGCCTGAAGGACTGCATCTCCGTCGGTTCCTCGCTGAAATTCTGCATGCTGGCCGAGGGTGCCGCCGATATCTACCCCCGCTTCAGCCGCACCATGATGTGGGACACCGCCGCCGGCGACGCCGTATTGCGCGCCGCAGGCGGCCGGACGCTCGATTGCGAGGGCAGACTTCTTGCCTATGCGGTGAAGGGTGACGGCGAGGATGCCTTGGCCAATCCGGATTTTATTGCCGAAGGGGCGATGGCGGTCGTGGCGGACCACGCGGGGTAACAGGCCTCGGGGTTCCTGCGGTTATTGTGACGTGTAGACCGATCTCTGCCTCGGCGCGTGCGGCTTACCCCCCTCTGCCCTGCCGGGCATCTCCCCCACAAGGA
>JAEXMK010000166.1 GCA_023444445.1 Pseudomonadota bacterium | reverse complement strand
CAGCAAGGCTGCCAATCCGACGGCAAGCGCAGTACGCCATGCTGTCTTATGTCTGAAGATTCCCATCGGTTTCCTCCCGATATTTCGATCTCGCACCCGGGTGAAGGATCACTTCACGGTGAAAGGGATATCAGGCAGGCTTTCCGGGAATGCAGGCACTTCGCGCTTCATCCACTTGTCGTAGATCTTGGCGAGCTGGCCATCCGACTTGATCTTGTCGAGGAAGGCGTTGATGGTTTCGTTCCAGTCTTTCTCACCCGGGCGGGTGCCGGCGCCATTGTAAAGTGTCGTCAGGTCGAACTTCGCTTCGTACTTTCCATCAGCAGCCTTGTTCAGGCGGTCACCGTAGAACTGGTTGCCGCCAACGACTTCAACCTGGCCGGAAATCAGCGCCTGGATATTGGCGGCGTCGTCGTCAAAACGCAGAATGTTGGCCTTGGAGCCGGCGCCGGCAGTGATAGCCGTATCCATGGCGCTCGACTTCGGAACGCCGACGGCAACGCCGGTCAGATCGTCGTAACCAGCAATCTTCTTGTCCTTGGGACCATAAACGGAGAGCACGTTACCGGCATAGGGCTTGGAATACTGGATGGTCTTGGCGCGTTCTGCGGTCATGCCCATGGTTGCGAAGAGGACATCGACCTTGCCGGTCAGCAGTGCCGGAATGCGGTTGGCGACAGCGAGCGGTACGAACTCAACCTTCACGCCAAGATAGTCGGCAAAAGCCTTGCCGATATCGGCATCGAGACCGTCCTGAACGCCGCTGGAATTGACGAAGCCCCACGGCGAATTGTCGCCCTGAATGCCGATGACGACCTTGCCCTTGGCCTTGGCTTCTTCCACGGTGCCGGCAAAGGCATCGACCGGCGCCACGAAGGGCAGGGCGACCGTTGCCGCAGCGAGTGCGAGCATCGCACGACGTGAGAATTTCATAGTGGTGGTTTTCATCTTTTGCTCCTCCTTACAAAGCTGATGAGATGATTTTGGATTAGCGGGACGCGGACTGCAGCCGCTTTTCAACACCGGCGCCCCACAGGGAAAGCGGCCAGCAGATCAGGAAATAGATGATGCCGACGATGGCAAAGACAGTGAGGGGGCGGAACGTCTGGTTGGACACGATCTGGCCTGCGCGGGAGAGCTCCACGAAGCCGACAATCGCAGCGAGCGATGTGCCCTTGATGAGCTGCACCAGGAAACCAATGGTGGCCGGCAGCGAAATCTTGAAGGCCTGGGGCAGCACCACGTCTTTCATCCGAGACACATAATGAAGACCGAGCGCGTTGGCTGCCTCCGTCTGACCCTTTGGCACCGCCTGGATGCCTCCGCGCCAGATTTCCCCCAGAAACGCGCTGGCGTGAAGCGTGAAGGCGATGGCCACCGCGATCCACGCATCCACATTGAGGCCAGCAAGCGCCACGCCGTAATAGACGACGAAGAGCTGCATCAGGAGCGGCGTGCCCTGGAACACGGCGATGAATGCGGCACTTGCCCGCTGGACTGCCGGCCTGTCGGCCACACGGGCAAGCGCCACGCAAAGACCGAAGATGCCGCCGCCGATGAAGCCGATGAGCGTCAGTGCAAGGGTCCATTTGAGACCCTGCATGAGGAAGAAGAGTTCGTTGGGGCCGATGGATGCCATTGTCTTCTCCTCACTTGACCGGATAGCTGAAGGATGTGCGCGAGATGAGTGCGAAAATGCCCATCATCAGCGAGGAAATGATCAGATAAAGTAGCGTGATCGAGAAATAGACTTCAAAGGACCGGAACGTATCCGCCTCGATTTTCTGAGCGACCGAGGTCAGTTCGTAGGCCGCGATCGAGGTGCAGACCGACGTGGTCAGCGTCAGCATGATGAACTGGCTGGTGAGCGAGGGATACACGGCCCGGAGAGCCGGTTTCAGGATGATATGGCGGAAGATCTGCGCGCGATGAAGACCCAGCGCAAGGCCTGCCTCGACCTGGCCCTTTGGAATGGAATCGACGCCACCTCGAATGATTTCTATTGCATAGGCGCCGCCGTTCAGGGCAAGCGCAATGATCGCCGTGGCCGTGGGGTTGAGTTTGACACCGATCTGGGGCAGGGCGAAGAAGATGAAGAAAATCTGCACCAGAAACGGCGTGTTGCGGATCACTTCGACAAAACCGATGACGAGCCCGCGCAGCAGCTTAAAGCGAGAACGGCGGGCGACGACGCCCAGGACGCCAATGACGGTAGCAAGCGACATGCCGGCAATCGCCAGGCCGATTGTCGCCAAGCAGGCCAAAAGCAGCTCGGGCAGACGCTCGATGACCGCCGAAAAATCGAGACTGTAAGACATTCTTCCTCCAACCCATCCGGGCTCGGACAGTTAATTTTCCTGTCCGTACTGCTTCGACGACCTTTTTCGCGTCGAAGCTCTCCACCCGGTTCTGCTCATCCCGGAACTCTCATTCCTCGTCCGGGTATGGGCTTGTTGATAATGTTTGTACCAGTTAGTTCATTTTGGTGTCAAGTCGTACATGCGATGAAAAAGCAGTCCTGAAACGGTTTTTCAAATATTCTTGATCGGCAAATAAGTCGTTTATTATCAATAACTAAAGTGGCGCACTTCAACTTGCTTGCTGCTACCAGCGTGATCTGCGATAGAGCAGCGGCTCGCCGTCAAAACGTCGCCTTAAAGAGCAGGCTAAAGCAGCTACGGCTGGCCTTTGCTCGTCCCCAGCTGGTCTATCTGCGCCGCCAGACGATCCGCTATCAAAAGCGAAGCGCCGGTCGCCGTCACCATCTGCGGAAGCGATAGCCATTCCAGCATCCAGCTTGCGCCGGAGCGTTCCTGTTCATGCACGAGCGACTGGTGCAGTGCGGAGATTTGCACAGCGTTAAAACGGGCGAGCGCCACAAGCGTTTCGGCATTGACGGGGTTTTGCTTGTGCGGCATGGCTGAAGAACCGCCGCCGCCGGAGAGACGGATCTCTGTGCCGAGTTCGGCCATCAGCGCGATATCCTGCCCGAACTTGCCGAGTGAGCCTGTCACGAGCGACAGAATATTGCCGAATTCGGCGATGCCGTCGCGCTGGCTCTGCCATTGCTGTCTGTCGGCAAGGCCCAGTCGTTTTGCAAGATCGGCGCGCACCGTTGCGGCATTGTCGCCGAGCTTCTCCAGCGTACCGGCGGCGCCGCCGAATTGCAGGGCAAAACCGCTCTGCGCGAAGGTTTCGAGCCTAAGCAGGTGGCGCTCAAGCGGCGCGATCCAGCTTGCCGCGCGCTCGGCCACCGTAATGCCGATGGCGGCCTGCATACGGGTATAACCCGTCAAGGAGTTGTGGCCATCGCGGGAGGCCAGGTCGCCCAGGGTGTCAATGAGGTGGCCGAGCCGGGCGGCGATGATTTCGACCGCAGCCTTCAACCGGAGCATCAGGCTGGTATCGATGACATCCTGGCTGGTTGCGCCGAAATGCACCTTGTCCGCCGCCTTGCCGGCGACGGCTGCCCGCATCTGCCGCACGAGTTCAGGCACTACCACGCCGTCTTTCGCGACGCCATGACGAAGGGCGGTCATATCGGCGGCGAAGTCCGAAAGCCCCGAGACGATTGCCTCCGCCACATCCTCGGAGATGATGCCAGTCTCCGCTTGCGCCTGCGCCAGAGCCGTCTCGAAACGGACCATGGCGTCAATATCAGCCCTTGCCGAGAACAGTTCGACGATTTCGCTATCGCCGAAAAGGCCTGACAGGAACGGGTGCTCGAAGGGGGAAAGGCTCATCGTCCGGCTCGCTTTCTTTTGCGCGATATGCGTCAGATATCGAAAAACACGGTTTCGCCTTCGCCCTGGAGGCGGATATCGAAACGATAGACGTTGCCTTCCTCTTTTTGGGCGACGAGCGTGGCGATGCGGCTTTTCTGCTCGATGCGGGCGAGAACGGGGTCGGCGGCATTGGCCTCCTGTTCTTCCGGGAAATACATGCGGGTCTGCAGGCCGATGTTGATGCCACGCGCGACGATCCAGAAGGTGATGTGCGGCGCCATCGGCCGGCCATCGCGGAACGGCACCGAGCCGGGCTTGATGGTCTCGAAGACGAATTCGCCGGTATCCATGTCTCCGGGCGAGCGCCCCCAGCCGATGAAGTTCGGGTCGGCCTTGCCGCGTGTTTCACTTGGGCTGTTGTAATAACCGTCGGTATCGGCCTGCCAGATTTCGATCAGCGCGTCCTTCAATGCCATTCCGGCGCCATCATAAACCGTGCCGCGCACGCTGATGCGTTCGCCGCGGGCCTTGTCGTTATAAAGCGGACCGGAACCGAGATCCTTTTCGAACACGCCTTCGATGCCGACAAAATTGGGTGTGCAGCCGATATGCACATAGGGGCCTGCCGTCTGCGAGGCGGTTTCCTTGAAATAGTTGAGCGGCTGAACCATGGTCAGTTGCCCTCCATGCGGTTTTCGAAAAGGGTGGAGCGGCGGCCGCGCAGCACGATATCGAACTTGTAGGCCAACATGTCCATCGGCAGTGTGGCATTCATATCCAGCGGGGCGATCAACCGCTTGATGGCATCCTCATCCGGGATGGTCTTGACGATCGGACATTTCCAGATCAGCGGATCGCCTTCGAAATACATCTGGGTAATCAGCCGCTGGGCGAAACCATGGCCGAAGACCGAGAAATGGATGTGGGCCGGCCGCCAGTCATTGACGCCGTTGGGCCAGGGATATGCGCCTGGCTGGATGGTCTTGAACCAGTAATAACCGTTCTCATCCGTGATGGTGCGGCCGACGCCGCCGAAATTCGGATCGATGGCGGCGAGATAGCTTTCCTTCTTGTGGCGGTAACGACCGCCGGCATTGGCCTGCCAGAACTCTACCAACGCGCCATCGACGCCGCGGCCACGCTCGTCCAGCACTCGGCCGTGAACGAGAATACGGGGACCGACCGGCATTTCGCCGGGGCGGGCATAGTTGAGAATGAGGTCGTTATCCAGCGGGTTCAGCATGCCATGGCCGAAGACCGGTCCGGTGATCTCGCTCTTGGTGCCCTCAAGCGAAATCAGTGCCCGCTGCGGCGAGCGCAGAATCGAGGTCTTGTAGCCGGGCGCATAGGCCAGCGGGTGAATATCGCGGTTGCGTGCGAAGAACGGTCCCGTTTCGGGCGGCTGGTTGCTCATTTCGTCTCCTCCTCACTGGAACTATCAGCTTTCATACCCGCCAGAGCAAGCTTGGCAATCTTGAAAGCATGGTTGGAAGCGGGCACGCCGGCATAGATCGCCACATGCATCAGCGCCTCGCGAATATCCGCTTCCGTGGCGCCGGTATTGACGGTGGCGCGCACATGCATGGCAAGCTCCTCATCCTGCCCCAGTGCCGCCAGCAGGGCGATGGTGACGATCGAGCGCTCACGCTTCGTGAAATGGGTGCCGGACCAGACCGTGCCCCATGCCCCTTCGGTGATAAGCTGCTGGAAGGGCTGGTCGAAAGCCGTCGTCAAGGTCTGTGCGCGGTCGACATGGGCGTCACCCAGCACCGAGCGGCGGGTTTTCATGCCCTGTTCGAAACGTTCGTTCTTGTTGATATGGTCCGCCATCGGTCAGTGCTCCGGCAAGGTCTTCAGAAAAATGCCAACTGCCTGCGTGTAGGCAAGCGGCTGTTCAAGGCAGGGGATGTGGCCGCAGCCGGCGACGGTGTGGAAGCGGCTCGCGGGGATGAGAGCCGCCAGCGATTGCACCAGTTCCGGTGGGGTCGAGCCGTCCTGATCGCCCGCAACACAAAGCGTCGGCACGGCGATGCGGCCTGCCTCTTCGGTGAAATCCGCGTCACGAATGGCGGCACAGGTGCCGCTGTAACCGGTCCCGGGCTGCTGGGAAAGCATGTTGCAGGCACCGGCATAGGCGGCATTGTCCTGACGGCGGAAGGCGGGCGTGAACCAGCGCTCCATGACGGGATACACCAGCGAGGCAAGGCCATCGGCGGCGATCTTGTCGATACGGGCATTCCACATTTCGGCTGTGCCGATTTTATGCGCGGTATTGCTGAGCACCAATGCGCGTACGAGATCGGGCCGGCGCGCATAAAGGCCCTGCGCAATGAGACCGCCGACCGACAATCCCCAGATGACGGCGTTTTTGACGCCAAGATGATCGAGAAGCGCAATCAGGTCGCCGGCATGATCGTCTATCGAATAGGGCGTACGCCCGACATCGGAAAGCCCATGACCACGCTTGTCGTGCAGGACGTAAGCATAGTCGTCGCCCAGTACCTCGATGACCGCATCCCAGATGCGGAAATCCGTACCGAGCGAATTGATGAAGGCGATGACTGGTTTGCCGCTGTCCAATCCCTTGGCGCGATAATGGATCACAGTCTCGCCGCAGCGCAGAAAATGCATGGCATGCTCCTCCTGCGAAGGATATTGCAAGCCCGTTCCGGTTAAGTAAAATGACATTATCGATGAAAATCATAACCTGTGGATTATACGAACGATGGTCGATCAGCGTATCAAATTCCGGCACCTGCAGACTTTCGTGGAGGTGGCACGGCAAAAAAGCGTCATCCGCGCTGCGGAAATCCTGCATGTCAGCCAGCCGGCGGTGACGAAGACCATTCGCGAGCTTGAAGAGATTCTCGGCGTTTCGCTGTTTAACCGGGAAGGACGTGGCATTCGCATCAGCCGCTATGGCGAGGTGTTCCTGCGCCACGCCGGCGCGACGATGACGGCGCTGCGTCAGGCGGTCGATTCGGTGTCACAGGAGGCGGCGCGCGCCGGCCCGCCTGTGCGGGTAGGGGCTTTGCCTACGGTGTCGGTCCGCATCATGCCGAAGGCGATGGCCGGTTTTCTGGCGGAAAAGACCGGCAGCCCGGTGAAGATCGTGACGGGCGAGAACGCCGTTCTGCTGGAGCAACTGCGTGTCGGCGATCTCGATCTCGTCGTCGGACGTCTGGCGGCGCCGCAGAAGATGGCCGGGTTTTCCTTCGAGCATCTCTATTCGGAAAGGGTGCGCTTCGTGGTGCGGGCCGGCCACCCGCTTCTCTCACCCGGGCTTTCCGTGTTCGATCATCTGCATGAATATCCGGTGCTGATGCCGACACGACAATCCGTCATCGGCCCCGTCGTCGAGCAGTTCCTGATCGCCAACGGCGTTCCGGCCCTGCCGATCCGCATCGAAACCGTGTCCGACGCCTTCGGCCGCGCTTTCCTGCGCACCAGCGATGCGATCTGGATCATCTCGGAGGGCGTCGTGGCGGCGGATGTGGCCGATGGCATTCTGGCCATCCTGCCGGTCGAAACCGGCGATACCAGCGGTCCGGTGGGGCTGACGGTCCGGGCCGATACGCAGCCCTCGCTGCCGCTCTCGCTGCTGATGCAGGCCATACGTGAGGCGGCGGGCGAGTTGCTGGATGGAAAGGTGGAGGCTGCTTCTTGAGATGAGGGTCAGATTTGGAAAAGTCTGAGAACCTCTCCTCCGTCATTCCGGCCTTGAGCCGGAATCCAGCCACGGCGCGTCTGCTCCGTGAAAAGCGAGTCTTTTGCGATCAATGACTTGATCGCGCTGGACCCCGGATCGGGTCCGGGGTGACGGGTGTCGAAACGGTAGAGAGATAAAGCTCTGGTGGGAGCCCTAATAGGGAAGCCCCACGTAATTTTCCGCAAGCGCTGTCGAGGCGGCGCGTGATTGCACGAGATAAGCCAGTTCCGCTTCCTGAATGCGCTGGCCGAAATCGTCGGTATCGGGAAAACGATGCATCATCGTCGTCATCCACCAGGAGAAGCGCACTGCCTTCCAGACGCGCGAAAGTGCCTTCTGCGAATAGGCATCGATGCCGGCTTCGGACCTGTCGTGATAAAATTCGATCAGTGCTTCGCTCAGGTAGTGGACGTCGCTGGCGGCAAGGTTAAGGCCCTTGGCACCCGTCGGCGGTACGATATGGGCGGCGTCACCCGCTAAAAACAGCCGTCCAAACCGCATCGGCTCGCTGACGAAGGATCGGAGCGGCGCGATTGATTTTTCGAAGGATGGACCGGTCACCATGACATCCGCATGGTTTTCCGGCAGGCGACGGCGAATTTCGTCCCAGAAGCGCTCGTCGCTCCAGTCTTCCGGCCGGTCCTCGAGCGAACATTGAATGTAATACCTGCTGCGCGTGTGCGAGCGCATGGAGCAGAGCGCAAAACCGCGCGGATGGTTTGCATAGATGAGTTCGTGGTTGACCGGCGGCACTTCGGCCAGAATGCCGAGCCAGCCAAAGGGGTAGACCTTTTCGAATTCCTTGATCGCGCCCTGGGGCACGGATTTGCGGCTCACCCCGTGAAAACCATCGCAGCCGGCAATGAAATCGCAATCGATCCGGTGGCTTACGCCGCCTTTCTGATAGGTGACGTAGGGACTTGCGCCATCAAAATCATGCGGTTCGACATTGGCGGCGTCGTAGATGGTCACAAGGTTTGCCGCCTCGCGCACATCCATCAGATCATGGGTCACCTCGGTCTGGCCATAGACCATGACCTGGCTGCCGCCGGTGAGATCGAAGAGATCGATGCGGTGGTCTCGACCGTCGAAGGTCAGCGAAAAACCCTCATGCGGCAGGCCCTCGCGGCGCAAGCGCTTATCCGCGCCGACCTTTTCCATAAGCTGCACGGTGCCTTCTTCCAGCACGCCGGCGCGAACACGGCCAAGGATATAGTCCTTGCTGACCCGATCGAGAATGACGGTCTCGACGCCGGCTCTCGCCAGAAGCTGGCCAAGCAGCAGCCCCGATGGGCCCGAACCGATGATGACGACCTGTGTACGCATTGTTTCCTCCCGAACTTCTCTCCGACCAGGAAATTGACCAAGCGTTGCCGGAAGCTCAATGGACTTTGTGATCCGTAAATTGCACAATCCGACCATAAAGCGCGGAAGGGGGATGAGATGCGGGTGACTACCAATGAAGGGCTTTATGGCGAGGAAGCCGCACAGGGCAGCGATTTTCGCTTCCATTGCGAGACGCTTTTTTCTCGGAGCAGCCTGCACCGCTTTGAAATCGGCCTGCACCGCCATTCCGCTTTTCTGCAAATCTTGTACATTCTTGGTGGCGAGGGTGATGCGTTGCTGGAAGGAAGTATCAAGCCCATCCGGCCGCCAGTGGCCATCATCGTGCCGCCGGGGTTCGAACATGGTTTCCGTTTTTCACGCGATATCGGCGGCGTGATCGTCACCATGCTGCCGGGCGCGCTGCCGGCATCGGTGCAGGCGTTGTTGCTCCGGAATTTTCAGCAGCCGGTGCTTTTGCCCTTGCGGGATTTTGCCGAGGGAGAGTGCCTGCGCAGCGGGTTCGAACGGATTTCCGCGGAATATGAGGCGCGCGAGATTGGTCGCGACGCAATGATCGAAGGCCAGCTCGCCACCGTGGTCACGCTTCTTTTACGGGCGGCGCGGCCGCTTCTGGAAACGAGCGGCGAAGGCCTTGCCGAGCAGCGTTTCGAACGGTTGCTGTCGCTGATTGCCCGCCATATCCGCGAGCCGCGGAAAGCCGGGTTTTATGCAGGGAAGCTCGGTCTGTCCGAGACCCATCTCAACCGGCTTGTCCGTTCGGTCTCCGGCCTCAGCCTGCAGCGGCTGATTGCCAAGCGTCAAATCGAAATTGCCCAGCAGGAACTGGTCTTCACCGTCTCCAGCGTCCAGATGATCGCCGAAGGGCTTGGTTTTGCCGATCCCGCCTATTTCAACCGCTTCTTCAGGCGCGAAACCGGCATGACACCGCGCGCCTGGCGTCTGGCAGAACAGCGCAAAATGGGCGATACCGGCACGCGGCAGGCCCTGCCTCAGCCTCAGACCAGCATTCTCGCCAGTTCACGCTGAACGGAAAGAAGCGCCGGCAGGTAACGCTCCACCAGATCCTCCATCGATGCGACCGAGGCGGCGAGCCCGACATTCAGCGCAGCGACTGTCTGGCCGCGAACGCTTTTCAGCGGCACGGCGATGGAGCGAAGGCCGATTTCGACTTCCTGATCGATCAACGCATAACCGCGATGGCCAGTCACCTCGATTTCGGTGAGCAGGGCCTGAATATCGGTGATCGTCTTTTCCGTGCGGGCAACCAGCCGGGAGGCTTCGAGTATGTTGCGCTGGCGTTCGGGCGGCTGAGCGGAAAGAAGAACGCGGCCCATGGAGGTGCAATAGGCGGGCAGGCGCGACCCGGGCATCAGCGCAATGGACATGACCCGCTGCTGGGCGGCGCGGGCGACATAAACGATTTCGGTCTCGTCCAGGATAGAGACGGAGGTACTCTGGCCGATCTCCTCCGAAAGATGGTCGATGAGCGGTTGTACGATTTTCGGCAGGGGCATGGTGGCGAGGCAGCCGGTGCCGAGCCGCAGCACCTTCGGCGTGACGGTAAAGAACTTGCCGTCATAGGCGGCATAACCAAGCTCCGAAAGCGTGAGCAGGCAGCGGCGCGTCGTGGCGCGGTCCAGCCCGGCGATCTCGGCGGCGTCGGAAATAGAAAGACGCGGGCGCTCGGCGCTGAAAGCCTCGATTACCCGCAATCCCTTGGCGAGACCGCCCATGATGTCTCTTTCGCTAACGGCCATGGCCACGCTCCAATTGTGCGATATACGAACAAAAATCATATAACGCACAAAATCCTTGCCGTCGAGGCAATTTCGGCATTACCTCATGGCCACGCAGCCCTGCCGGTCCATCCGCTCGGCTGGATGGAGGTTTTGAGAATGGACAAGACAATCAAGAGCGCCGAAGAGGCGCTTTCCGGCGTCCGTGACGGTGCGACGATCATGATCGGCGGTTTCGGCGGCTCCGGCGCTCCGATCGAGCTGATCCACGCGCTGATCGACAAGGGCCCGAAGAACCTGACTGTTATCAACAACAATGCAGGCAATGGCCGTATTGGCATCGCCGCGATGATCGATGCGGGCATGGTCAAGAAGATGATCTGCTCCTTCCCGCGCTCTTCGGATCCACGCGCCTTTACCGATCGCTATCTCGCCGGCGAAATCGAGCTGGAACTGGTGCCGCAGGGCACGCTTGCCGAGCGTATCCGCGCTGGCGGTTCCGGTATTCCGGCTTTCTACACCCCGACCGGCTTTGGCACGGAACTGGCTGAGGGCAAAGTTATCGCCGAATTTGACGGCCGCTCCTATGTGCAGGAGCGCTGGTTGAAGGCCGACTTTGCCATCGTCAAGGCCGAGCTTGGCGACACCTATGGCAACCTCACCTATAACAAGGCCGGGCGCAATTTTAACCCGCTGATGTGCATGGCCGCGAAAACCACCATTGCGCAGGTCTCGAAGATCGTCGCCGCCGGCGAGATCGATCCGGAGCATGTCGTGACGCCGGGCATTTTCGTAAACGGCGTCGTGGAAATTCCCGATCCGCAACAGGAAGAAGTCCTCATTCGCGCGGGAGTAGCCTACGCATGACCCAGACCATCGACACCCGCGAAGACATCAAGCTTTCCAACGCCCAGATCGCCTGGCGTGCGGCGCAGGACATCGAGGACGGCGCCTACGTCAATCTCGGCATCGGTTTTCCGGAAATGGTGGCGCGCTATCAGCCGCCCGGCCGTCAGGCGATCTTCCACACCGAGAATGGCATCCTGAATTTTGGTGAAGCGCCGCCGGAAGGCGAGGAGGACTGGAACCTTATCAATGCCGGCAAAAAAGCCGTGACGCTAAAGCCGGGCGCCGCCTTCTTCCACCATGCCGATAGCTTCGCCATGGTGCGCGGCGGACATCTGGATGTGGCGATCCTCGGGGCGTATCAGGTGGCCCAGAATGGCGATCTTGCCAATTGGCGCGTCGGCTCCAAGGGTGTGCCGGCCGTCGGCGGTGCGATGGATCTCGTGCATGGCGCCAAGCAGGTCTTCGTCATCACCGAACATGTGACCAAGAATGGCGAGCCGAAGCTGGTTGAGAAATGCGCCTTCCCGCTGACCGGCGTCGGCTGCATCACCCGCATCTATACCAGCCATGCGGTGATTGACGTGGTCGATGGCCGCTTTGTGCTGCGTGAAAAGCTGGCCGCAATGACGTTTGAAGAGCTACAGGCCATGACTGGCGCGCCGCTTCATGTGGATGGCACGGTTGCCGATCTCATTGCACCGGAACTGTGAGGAAACACCGATGACCGAAGCCTATATCTGCGATTATATCCGCACGCCCATCGGCCGTTTTGGTGGTGCGCTTTCCTCCGTCCGTGCCGACGATCTAGGCGCAGTGCCGCTGAAGGCGCTGATGGAACGCAATCCTTCCATCGACTGGGAAGCCGTCGAGGATGTGATCTTCGGCTGCGCCAATCAGGCAGGCGAGGATAATCGTAACGTCGCGCGCATGTCGCTGCTGCTTGCCGGCCTGCCGGTTTCCGTGACGGGAACGACGATCAACCGGCTGTGCGGCTCAGGCATGGATGCGGTCATTGCAGCCGCCCGCGCCGTCAAGTCGGGCGAGGCTGAACTGATGATCGCTGGCGGCGTCGAAAGCATGAGCCGCGCGCCCTTCGTTATGCCAAAGGCGGAAAGCGCCTTTTCCCGTAACGCTGAAATCTATGACACCACCATCGGCTGGCGTTTCGTGAACCCGCTGATGAAGGCGCAATATGGCGTCGATTCCATGCCGGAAACAGGTGACAATGTCGCCGTCGATTATCAGGTGTCGCGGGAAGATCAGGATGCCTTCGCCGTGCGCAGTCAGCAGAAGGCGGCCGATGCGCAAGCCAATGGCCGTCTCGACAAGGAGATCGTCTCGGTAACGATCCCGCAGCGCAAGGGCGATCCGCTTGTCGTCTCCAGAGACGAGCATCCGCGGGCCACAAGCCTCGAAGCGCTGGCGAAGCTGAAGCCGGTGAACAAGCGCGATGGTGCAACGGTAACGGCAGGCAATGCGTCTGGCGTCAATGATGGCGCGGCCGCGCTTATCATCGCTTCCCCAGAAGCCGCGAAGAAATATGGTCTCACCCCCATCGCCCGCGTTCTCGGCGGTGCCGCCGCAGGTGTGCCGCCGCGCGTCATGGGCATCGGACCGGCGCCCGCCTCGGCCAAACTTCTGGCGCGGCTCGGGTTGAAACAGGAGCAGCTCGATGTGATCGAGCTGAACGAAGCTTTCGCCAGCCAGGGCCTTGCAACGCTGCGCCAGCTCGGCATTGCGGACGACGATGCGCGGGTGAATGCGAATGGCGGTGCGATCGCGCTTGGCCATCCGCTTGGCATGTCGGGCGCCCGCATCGCCGGCACCGCGGCGCTTGAACTTTCGCTGACCGGCAAACGTCTTGCGCTCGCCACCATGTGCATCGGTGTCGGGCAGGGTATCGCCGTGGCGCTTGAGCGGGTCTGATCCTCGTTCAGCCTTAGCGATCATTCCGGTCGTTATACGCTCGCGCTGTTGGCGCGGGCGTTTGCATGTGTGGACGCTAGACTGGTCGCAAGATGGGCTTTACGCTGGTGAAAATCCAATTCGCCGACGAGGTCGTTCATGCGCTTTGCCATCAACCACATTACCGCCCCGAAGCTCTCGCTTGATGATTTCTTCGCAATGGCCCGCGAACTCGGCATCACCGAAGTCGAAATCCGCGGCGACCTGCCGGACATCGTCGGCACGGTGGAGCCGGCTGCCGTGAAGGCGGCGGCTGAAAAGGCCGGCGTAACGATCATCTCCATCAACGCGCTTTATCCCTTCAACGTCTGGTCGGGCGACCTGCCTGCACGGGCCGTTGCCATGGCCGATTATGCCGCGGCGAGCGGCGCGAAAGCGCTGGTCATGTGTCCGCTCAACGATGGTACGGCAGTTTCTTTCGAAGATCTGGTGACGGCGCTGAAGGCCATGAAGCCGATTCTAGAGGAACGCGGGCTGACCGGCCTTGCCGAGCCGCTCGGTTTTCCGGTCTCCTCGCTGCGCACCAAGGCCGAGGCCGTGAGAGCCATCGATGCGGCGGGCGGCGGCGAGGTTTACAGGCTGGTGCACGACACCTTCCACCACCACCTCGCGGGCGAGACGGTGTACTTCCCCGAACGCACGGGCCTTGTTCACATTTCCGGTGTTACCGACCCAGCCGTCTCCGTCGCAGACATGCTCGATGCGCACCGCATTCTCGTGGATGGTGACGACCGGCTGGAGAATATCGCCCAGATCAGGACGCTCGAGGCGGCCGGTTACAAGGGGCCTTACAGCTTCGAACCTTTTGCGAATGAGGTGCACGAGTTGGAAGACCCTGCCGCTGCCGTGAAGGACAGCATCGACCACATAGCCCGAGCGCTCTGAGCGTCTTGCCGCCCGTGGTTTGCCGCGGGCGGCGTTTCCTGAGGGGTGAAAACCCAGAGAAATCAATTCCGCATTTACGGAAGATGCGGTAGTCTCCTCTATAGAGGATGGCAGAGATAGGCTACGGATCAACTGCGCGAAGCAGGTTTTCTGACCGCACTGTCCGAAGATGAATGGTTGAATTTTCCCTATATGAAAGCGGACAGGAAAACGACGCTTAAGGACGTGGCGCGGGAGGCGAATGTTTCGCTGAGCACGGCGTCGCACGCCATCAATGGCACCGCGCCCTTGACCACGCAGGTTCGCGAGCGTGTGCTGGAGGCGGCCCGCACGCTCGGTTATCTCGAAAACCGGCGGCAGAAGGCGACCATCGCGACGCTGCGCGTCGTGTTGCTCGCCATGACCAATGATGCGGCACCGCAGAGCGACCTTAACATGGTCAGCTGGACGATGCTGAACGGCTTCAGGCGCGAATGCGAGCGGCGCGGGATTCGCATCGTTCCCTATGTGAGTGCAACGAGCCGGCTTGATCCGGTCGCAGTGGCCGCTGCCGCGGATGCCGACAATGTCGATGGCATCGTGGTTCTCAATGATGACAGACCGCAGCTGGTCGAGGCGCTGTCGGCGCTTGGGCGGCCGGTGGTGCTGATCAATGGCGAAGACCCGGCAATGATCGTTGATACGGTAACGGCGGAAAACCGTTTTGGCGCGCGGCTTGGCATCGAACATCTGCTGTCGCTTGGGCATCGCAATATCCTGCACATCACCTGGAAGGGGCGCACGACGATCCGGCGCCGTTATGACGGTTTTAGCGACGCGTATCTCGCGGCGGGTCTTGCCGTGCCTGCGGATATGGTGGTCGAGGTGGACAGCTATGAGCCGCAATGGGGCGAGGCCGCCATTCGCCGGCTGCTGGTGGAGGAACGTCCGCTCAGAAATGCAACGGCGATCTTCTGCGCTGCCGACAATCTGGCGCTCGGTTGCCTGAAGGCGCTGACGGAGGCCGGTATCCGGGTGCCGGATGATGTCTCGGTGCTGGGTTTCGACGACATCATGCCGGCAGCCTTCAGCGCGCCGCCGCTCAGCACCATCCAGCTACCGGCCGACCGGCTGGGCGGTGCGGCCCTTTCGCTGCTGGAGCAGCGGCTGGTGGCGGCCGATCCGACGCGCCCGGCGCATCGGCTGGAACTCGGTTGTCGGCTGGTGCTGAGGGGCAGCATCGCGGCGCCGCCGAAGTAGGTCGGGGCGCCCGCCCCATGCCGAGGTGGAGTAGCCTTTGTTCCTCGTCATCCCGGCCTTGAGCCGGTATCCAGCCAGCCCAAGTCCTTGGGCTG
>JAEXMK010000162.1 GCA_023444445.1 Pseudomonadota bacterium | reverse complement strand
CCTGACCCGGTTGGCGAGTGGCTCGTCCACCACCAACCTCCCGGGGCCACATATCGGCAATATCGACAGCAAATGCAAGCCAAGCCTTCAAAAAACTGCTATCACAATGAAAACAAACATGGAGGACGCCTTGGAGACATTCCAGCTGGACGAAAGACTGGCGCGCGACAGCGTGCTTGTGACACGTTTGGGTCTTTGCGAGCTGCGCTTGCAAAACGACAGTCGCTGGCCCTGGCTGGTGCTGGTGCCGCAGCGGGACGGCGTCAGCGAATTGTTCGATCTCACTCCGCTCGATCAGGCCATGCTGACATTCGAGACCAATCTTGTCGCATCCGCCTTGAAGGAAATCACCGGAGCCACCAAGATTAATGTCGGTGCTTTGGGCAATATCGTCCGGCAGCTGCATGTCCACATTATCGCCCGCAATGAAGGCGACACCTGCTGGCCCGGTCCTATTTGGGGTCACGGAACGGCGGTGCCTTACGCGGCGGGCGAGAAGGAAAATTTGATGAAAAAGATCTCCGGCGCGCTCTGATGATTTCCATGAAAATTTTTGAAACCACTGCCCCCCATCCCGAAGCAAGCCTGCTGACGGCCTTCTCCAAAAACGCTCTCGACCGTTTCGCTGAAAAGCGGACGGAAGAGTGCGTGGCCGATGCGCTCAAAATCGATGGTACTCATATTTTTGCATTCTCGGGCAATCGGCTTGTCCTGAAACATGATGAGCAGGTCATCGATCCCCTGTTTTCCGCCTATGAACTGGCCGAGTTGCAGCCGGATTTCGACAATGCCGTTCTACTCGGATATCGCGAAACCGGGGAGCCGAGGATCGCGGTGCCGGTTGCCATCGCCGAGGATCAGCTGGCGAGCCACTACAAGCTGGCCGATGCCCGCACGCTTTATCGCGATCATCTGCTCGATGAGGAGTTGCTCAGCGAGGTCGCCCAGGCCGTCAGCCTCACGCACTGGAACGCCGACAATCGCTTTTGTGGACGATGCGGCGGCACCATGGAGTTGCGGATCGGCGGCTACAAGCGCATCTGCGCCGCCTGCAACCACACTATTTTTCCACGCACCGATCCCGTCGTCATCATGATGACGATCGACATCGAGCGCGATCTTTGCCTGCTGGGTCGCGGCGCACATTTTGCGCCGGGAATGTATTCCTGCCTTGCCGGTTTCGTTGAGCCGGGTGAGACGATCGAGCAGGCTGTCCGCCGGGAAACGCATGAGGAATCCGGCGTCGAAATCGGCCGCGTTCGCTACCACGCCTCCCAGCCCTGGCCGATGCCGCATACGCTGATGATTGGCTGTTATGCCGAGGCGCTCTCTTTTGAGATTGCGCGTGACGAGATCGAACTAGAGGATTGCCGCTGGTTCACGCGGGCGGAAGTCGCAAAAATGCTGGAGGCGGCAACAGGGGAAGGTTTTTCCGCCCCGCCCGGCGGCGCCATCGCGCATCGCCTGATGCGCGACTGGGTGGAATGGCCAAAATGAAGCCCTGCGGCAGGCTCAGCTCTGATTGAGCTTGCCGCGCATCGCATGGCCCTTGTAGACACCGAGAATGCGGACTTTTTCCGAGAAAAAGCGCAACTCGTCCAGCGCATGCCGCACCGGCTCGTCGTCGGGGTGGCCTTCAATATCGGCATAAAACTGCGTCGCCACGAATTTGCCGCCGAGCTGGTAGCTTTCGAGCTTTGTCATGTTGATGCCGTTGGTGGCAAAACCGCCCATCGCCTTGTAGAGCGCGGCCGGAATGTTGCGAACATTGAAAACAAAAGTCGTGACGACGATTTCGTCGCTCGACTGGCGCTTCGCCCAGTTTTCATCGCGGGACAGTACCACGAATCGCGTGACGTTGTTTTCCGAATCCTCGACATTTTCAGCCAGAATCTCGAGACCGTAGAGACTGGCCGCAAGACGCGGCGCAAGAGCCGCCATGCTGCGGTCACCCTTTTCTGAAACCAGCCGTGCGGAGCCCGCCGTATCGCCGGCGATCACCGGCTTCCAGCCGTTGGAGCGAATGATCTTGCGGCACTGTCCAAGCGCATGAATATGGCTGTGCACGGTGCGGATTTCGTCCTTCGTAACGCCCGGCATCACCATCAGCTGGAAGCGAATCGGCATAAAATATTCGCCGATGATGTGCAGGCGAGATTCGGGCAGCAGATGGTGAATATCCGCTACCCGGCCGGCCAGCGTGTTTTCAATCGGGATCATGCCGAGGTCGGCTTCGCCGCTCTCGATAGCGTTGAATGCATCCTCGAATGTTGGGCATGGCAGGGGCTCCATATCCGGAAACATGTCTCGGCAGGCCATGTCGGAATTCGCGCCGAATTCGCCCTGGAAGGCAATACGATTTGTGCTCAAGGTCATGGGACTATCCGTCAGAGGGTTCTGCTTGCAAGAATTTTGCGGGCTTTTTCCAGATCGTGCGGCGTATCGACGCCGAGCGGTACCGAGCGGACGATTTCCGCATCGATGCGCATGCCCGCTTCCAGCGCACGCAGCTGTTCCAGCCGTTCGCGCTTTTCCAGCGGAGAGGGCGGAAGGCTCACGAATGTCTCGAGCGCTGCGCGGCGATAGGTATAAAGTCCAATGTGGTGATAGAGCGGGCCATCGCCGTGAGGGGCGGTGGTGCGCGTGAAATAGAGTGCGCGCAGACGGGTGTCGGAAAGCGGGCTGCCCACCACCTTCACCACGTTCGGATTGGTTTTTTCTTCCTCGTCTGTGATTTCCACGGTCAGCGTGGCAATATCGACGGCGGCATTTTCAAGCGGGCGCAGCGAAGCGCGAATGGTTTCTGCCTCTATGGTTGGGAGGTCGCCCTGGACATTGATGACATATTCCGCCTTGCCATAGGGATCGGCCTTTTGCAGCGCTTCGAAAATGCGGTCCGATCCCGATTGGTGGTCGTCGCGCGTCATCATCACGTCAAAACCGGCATTCTGAACGGCGGAAAATACCTGTTCGTCATCGACCGCAACGACGATTCTTTCTGCCCCTGCTTCACGCGCACGCAACGCCACTTGCACGATCATCGGCTTGCCGCCGATGTCGGCGAGCGGCTTGCCGGGCAGGCGCGTGGATGCCATTCGCGCCGGTATGAGCACGACAGCTTTCTCGAATTCCCGATTCTTCATCCGACACCCTTCAAATCCCGCCCGAAAAGTGTCAAAACGTCACGGAGTGGGGAACATTATTCAAGTTGCGCAGGCTGTGCAAAAGCCATAGCTTTCGAGCAATTTCAAGATGCCCGGTTATATGGAGCGGATGCGAGGGAGCGCATATAGATGAATTCTTATGTTAATATGGGCGTTGGGGCGTTGCTGGGCACGGTTTTCGTCCTGATGTCGGTGTCGATTGCCTCTGAGGGCATTTTCCATGCGCCTGCGCCCGAGAAGGAAGGCTTTGCCATTGCTGCCGCGGAAAGCGGTGGCGAGGCAGGTGGCGGAGAAGCCGCTGCAGCCGCGACGCCAATCGCAAAATTGCTGGCGAGCGCCGATGCTGCCAAGGGCGAGACAGTCTTCAAGAAGTGTACGAGCTGTCATACCGGAGAGAGTGGTGGTGCAAACAAGGTCGGCCCCAATCTCTTCGATGTCGTCAACCGGCCGATCGCCAGCCACGAAGGTTTCAGCTATTCCGCTGGAATGAAGGATTTCTCCAAGGGCGCTACCGTCCATTGGGATTACGATCATCTCAACTACTTCCTCGAAGCTCCCAAGAAGCACGTTCCCGGCACGGCCATGGGCTTTGCGGGTGTGAAGAAAGAGACCGAGAGGGCCGATCTCATCGCCTATCTGCGGACACTCTCGGCAAATCCGGCGCCGCTTCCGGATCCGAATGCGGCTCCCGCGCCGATGAACTGATGATGATGGTTTCATGATAAAAGCCCGGCATCGCTGCCGGGCTTTTATTTTTGTGCGGGTTGCAGAGGCGGCAATTGCGCCTGAAGGATCAGAAGCCCTTGCCGCCGCGCAATTCGGAAATCACCGTTCCGACCATGATCTTGATATCCAGCCAGACCGAAAAATTGTCGACGTAATAAAGATCGGAGACGATCCGGGCCCGCGCCTTGTCGCTGCGATCCGTTGGGCCGCGTAGTCCCCGCATCTGGGCAAGGCCGGTAATGCCGGGTCGCATCCGGTGCCGCATGTGATAATGAGGAACCAGCTCCTCATAAAGACGGCCGGCCGCCAGCATGCCGATGGCGTGGCAGCGTGGCCCCACCAGCGACATATCGCCCTTCAGGACATTGATCAGCTGCGGTAGTTCGTCGATATTCGTGCGGCGCAGAATGGCGCCGATACGGGTTATCCGCGGATCGTTCTTCACCGTTTGCGCCACCCCGGTGACGTCACCGAGTTCCGACCGCATCGAGCGAAATTTATAGACGCGGATTTTTCTTCCATTCATGCCCCAGCGCACCTGCGAGAACAGGACCGGACCCTTGCTGTCCAGCTTTACCAGCAATGCGACGGTGGCCAGAACGGGGGCAAGTGCAACAAGGGCAATGGACGCCCCTGCGATGTCGATGGTTCTTTTGAGCGCAAACTGGCTGCGCAACAATGACGATGGTTTCTTATCGGAGGCGGGAGATCGCAATTCCGCCGTTTCAAACGGGGCGGCAGGATAGGGAGCGCCGTAAAAAACGGCATGCGATGAGCCTTTAGTACCCAGCATAATATGGAACCCTGAAAAGTTATTATGAAACAAGAAAATTAATTTATATGAACGATTAATAATTCATTTACCCTAAAAAGTCACCCGAAAATGTAGCCGTCGTCGCGCAAATGGCAATCTAGGGTTAATTGGCGCGCACGCATATGTTGCGCCGCTGCGCCGTCTCCGCTCATGGCTGCGGATGCGAAGGCGAACTCTTCGGAAATGAAGGTTTTTGCGGGAAGGCGAGCGAGCCGCTGCCATCCCGTCATTCGTCATGAGACCTGCCGGCTCATTATCCGACGCCGCTCAATTTCCCATCAGAATGTCAAATAGCGTCGTCTGCTTCGGCCCCGATTGTGCAGGGGCCTGACCGCCTATATCGGCGGGCGGCACAGGTCCGTTATCAGCCTGATAGCCGGGTTCGATGTCGCGGGAAGGAATATGTGCGGGCGGCATGGCCATGCCCGGCTGGTTAGGTGAAGCCGGTGCAGTGGGATAGGACCGGGTGTCGGTGGTTCCGCCACCCAGCGCGTTGGAAATGATCTCGCCGATGGATGAGGGCGCAGCTTCCGGTGCCGGCTGCTGCATGTCCCCGAGCGGCGGTACACCACCTGCGCCGAGGCCGAAAAGTGGCGAAGGCGACAGCCCGGAATGGACAGCGGTCATGAAGTCCTTCCATGCACGTGCCGGCAGTCCGCCACCGGTGACCTTTTTCATCGAGGTGCCGTCGTCATTGCCGAACCAGACGCCCGTGGTGAGGTTGCTTGTGTAGCCGACAAAAAGTGCATCGCGGAAGGACTGGGTCGTGCCGGATTTCCCCGCCGCCTGCCAGCCTTGCAGCCGCGCAGCCTTGCCGGTGCCTTCCGTGATGACGCGGGACAACATGCCGTTCATGGTGGCGGCGATCTCTTCGCTCAGCACACGCGGCGGATTGTCGTATTTGTTTTCGTAAAGCACTTTGCCGTCGGCATCGGTGATGCGTTTGACGATATGTGGCGTCGCCTTGTAGCCACCATTCATGAAGGGAGCATAGGAGGCGGTCAGCTCCATCAGCGACACTTCCGAGGTGCCTAGCGCAATCGAGGCGTTGTTCTGCAACTCCGATTCGATGCCCATGCGATGGGCCACCTGCGTCACCCGTTCCGGGCCAACCTCCATCACCAGCTGCGCGGCGATGGTGTTCAGCGAATTGGCAAGCGCAGTGGCGAGCGTGACTTCGCCGCGATACTTCTTCTCGTAATTTTCCGGTGTCCAGTTGCCGATGCGCACCGGTGCGTCATTGCGGATCGTATAGGGGGTAAGCCCCGATTCGAGGGCGGCGACGTAGACGAAGGGCTTGAAGGCCGAGCCGGGTTGCCGTTTTGCCTTCACGGCGCGGTTGAACTGGCTTTCCGCATAATCCGCTCCACCGACGACGGCGCGGATCGCACCCGTACCATCGATGGAAACCAGCGCCGCCTGCGAGGCGCCCTGCTTCTTGCCGTCACCCTGGAGCACGTGGGTCAGCGCCTTCTCGGCGTCGCGCTCAAGATTGGGGTCGATGGTCGTATCGACCACGATGTCCTGCTTGACCTCACCAACCAGGCCACGGACTTCCTCCAGCACCATATCGGCAGCGTAATGTTCAGCGCCGGACCAGAACCGTTTCGCCTTGGTCGGCGGCTGCGACATGGCGGTCTTGATTTCGTCATCGGTGATGAAGCCGACATCGCGCATGGATTGCAGCACCACCTGCGCCCGCTCTTCCGCCGCCTTTGGATCACGCGCCGGTGAAAGGCGTGAGGGGGCTTTCAGAAGCCCGGCCAGCATCGCCGCTTCGCCCAGATTGACGTCGCGCGCGGATTTGTTGAAGTAGCGCCTGGAAGCCGCCTCGACGCCATAGGCATTGGAGCCGAAATAGACGCGATTGAGATACATCGCGAGGATCTGGTCCTTGGTGTATTTGTGCTCCAGCCAGAAGGACAGAAGCACTTCCTGCACCTTGCGTTCCAGCGTCCGGTCCGGAGAGAGGAACAGGTTTTTCGCCAGCTGCTGCGTTAGCGTCGAGCCGCCCTGCACGGTCCGTCCTGTCAGCAGATTCGTTACGATGGCGCGTCCGAGACCAAGCGGATCGACCCCGAAATGTGAATAAAACCGACGATCCTCGATCGCCATGACTGCCTGCGGAATATAAGGCGACATGTCTTCCAGCGCGAGCGCTTCGCCACCGGTGGTGCCGCGATTGGCGAGCACGCTGCCATTGACCGAAACGATTTTCACATTCGGCGGCCGTTCGGGAATGGACCAGCTGCTGGCGCTCGGCATGCGCGCGCCATAATAAAGGACAAGTCCGGCAACGCCGATACCGCCCCAGATACCGAGCACGATGCACCAGTAAAAAAGTGAGCGGATGAAGCCCGTCAGGCCGCGGCCCGTATTGCGGCTTCGCTTTTCGTTCTTTCGGGATTTGGTACGGCCGGATGCCGGTTTGGGTTTTTTGGCCTGTTGTTTTGCAGTGCCGCTGATGCGTTCGCTGGCGTCAAGGCGCAGGTCATCACCGGAATCGTGGAAATCCCCGAAAGAAGGTTCTACCCGTTCGCGTGATTTACCCTTGCCTGCCATCCAGCCGAAATCGCTCCTATTCGCGAAACCGCGCGCACCCCCTTTGGGTCCAGGTCTCTATGCCTGCGCGATCCTTAATCCAGGATGAAGAGTGTAAATGCAGCGATTTAAGGCGGCGTTAAGTCCTGACCGGATCAAATCCGCGTCATTGACAGACGTCGACCCATTCCGCCCCCGTCAATTCAGCCATCACATCAGGCGAAATCTTGACTGCCGCATTGATGGCGCCGGCTGCCGGAACCACCTCTTGATGGTTTTTCAGCGATATGTCGCAAAACACCGGCAGGACCGAAGGGAGGCCGAAAGGACACACGCCGCCAATGGGATGGCTAGTCACCGCAACCACCTCTTCCGGTCCGAGCATGCGCGGCTTTACGCCAAACTGATCGCGGAATTTTCGGTTGTCGAGGCGTCTGGTGCCGGCCGCAACGACGAGAAGAATCGTATCGCCAGCCCTCAGGCAGATGGTTTTGGCGATCTGGTCGGGATCGACACCATGCGCTTCAGCGGCCAAAGCGACCGTTGCCGAACTTGCTTCCGTTTCAATCACGGTTACTTCGGGCGACTTCTCGGTGAAAAATGCTCTGACCGATTCGATGGACATGCGTATTTATTAGGCGTTACGCAGATGCGCTTCAAGTGGCTCGGAGATAGCCATGCGTTTTTTGCAATGCTGCGCTGCGATGAAACGTCTGTTTTTTAAGCTGGCATGCTGTATCTTCAAATCATCGAAGCGACGCACTCCTCCTCCCAGCGTCGCCCGATTGGACTGACAATACTCCTCCTCCCAATTGTCAGTCAGTTTCAAGAACCCGGCGCACCTCCTCCCGCGCCGGGTTTTTGCGTTTTGGCGATTTGGTTGTCGCCTCGCCCTTCTCCTCTCGGCGACTGCTCTGCTCAAAGAAACTTGACTTTGGGCCCCTTCCAACCTAGGTACTTCGCCATCGATATTTGTTTGACGACCAGAGCTTCGGCGTCTTTCCAGACGCTCACGACGATCTTTTCCTTCAAATTCGACCCAAGTCCGCACTGCTTGCAGTGCAAATACAATTGCCAACGGAAGGAAATCGTTATGGCGACTGGTACAGTAAAGTGGTTCAACGCAACCAAGGGCTACGGCTTCATTCAGCCTGACGACGGTTCGCAGGACGTGTTCGTTCACATCTCTGCTGTTGAGCGTGCGGGCCTCACCGCTCTCAACGACGGCCAGAAGCTCTCCTACGAGCTGATGCAGGACCGCCGCTCGGGCAAGATGTCCGCAGGCAACCTCGTTGCTGCCTGATAAGCGTTCTGGCCCGTAAGGGTCACTCGCATGAATGGAAAGGCCGGATTTTTCCGGCCTTTTTCTTTTGAAAGATGCGGCGAACAGGCGGGCCTTGAAAAGGCGCGAGTGCATACCAATATAGGGTTCAACAGTGTTTCGGATGAGAGCTGTCAGGCGGGTATTTTGAAAGTGCCCCTGTTATCGTGTTAACCAAAGATTAACCGAAGCAGCCGATCCTGATGGTGAAATGCAGTGGCCATGGAAGTGGACGCGCTCTGGAACATTACCGTTGAACGCTTTGACCACGGATGTACTGGCATTGACGGAAAACGGATGGAAAGGTCGGGCTTGCCCGGCCTTTTTGTTTTTGCGATGAGCAAACGCAAAGGGAGGAAGCGCCAGGTCACCGGTGCTTCCTCTTTTTTGTTATTTCGCCGCGAGCGCGTCCAGAATGCGGACCCAGGAGCGGATACCCTTGTGGAAGGACTGCAGCTCGTATTTTTCATTCGGCGAGTGAATGCGGTCGTCCGTCAGGCCGAAGCCGACAAGCAGCGAATCCATGCCCAGCATCTTCTGAAAATCACCGACGATGGGGATCGAGCCGCCCATGCCGATCACAACGGCGGGTTTTGGCCACTCTTCCGAAAGCGCATTCTTGGCTTTGGTGAGCACGGGCGAATCGTAGGACAGCTGGATAGCCGGTGATGCGCCATGTTCGTGAAACTCCACGGAGCAATCGGCCGGAATTCTGGATCGCACATAGGCCCGGAAGCTGTCGCGAATAGCTGCGGGGTCCTGCTCGCCGACGAGGCGGAACGACACCTTGGCGGAGGCTTTTGCGGCGATCACGGTCTTGAATCCGTCGCCGGTATAACCGCCGATGATGCCGTTGACTTCGGCCGTCGGTCGCGCCCAGGTCTGCTCCAGCACGGAGCGGCCCTTTTCGCCCGAGGGGACCGAAAGGCCGACTTCACCGAGGAAGGCTTCCGCCGTGCGGCCAAGCGTTTCCCAGGAGGCCTTGATGTTGGCAGGGGTTTCTTCCACACCGTCATAAAAACCGGCAAGCGTCACGCGGCCCGTCTCGTCATGCAGTCCGGCGAGGATATCGGTGAGGATGTGGATCGGGTTTGCGGCGGCGCCGCCAAAAAGGCCGGAATGCAGGTCGCGATCAGCCGCCGTGATGACGATCTCTTCGCCAACCAGGCCACGAAGGGCAGCGGCGATGGCGGGCGTATCCCGGTCCCACATGCCGGTATCGCAGACCAGCGCATAATCGGCTTTCAGCTCCTGCGCATTGGCGTCGAGGAACGGCTTCAGTGAAGGCGAGCCGGATTCCTCTTCGCCTTCAAAAAGAATGGTAACGCGCACCGGCAGGCCGCCATTCACCGTCTTATAGGCCCGGCAGGCTTCCACGAAGGTCATCAGCTGGCCCTTGTCGTCAGCCGTGCCACGTCCGGTAATCACCTTCCGGCCGGCGCCGATATCCTTGATAGCAGGCTCGAACGGATCATTTTCCCAGAGATCGAGCGGATCGACAGGCTGCACGTCGTAGTGGCCGTAAAAAAGCACATGCGGTGCATCCTCGGTGGCTGCCTCGTGATGCGCAACGACCATGGGGTGGCCGGCCGTATCCCGGACGGAAGCCGTAAAACCGAGCGCGGAAAGCGTCCTCACCAGCCACTCCGCCGCCTTGCGGCATTCTGCCTTATAGGCCGGGTCCGTGGAAATCGACGGAATGCGCACGAGTTCGAACAGCCGCTCGAGGCTGGAGGTCAGATTGTCGTCGGCATTGGAAAGAATAGGGGAAACGTCTGTCATCGCTGATCCTGTCATGTCTGTCGTGACCCGGCGAAAAGACGAATATCCGGGCATCGCATATCGCGGGAAACAAGGGGCAGGCTTGTCGTGAATCGGCAAGCGCGCGGCCGCCGGAACGATAGAGCAGTTCGCGAAAACTGCGAAGCGGTTTTGGGCCGCAGACGTTATTTTGCTTTTTTGGCGCTTTCGATCGCCCGGCGCATGTATTCCAGCAAAAGCTGCCGCTCGAAACGGCGGAAGTCCGCAAGCAATGTGTCTTCGGTGGCCTCGGAAGCGGCAATGGCATTCGCCTCAAGATCTCTGCCGCGCTGGGTCAGTTCGATGATCTGGGCGCGGCGGTCGCTCGGATGCGATTTGCGGACAATAAGCCCGTCACGTTCCATGCGCGACAGCGTGTTGGCGAGCGTTGCCTGTTCAACATCGATTCGATCCAGCAATTGCCTCTGCGTCAGACCTTCTTCATGCCAGAGCTCGATGAGGATGGGAAATTGGCCGGGAGAAAAACCGAGCGCCGCCGCTCTTTTCTGCAGCGCCATGGTAAATTCCCGCGCCATCTTCGCAGCGAGATAGATTGCCGATTCGTCCCGGGAAAACCCCATTCTTCCGTCCATACTACGTCGTCGCCAGCGGAAAGCAGCAACTTCAATAGCGCGATATATATCGCATGATATGTCTAGGCCAGCCTAGGCAGGGCGCAAAATAAAACCGCCACGGCCGGGAGGGGTCGGCCATGGCGGTCATATTGGAGGACAAAGGCCCGGAGAGGGGGAAAGGCCTTTGTCCGGTCTGACGCGGCGGGGGACGAGCCAGCTATCAGACTACGGCGTGATCAGGCGCCGTCCACTAAGAAATGTGTCTCCAAATGCGGCTTTTCAAGGGAAGAATGGATTACAAATCGGTAAGGTCTGGCGATGTTTAGTCGCGATCCTCAATTTTGCGTTTTGCTCTCATAGCAAGGAAGAAATTCGTGCTTCCCGCAGGCAAAATAAAGGACGCAAAGAACATAAGCTGCGCAGCAAGATCCCCCAATGGGTGAAGCACCAATAAGAGGAAAGCCGCGATCACTGCGGAGTTAAGAAAATGAAATTCCGCAGTTCCGAAAATGCTGCGTGTTGCATCAAGGCGTTCCGGAAAAAAGGAGCGTAGGCCCCTGCTAGCCAAAAGAAAAAGCGGCGCTAGGAGAGATTTCTGAAAAATTGTTATTGCGTCATCTTCTTGGAGCCATGAGCAGACCACAACGATCGCGGTGAGGAGGACTGCTCCAAAATACGCCTGAAATATCGAAACTTTGGACATCCGCTTTTCCCTGGAAATCAACAAAGATATAGCCTCGCATCTGATCTCCACGATAGACCTTTCGCCTTTGGCGCGCTATCCATGCTACCCATGAAAAAAGGCGATCATCTCTTCCTCGTTGACGGTTCCGGTTTCATTTTCCGGGCCTTCCATGCCATCCCGCCGCTGAACCGCAAGTCGGACGGGCTACCGGTCAACGCCGTCTCCGGCTTCTGCAACATGTTGTGGAAGCTCCTCAAGGATGCCCGCAATACCGATGTCGGCGTGACGCCGACCCATTTCGCGGTAATTTTCGACTACTCGTCGAAAACCTTCCGCAACGAGCTTTACGATCTCTACAAGGCCAATCGCTCGGCGCCGCCGGAAGATCTGGTGCCGCAATTCGGCCTGATCCGCGAAGCGACGCGCGCCTTTAACCTTCCCTGCATCGAGACGGAAGGTTTCGAGGCTGATGATATCATCGCCACCTATGCCCGGCAGGCTGAGGCGATCGGCGCCGATGTCACCATCATCTCGTCCGACAAGGATCTGATGCAGCTCGTCACGGCTAACGTGCATATGTACGATGCCATGAAGGACAAGCAGATCGGCGTCCCTGACGTCATCGAAAAATGGGGTGTCGGCCCGGAAAAGATGATCGACCTGCAGGCGATGACCGGCGATTCCACCGACAATGTTCCGGGCATTCCCGGCATTGGGCCGAAGACGGCAGCGCAATTGCTGGAGGAATATGGCGATCTCGATACGCTTCTGGCGCGGGCAGGGGAAATCAAGCAGCAGAAACGCCGGGAAAACATCATCGCCAATGCCGATCTTGCCCGTATTTCCCGGCAGCTCGTGGCGCTCAGAACCGATGTGCCGCTGGAGCAGACCCTTGAAGAACTGGTGCTGGAACCGCAGAACGGCCCGAAGCTCATCGCCTTCCTGAAGGCGATGGAATTCACGACGCTGACCCGCCGTGTTGCCGAAGCGACGGAAACGGATGCCTCAGCCGTCGACGCTGCCATTGTGCCGGTGCAATGGGGTGCCGATGCCCATGGCCCCGATCTCGATGCGCCGGCCGCCACTGGGGCTGGTGTCGTGCCCACCGAGGCAAAGGATACGCCGGCTTCGGCCGCCGCTTCCGCAAGAAAGCTGGTTGGCGAAGGCAGCGCGCCCGCCGATCTCGCGACGGCGAGACAGGCGCTTTTTGCCGCCGCCACGATCGATACCACAGCCTACACGACGATCAGGGATCTCGCGACGCTGGATCGCTGGATTGCCGCCGCCCGGGAAACGGGTGTCGTCGCCTTCGACACGGAAACGACCTCGCTCGACCCGATGCAGGCCGAACTCGTCGGTTTTTCACTGGCCATTGCCGATAATGGCAAGGATGCCTCGGGCACGGATATCCGCGCCGCCTACGTTCCCTTGACCCACAAGACCGGCTCCGGCGGCGATCTCTTCAGCGACGGCATCAAGCTTGCCGAAGGGCAGGTACCCTTTGCCGAAGCTCTGGCGCGTCTGAAGGATCTGCTTGAGGACGAGGCTGTCCTCAAGGTCGCGCAAAACCTCAAATATGATTATCTGCTGATGAAACGCCACGGCGTCGTCATGCAGAGCTTCGACGACACGATGCTGATTTCCTACGTGCTTGAGGCCGGCAAGGCCACACATGGCATGGATTCTCTATCCGAACGCTGGCTCGGCCACACGCCTATTGCCTATAAGGACGTGACGGGCTCGGGCAAGTCGAGCGTCACCTTCGATTTTGTCGATATCGACAAGGCAACCGCTTATGCGGCTGAGGATGCTGATGTCACCCTGCGGCTGTGGATGGCGCTTAAGCCTCGGCTCGTCTCGGAACGGCTGACCAAGGTTTATGAGCGGCTGGAACGCCCCCTTGTGCCCGTACTGGCGCATATGGAGGAGCGCGGTATCACCGTGGACCGGCAGATACTGTCGCGCCTTTCCGGCGAACTTGCCCAGAAGGCTGCGAGCTTCGAAGAGGAAATCTACGAGCTGGCGGGCGAGCGTTTCAACATCGGCTCGCCAAAGCAACTCGGCGACATTCTTTTCGGCAGGATGGGTCTTCCCGGCGGCTCGAAAACTAAGACCGGCCAATGGTCAACATCGGCGCAGGTTCTGGAGGATCTGGCGGCGGAAGGTGCCGAACTGCCGCGCAAGATTGTCGACTGGCGGCAGCTGACCAAGCTGAAATCCACCTATACCGATGCGCTGCCCGGTTACATCCATCCCGAGACGAAACGTGTGCACACTTCCTACGCGCTTGCCTCCACCACCACGGGGCGCCTCTCGTCCTCGGAGCCGAACCTTCAGAACATCCCGGTCCGCACGGCCGAGGGACGCAAGATCCGCACGGCCTTCATCACCACGCCAGGACACAAGCTTCTATCGGCTGATTACAGCCAGATCGAACTGCGTGTGCTTGCCCATGTCGCCGATATCCCGCAGCTTAGAAACGCCTTCGAAAACGGCATCGACATTCATGCGATGACCGCGTCGGAAATGTTCGGCGTACCTGTCGAAGGCATGCCGTCGGAAGTGCGCCGCCGCGCCAAGGCCATCAACTTCGGCATCATCTACGGCATTTCCGCTTTCGGTCTCGCCAACCAGCTCAGCATCGCCCGCTCGGAGGCGGGGGATTATATCAAGAAATATTTCGAGCGTTTTCCCGGTATTCGCGACTATATGGAAGCAACCAAGGCCTTCGCCCGCGAAAACGGTTATGTCGAGACGATTTTCGGCCGTCGTGCCCATTATCCGGAAATCCGCTCTTCCAACCCGTCCGTGAAAGCTTTCAACGAACGTGCGGCCATCAATGCGCCAATCCAAGGCTCGGCCGCCGATATCATCCGCCGCGCCATGATCCGCATCGAGCCGGCGCTGGAGGCGGAAAAGCTCTCCGCCCGCATGCTTTTGCAGGTGCATGACGAACTCATCTTCGAAGTCGAGGAAGCGGAAATCGAAAAGACCCTGCCTGTCGTCGTCTCTGTCATGGAGAATGCGGCCATGCCGGCTATTTCGATGAGGGTGCCGCTAAAAGTGGATGCCCGCGCGGCCGACAATTGGGATGAGGCGCATTGATCGGGGACGCGGTCTTTTTGTGAATTCGACATATGGACGACTTCAAGAAGCGCGTTATTTTTGGTAGGTCGTTGGGTATGATTTGCGATGCCCGAAGGCAGATCGCTGCGCTGCTTCCGCTGAATCGGAAAAAATGCGCATCAGGGCTGGTCAAAGCCCGTTTGGGCATGTATAAGCGCGCCAAATTTCCGATATCGAGACACCCGACATTCGGCCTTTGGTTCTGGCCGGTTCCGTTGTTTCGCCGCTAAAGTGGAGTAACAAAAA
>JAEXMK010000141.1 GCA_023444445.1 Pseudomonadota bacterium | reverse complement strand
GAGCCCACTCATGGCGCATCAGTCCTTTCCGGACGCCCGCATTTTCGCCGACCAGCTCATCGCCCTCATCGACGATGCGCTGATCGGCCAGGTGAACGCCATTCTCCACCATCCCGATTTTCAGGCGATGGAGGCGAGATGGCGCGGGCTTGCCATGGTCGTGCGCGAGGCGGGCCGCAGCACCGACGTGAAGGTGAAACTGCTGAACGCCAGCTGGCGCGACCTTGCCCGCAACACGGAACGCGCCACCGACTTCGACCAGAGCCATCTTTTTGAGGTCGTCTATAACCGCGAATTCGGCATGCCGGGCGGCGAACCGGTCGGCCTTCTGATCGGCGACTACGCCTTTTCCCCTGATGATCTTGATGGTGCCGATTCCATCACAACGCTGTCACAGATCGGCATGGTGGCTGCGGCCGCCTTCTGCCCTTTCGTGGCGGCGGCTTCGCCCTCCACCGTTGGGCTGCAGGACTTTTCGGAGCTCAGCCGGGTCCATGACTTCTCCTGGCTGAAACAGGAGAAATCGCGGCTGCGTTGGAATGCGCTTCGCGCACGCGACGATTCACGCTTCGTAGGCCTTGTCGCACCGCGCGTTCTGCTACGCTCTCCCTACAGGCCCTATGTGCGCGGGCGGGATGACGGATTTCCATTCCGCGAGCATGTCGCGGAAAGCGGCGAGACACTGCTGTGGGGCAACGCCGCCTTTGCCTTCGCAACGGTTGTGGTGCGCAATTTCGTCGATTCCGGCTGGTTTGCGGATCTGCGCGGTGTGACACAGGACGCCGTGGATGGCGGCATGCTCTCTGCCCGGCAATTGCCACCGCTTGATCTCGGCATTGAGAGCAACGGCCTGTCCGCCCAGCCGCCCGTGGAAGTGCAACTGACGACGGGACAGGAACAGCAATTTTCCGATCTGGGCATCGTACCCGTCTCCACCACCTATCTTTCCGGCATGGCGATCTTCAACGCCAACCAGTCCCTGCACGCACCCGGCCATTACTCCACCGAAGCGGCGAGGCAGAACGCCCGCCTTGCTGCCATGCTGCAATATGTGCTGTGTGCCTCCCGGTTCTCGCATTACCTCAAGGTCATCATGCGCGATGACATCGGCCAGCTTAGCGATGCCACGACCATTGAGCGCAAACTGGAAAGCTGGCTTTCCTCCTATACGCTCGGCAACGACGATGCGGAGGCGGCGTTGCGCACGCGCTATCCGCTGCGCTCTGCGGGGATAAATGTCTTCGAGGTTCCCGGCAAGCCCGGAACATTCTCATGCACCGTGCGCCTTCAGCCGCATTTCCAGCTCGATGACGTCTCCACGAGCTTCCACCTCATTGCCGAAACCATAATGCCGGCCACCACCGCCTCCCGGCCGTCAGCCGAGCCGCAAAGGATATCCGCATGACGCTGCGCGACGAAATTTCCCGCCTCCTGGGCGACAACCAGCTGCAAGACGCAATCGGGCTGGCGCGGGACCATGTGAAAACCAGGCCGACCGACAAGGATGGCCGCCATTTCTACATCGATCTGCTGGTCCTCGCCGGTGACTATGAAAAGGCCGATGCGCAATGCAATCTGGCCTCAACATTTTCACCGCAGGACAGCGTCGGTTTTTCCCTCTTCCGCCACCAGCTGCGCGCCATGGCCGCACGCAATGCGTGGTTTGAAAGCGGCGCCGTACCGGATTTCCCCGGCGGTCCCTCCGAACTTGACCAATTGGCCATCCGGGCGAACATTGCCGCGCGTAGCGGCGATGTCGAGGGCGCAAAAGACGCGTTGAATGAACTCGACGAAAAACGCGGCACTGTGCCAATCGGCCACGACGGCAAGAGCGCCAGCGACATCCGCGATCTGGACGATCGGGTTCCGCATGCGCTGGAAGTCCTGACCAATGGCGGCCGTTATCTCTGGATCGATTACGGACGCATCGAGAGCCTCAGCATCGACCCCATGAGCCGCCCGCGCGACCTCGCCTTTCGCGGCGCTGAACTGACGTTGCGCGACGGGGCAGTCGCATCCGTGCTGCTTCCGGCAATCTATCACGGTGCAGGCGACGATGTCGGCCTCCTTCTCGGCCGGGAAACGCGCTGGAGTGAGGGTGAACCACTGATAACGGGTCTCGGCCAACGCTGCCTGCTGATTGGCGACGATGTTGTGCCGTTCCACGAAATCGGCGCGCTCTCCGCCCTGTCCGACGAAGAAAGGCAGATCGCCCGTGGTTGATCCGCTGGAGCAATATCGCGCACGGCAAAGGACGCTGTCGCGCTCGGTTCTGGACCGGCTGCTCGATGACGCGCCGGATGCGGAAACGGATATGCTCGTCAGCCTGAAGGATCAGGCCCGCGAGATGCGCGAGGTGATCCGCCGTGACCTCGAGGCATTGCTCAATACTCGCCGCAACCCGGCCGGCCCGCCGGCTGCACTCAAGGAACTGTCCGATGCGCTCGTGAGCTATGGCGTTGATGGCATTCTTTCGGCCAATCTGGTGACGGATGCCTCCAAGGCGCGACTTGCTCGCAGCATCGAGCGGCGGATTTCCCTGTTCGAAACACGCCTTGCCGACGTGCATGTGACGATCCTGAAAAACCGCACGGATGGTGACCGGGCGCTTCGCATGCGCATACAGGCAAGCTTCCGCCTACAGGAAGGCATGCCGCCGATCAGCTTTGAATCCCGGATCGATCCTTCCACGCAGCAATTCCTGGTGGAGGCGACGAATGGCTGAAGGCTTCCTCGAAAAGTACAATGACGAGCTTTTTGCGCTGCGAAAGCGCGCATCCCGTTTTGCGGCGGCGTTTCCGAAGATCGCTGGCAGGCTGCGGATGACAGGTGACGTTGCCGACGATCCGCATGTCGAGCGTCTGATCCAGAGTTTCGCCTATTCCGCCGCCCGGGTGCGCCAGAAGCTGGATGACGAATTCCCCGAACTGTCGGACAGTCTGCTGGAAACGCTCTATCCGCATTATCTTGCCCCGATCCCCTCGATGAGCGTCGTGCAATTCGCTCCGAGCCCGGCGCTGGCAACCGTGCAGACGCTTCCCCGCCACAGCGAAATTCTCGCCGAACCGGTTGGCGGCGAAAGCTGCCGTTTCCGTACCACGCAGGACGTCGAGATCGCTCCACTGGAAATCGCAGCTGCGACGCTCACCGGTCAGCCGATCGACGCCCCTTTTTCGGCGTCCTTTGCCGGCACGGCCAGCTGTTTGAGGCTTTCGCTGCGCAGCACGGCCCCGCGCGGCGGTACTTTCCCGGAAATGGGACTGACGAAACTCCAGATTTTCCTGTCCGCCGCATGGCAGCAGGCGACAGCGCTTTACGAGCTATTGACCAACCATTGTGTCGGTATGGCGCTTGCGCGTCACGCCGAGGACAAGGAAGCCGTTTTCCTGCCCGCCGGAAATCTTAGGCCGTCCGGGTACTCTCGCTATAAAGCCATGCTGCCATATCCAGCCAACAGTTTTGATGGATACCGGCTTCTCACCGAATTCTTCGCGCTGCCGCAGAAATTTCTATTTCTCGACATTGACGGGCTGCAGAAATGGGGCGGCGGCGACTGCGAGCTTTACATCTATCTGGATGCGGCGGACACGCGGCTAGAGCGCATGGTGTCGGTCAGAGATTTTGTGTTGAACGCCTCACCGGTGATCAACCTGTTCAAACAAAGCTGCGAGCCGCTCAGTCTTGATGGTACGCGGACGGAATACAGGTTGCTGCCGGATGCACGGCGGCAGCGGACGCGCGAGATCTATGCCGTTGAAAACGTTCAACTGACCAGCCGTTCCGGACAGACCGAGAAGACGTCTCCGTTTTTTGGTCGCACACAGCGCAACAATGGCGCAAACGTTTACTGGCAGATACAGCGCCGGTTCGATGATGACGGCTCTTCCGATACGGACATCGCCTTCGTGGATCAGACGCGCGGCCCGCTTGGGC
>JAEXMK010000114.1 GCA_023444445.1 Pseudomonadota bacterium | reverse complement strand
GGCATGCGCCGCGCCGGAAGGCGATGGATCACTTCGCCTGCTTCAACGCTTCCTCAAGGTCCGTCTTCGCACGGGCCATGGCCTCATCAACGGTGCTTTCACCGACAATGGCCTGCGTGATGCGCTGGACTGAGATGTTGAACATGGCGCGGTTGTTCTTGTAGCCCTGGTAGGCGTAGGCAATCGGGCTGAGACCGGGGATCTGGTCGAGCCAGGCATTCATGGCCTTCTGAGTCGCAGGTGTCGCACCGGTATAGGTCACGCCCTTGTCAGCCACCGACTTGTTGGCCGGAACGTTGCGGGTGCGCACCGTAAAGTCGAGGTAGTTCTCATCCTGAGCAAGGAAGTTCAGGATGTCGGCGACGATCTTCGGGTTCTTGGTCTGCTTGAAACCAACGATGCCGGTGCCGCCGGGCATGCCCGTGCAGGCTGCACCACCGCAGGGCTGCGGCACGACTTCCCAGTCAAAGGCATCGCCGACTTGGCTGTCGAAGCGCGCCGTCTGCCAGCTGCCGGAATAATAATAGACCAGCTGGCCGTTGATGAATTCCTGCGCGGCGTCACGGTAGGTATTGCCGCCCTGTCCGGCCCAGACGTCACGCGCCATGGTGCCGTCCTTGTTCCACTCCACGAACTTCTTCACGAACGTCGTGAAGCCTTCATCGACGAGGATCGGCTTGCCGTCAGCGTCGAAAATCTTCGCGCCGTAAGAAATGGCCGGCCCGGCGATGCGGTGACCGGAACGGTCGATCGCCATCGGGTAAGGCGTGCCGGTTGCCTTCGCGACGGCATTGGCGGCCTTCGCCCAGTCGTCCAGCGTTGCATCCTTGCCGGGAACGGCGACGTTTGCCTGGTCGAACAGCGTGCGGTTGATGAAGGCGCCGGTGATGGTGAGCTGCGTGTGCATGCCGTAGATGCCCTTGTCGTCAGGGCCGCTGCGGTACCATTTCAGCACGTTGGAGAAGTTATCTTCCCAATATTTCGCGTCCACATAGGGCGTCAGATCAAGATAATAACGGTTGAGACCGCCAAGATCGGTTACCGTTGCGAAGTCAGGACCGCTGCCGCCGGCGAGCTGCACGGGCAGGCCTTCCAGCAGCGCCTTGTAGGGCACGACGTCGGTGACGATCTTCACATCGGGATGCTGCTTTTCGTAACGCGCGAGAATATCCTTCAGGATTTCGCAGCCGTTGCCGTCATAAGCGCAGGTGAAGCGCACTTCCTGGGCCGCCTGCGCGGCACCGGCAAAGGACGCCGCGCCAATGGCGAGCGCCAGTGCCATGCTGTATTTTCTGGTCATCTGGTTTCCTCCCGTTAGATGATTATGCTTTGGCGGATGCGCTCGGCGCCCAGCCCTTGATCCATTCACCTTCGGCGGCGTCGGACAGGCGAACCGGCTTTCCTTCCCGGACCGAGCGATAGATGGCGGTCACGAGTTCGATGGACTGCAAGCCGTCATGAACCGTCACCTCCTTGCCGCCGCGTCCTTCCATCGCGTCGGCAATGGCTTCGACAAAACCGGCAAAGCCGTTTTCGCCATCCGCTACGGTCGCCAGAACGGCGTCGATCTGATCCTGCGTCGTCGGCGCGCGGGCGATGAAACGCCAGGTATCTTCCGCCGGACGATAGGGCAGCGTGCCGCTTTCCGCCGTGAAGCCCTCGAAGCAGAAGCGCAGGCGCGACGTGTCTTCGGCGGCACCAAGCGTCACCGAGCTGGTTGCCAGCGCACCGCTTTTCATGCGGAAGCTGAGTGCTGCGCAATCTTCGGTTTCGATCTTGTTGACGCGTGTATCGGCCATGGCGAAAACTTCATCGACCGGTCCGAGAACGTGGCAGAGAAGATCATGGGCATGGATGGCATGGCCAAGGATCGCGCCGCCGCATTCACCCTTCCAGGTGCCGCGCCAGGGAATGTCGTAGTAGCTGGCGCCGCGGTTCCAATGGACTTCCGAGCTCGCGACAAAGGCCTTGCCTGCAAGACCGGCATCGATGAGCGCGCGCAGCTGGCGCATGGCGTGCCCGAAGCGATACTGGAACACGGGAAACACGCCGCGACCGGTCGTCTTGACGGAATCGATCAGCGCATTGGCTTCCTCCAGAGAGCGGACCAGGGGCTTTTCGCAGACCACATCCTTGCCCGCCGCGTGCGCCTTCAGAGTCACCGGAAAATGCAGGTGCGGCGGCAGGCAGACGTCGATCAGCTGGATGCTCTCATCGGCCAGAACCTCATCGAGATCGGTAGTGAGATGAATGGAGGTATCATCGCCGGCGACGGAGCGGGCGCGCTCCAGATCAAGATCGCAGATCGCCTTGACGACGAAGCGGTTGGGCAACGCCCGATAGCCGCTCAGATGCTGGGCGCCGATGCCGGCGCCAATAATGGCAACACCAATCATTTCGAGGCTCCCTCAGCCTTGGCCTGTGCCTGCAGCGACAGGTCGCAGACCTTGAAGACGTGTTCCTGCGTCATGGCCGTTTCGGTGCGGTTGCGGATATCGTCGCAGATACGGGCGAAATAGGGCAGACCGGCATCGGAGGCATCGATATATTCGCAACGGTCACCATTCACGAGAACGAGGCGGTCCGTGCCTTCGGTGTTGCCGACATCGACATATTTGCGCAGTTCGATGTAGCCCTCGGTGCCGAGAATGGTCAGGCGACCGTCACCCCAGGTCGGCAGCGCATCCGGCGTGTACCAGTCAACGCGAATATAGCCGTGGCCCTTGTCACCGCGCAGCACCACTTCGCCGAAATCCTGCAGGCCCGGATCGCCTGGGTTGGCGTAATTGGCGACGGTGGCGGACACGATCTCAACCTCGGTCGAACCCGTGAAGAACATGAACTGGTCGATCTGGTGGCTGGCAATGTCGGTGATGATACCACCGTAGGCTTCGCGCTCGAAGAACCACTTCGGGCGGATCTGGCGGTTCAGGCGGTGCGGGCCGAGGCCGACAGTCTGGATGACGCGGCCGATGGCGCCCTGGGCAACGAGTTCGGCAGCCTTGGTCACGCTCGGCACTTCGAAGCGCTCGGAGAAATCAACGGTCCAGATGCGCTTGGTCTTTGCGACTGTCTGGCGAAGACGATCAAGCTGTTCGAAGGTGGTGCAGCCCGGCTTGTCCGACATGACATCCTTGCCGGCTTCCATCGCTGCGATCGCGAGATCGGCGCGCTTGGAGGGAATATCGGCGATCACGACCAGATCGACGGTGCCGTCAGCCAGCAGCGACTCTTTCGATGCTGCCCGCGGCACATCCGGGAAGCGCTTGACAAAGCCTTCCACGACATCGGGCTCGCCTTCCGTCCACCAGCCGCCAAATTCCGCGCCGGCATCCAGCAGGTTCTGGGCCATGCCGAAAATATGCCGATGCTCGATACCGAGAGCGACGAACTTGATTGCTTTAGTCATCCTGCAGTTCCACTTCCTTGCCGGTGTCGGCCGAGTTGATGATCGCGTCGATCAATCTGTGAGACAAAAGAGCCGCTTCGCCGGTGACAACAGGCGGGCGTCCTGAAGAGATGGCGTCTGCGAAATCATCGAAGACGCCCTGATGCCATTCGTGCGTGAAAGCCATGGGGTCGGCGCCGCCGCCCGTACTGGCAGCCGCGCCGCCAAAAGTCTCCTGCCGGCCATCGCGCCAGTCGAGATGCAACAGACCAGAGGCCAGCCGCAGGCTGGCATTGTCGAAATGCAGCAGGATCGATTCCGCAGCGCCGGGAAAACTTGCGGTGCTTGCAACGAGCGAGCCGACAGCGCCGTTCTTGAAGCGCAGGCCGGCAGAGACATAATCTTCGGTTTCCATGCGATGGAAACGCGTTGTAGCAGCCATGGCCTGAACACGGGCCACCGGCCCCGTCAGGCTCAATGCCAGATCGATCGTATGAATTGCCTGGGAGATCAGAACACCACCGCCATCGCGTGCCAGCGTGCCGCGACCCGGTTCGTCGTAATAGGATTGCGCGCGCCACCACGGCACGGAGATTTCGCAGAGGCCCAGCGCTCCGAGCGTGCCGCCATCAACGAGCTCACGGGCTTTTTGCGATGCAGCCCGCATGCGGTGCTGGAAGATGATACCGAGAGTAACACCTGCCTCGCGACACAGGGCGACGAGACCGTCTGCTTCCTGCGTATTGCGGGCGACGGGCTTCTCCATCAGGATGTGCTTGCCCGCTTTCGCCAGTTTCCCGACGATATCGATGCGGGCATTTGGCGGTGTTGCGATGATGGCGAAATCGACATCCGCATCGCGCGCCGCTTCCTCGACCGAGGAATAAACGGCGACATCATAGCCGGTGTGTTTCGATGCTTCAGCGGCCAGCGTCTTGGCGCGGCCGGAACCTCCATCCACGATGCCCTTCAGGTGAATTTTCTCAGGGCTTGCCGCACAGGCAAGCACATGCGTCTTCGCTACCATTCCGGCACCAACGATGACGCAGGTCTTGATATTTTGCATTTCGGGAGCCTCCTTCCCAATGCGCAATCATTTGCATACCGGTATGCCGGTTGTCAACAGACTTGTGTTCCGGTATACCGGTTATGAGAACGCTGGAGGGTATATGCCGAAAATTCCCGTAACAGGCGGCACTGTGCCGACAATGGAGCGACTGGACCTCAACCGTCCGGTTGTTGATCAGATCTATTCCGCGCTGAAATCCGCCATCCTTTCGCGCGAGCTTTTTCCCGGCCAGGCGGTCTCGGAAAACGAAATCGGGCAATCCTTCAGCTCCAGCCGGACGCCGGTGCGGGAAGCGCTAAGCAGGCTGAGAGACGACGGCCTGATCGTCACCCTGCCGAGCCGCGGCACTTATGTCTCCAAATTATCGGAAAAACACATCCGCAGCGCGCAGTTCATTCGCGAGGCGTTGGAGGTGGCCGCCGTCTGCAGGCTCTGCCAGATCGGCATTACCCCGGAGGCCGAACAGGAGATCGAACATGCCCTCAGCGGCCAGCGCGCGGCCATGCGCAGCGGAGACCGCAAAGCCTTCCGTGTGCATGACGACCAGTTCCACAGCGCACTTGCAGCCGCGACGGGGCTGGAGAGACTGGAGACCCTGCTGATCCGCGAAAAGGCGGGGCTGGACCGCCTGCGTGCCCTCGCCATCACCGACGAGGCGCATATGGCGCGGCTGCTTTCCGAGCATGAGGCGGTGTATGACGCTATCAAAGCCGGAGACGAAACGCTGGCGACGGAAGAATTGCGTAAGCACTTGAGGCGCGTCCTCGGCATTCTTTCGCAGGTCTTTGAGAACCACCAGGACTATTTCGAATAGGCTGCGGCATCATTTCAACGGTTCGAGCATCATGAATACGGCAAATCCCGAACAAGCGCTTGCTATGACGAAGGCGAAACTTTTGTGCGACACGATGAGCACGCTGGCGGAATCCCCCGTTTGGGACGAGCGGCGCCAGGTCCTTTTCTGGTGCGATATCCTCGGCAAGACGGTGCGGTCCGCAGCACTCGGGCCCGGCCAATATCGGCAATGGTCGTTTCCTCACACGGTATCGAGCCTCGGACTTTGTGAAAACGGCGATCTCGTCATCGCCTGCGGCATGGATATCGTCATCCTCAATCCCGATAGCGGCAGGACAAGTCTGCTCCACTCCATTCCGGCGCCGGAGGGCATCCCCTGCCGGCTGAATGACGGCCGTGTTGGCCCCGATGGCGCTTTCTGGGTGGGAACCATGCACAATGTTCCACTCTCCGACATGGAGCCCCATGGCGAACTTTGGCGGATCACCGCAAAGAGCGCCAAGCGCATGCAGACGAGACTGACATGTCCAAACGGGCTGGCTTTCTCCCCTGATGGTTCCATCATGTGGCAAAGCGATTCAGTGCAGAAATGGATACGCAGACGCAATTTCGACAGGGTACACGGCCTGTTCGACGAGGGTGTGCTTGTGGCTCAGCTGACCGAAGAAACGGGAAGGCCCGATGGCGGCTGCCTCGACTGCAGCGGCACCTATTATAGCGCAGGCGTTTCCGCCGGCATGCTGAATGTCTTCGCCGAAGACGGCTGCAAACAGACGGCGTCGATAAAGATGCCTGTGCCACACCCAACCATGCCCTGCTTCGGCGGACCCGATTTCAGCACTCTTTTCGTCACCTCGCACCGCCACAACATGTCGTCCGACCGGCTCGAACAGGCTCCTTTCTCCGGCGGCGTGTGGATGATCCCGACACAGACAAGAGGATTTGCACCCTTCCGATTTAACCGAGGTTGACGCTGGCTTTCCAATCGTACCGGTGTTGGCGAAGACAGTGCATCCGCTCTTGCAATAGCAGGGGCACCGATTGCCTTGAGAGTGAAGGCTTCCGGCGCGTTTGGCTCGTGCCATGACACCTGAATAGATGCTGAAACTAGTCGGCCTAGAGCGGCTCTTTAGCATCCGGCAAAAATGATCGGACAAGCTTCCTCGCCCCTAAGAGCGCCTGCAAAGGAGATTGACGCTATCAACTCGTCCGATCCGGGCATGCGGACTGAAATCAAAGAATTAAAGCAGCGTCACAATCGCGCTCAGACGGAACTGCGCATGCGCCATTTCTTACTGCAGCGCGCCGCAGCAAAAAAGATGAAAGCAAACGTCAGGTGATGCCGATCGTCTAATCGCTTGCGCAGAACATGGTGATCGGTAAGACCTTGGGGCACCAGCCCACATCCCTCTCAGTCCACGGCCGGATCGCCAGCATGCTGGCTGCGATGGAGCCTTGACCATTCTCGATAAGCAGTTTGAGGCACTGAGGCGGCACGCTTATCTTGAGAAGCTTCTTGCTTGCGCGTTGGACAGGGAGCAGAAACGCAAAAAGCTCCTCGACGCTTGCGCGGAGGAGCTTTCTGTTAGGTGATATGAATGGTCGAACATTCAGGTTTGACTTGGTTGCGGGGGCACGCAACTACCGATGCCGACATTCAGTACAAGTTGCGATTTGACGCTGTAAAGGCCGCTCATGTTGAACCACGCAGAGCCACAACCTGGCTGTTCGGCCCATCGTTTCTCACAACCAAGCGTTCGTTATTTGAGACAAGATAGGCTAAAGGTCCCGTCAGGTTAAACGGAAAAAGCACAGGCAGAGATTGCAGACCTAGAACTGCTAACGGCTTGCCCGCGTTACGCACGGCCGCTTCGATCAGCCACACCGTAAGTTCGTCGTTTTCCACAACGGCGGGGACAAGACGGAGGACACGTTTGCCCTTTTCAACTCGCTCCACAGCACCCCAAGCAGCCTGGCTCTGAATGACCATATTGGTCATTCTGTAAGTGCCTTCCCGCTCGCCATAAGCTTCGCTCATCCGCCGGTGAATTTCGGCTGACGCGCAATCTCCTTGAAGGGCGGACAAGCGCCCGATCAGCTCAGCAACCTTACCGAAGAAGGGATAGGTGGCGATGGCCATACCCCAATGCATTGCTGTGAGGGGCAGATCCGGGACCGCCTTGAAGATCGCCGCACCACGATCCGCAAAGTCCACCAACTCAACACGCGGGTCCAGCCATAGGCGCTTCAACACCGTGCGTGTCTTCGTGCGCGCGGCGGCGCCCAAACTGGCGTCATCCAGCAATAACTCTAGGTCTTCCAGCTTCGCTGTACCGGCGCGAACTTTCAGTGCGGTAGTTGCCCATTCGAGTGCGATGAACCGATCAAATCCTATCCGTGGAGCCAACGTCATCATTCCAAAACTCACCTAGCTCCACTCATATCTGAGACCCTCACGAAGGGAACGACCAGTTCCTCGACCGACACGCCGCCATGGACGACCACCTGCTCGCCGTTCGGAACGAAGGCAGTGCGCCCGCCAGCGAAGAGTGGTTTCAAGTTCGCTGGCAACCCGGAGATGTCCAGGGCGACAGTACCCGGATAGGCCACCGCGGACTCGGCGCGCAACGGGTCGCTACGATAAACACGCACGCGCTCGCCACGTGTTTCTGCGATTACTCCCTGATTGGGCCGACCTACGCCGATAGCATCTACATTGCCGTGATCCGCGGTGACGTAGATGCTGAACCCTTCGCTTAGCAGGAAGGCAAACAGGCGCTCAACAAAGCCGGAGCCGAGCCAGCGCCCGATCCACATCGCTACATCTTCCTTGGACCGCTCTTTGTGTAGTCGTTCATCCACCTCATCGATTACCAGCCCCAAGACACTGGGCTTACGGCTTGTAATGTCGGCTTCCAGGGTATCCAGTTGCTCGACCTGGTGCAGCGAGCGACGGTACATTACCTCGCCGGACGCAATATTGCCTTCGCTTTGCCAAAACGCTTTCCACAAGGCTTCTTCCTTGTTGGTGTGGTCTATGGAATCGTCGAACTCACGTGGTCTCAAACCGGAGAAGAGCGCTTGGCGGGACACTGATGTAACCGTGGGAAGCCACGCAAAGGCGGTGTTCTCGTCGAACGAGAAAGGCTGCTGGGTGGCAATCAGATGCTCCCTGATCTGTACCCATTGATCGAAAGCCATTCCGTCGAACACCAGTAGTGCAACCTTGATCTCGCCCGCGCTGCGGCGCTGCCGCAGGAAGCGCGGAACGTGGTGCACCATCACCGGGCCTTTGATTGACGGTTGTAGGATCAGGTCGGCATAGTGGCCTGCGATGATCCATGCCTGCAACTGTTCGTCCGCCAGTGTCTGGATCTCTTTGACACGCGCTCTGATGGTAGTCATCCGTTCACCGGCATCCATGCCTGGCAGGTCGTGAACCCGGCTCAGCATCTCGCCAAAGCGCTTGGCAAAGTCGCTCCACTGCCTATGAGAGGAATCTACATTCGGCACCGCCGAGGCAAGCGCCTCAATGCTTTTTTCCATCAGCGCGAGTTGTGACGACTTGTCGGCAACGACGCCGGCTTTGATCCAGCCCGGCATGGCGGTTGGAACGGCGGATACCGCAAGCGGATGTAAGCTGCCGTCAAGGAACATCGAATCGATGATTGCGTGTACGTCGGTGTGATCAAAGGGGATCTCGATTTCCATGCCGGTTTCGCCTGCACCATCGGGTGTCACAGGAGCCTTGATTACAGGATTGCCATCCAGCTTGAGCTTTTCAAGATTGCGATACCACCCATGCTGCACCACACGCAGCAGCGCACTCTTGGATGACAACCACTCTGATACCGGATGGCCGACAAGCAAGCCTCTGTCGTGGAGGATGGTCGCCACATGCTCGGCGAACGGCTCCGGTAATGCGCGCCCAGCAAAGTGCAGTCGCAGCGTTTCGCGCCAGAAATCTACAGGCGTGCGGATGGATCGCGGCGTCAACTGATAAACGTGCTCGAGGATGAAATCCCTCGATTCTTTTTCACCGCGCACAGACTGCAACTCGGTTTGGTGGGCATCGAACAGTAAGCCCAGCCTTTCCGGCTCTACTTGCCGCACAGCGCCATACGCTAGCTTGGGGAGCAGTTCGGCGAGATTCAGTCGAACTGCTGGGCGAGCGTTATGTACGATGTCCCAGGGCAAATCGTTCGCGTTGTCGTGGCTCAGATGCACGATCAGCGCTGATGACGGCGCCGGGTCGTTGGAATCCCAAGCTGCGCGATACCGCTCCTCATATTCAGCGCGAAACCTAAAGGGGTCGTCGTATCCCATCACCTCGAAACCGCGAGAGCGCAATTCGGACAGGAGCTTTTCGTCGAGCAGCACGCCGTCGGGATCGCAGGCCACCCACAGCCGAGAGAGATCCGCCGTAAAAGAGCCAAGAATGCGTTGATGCCATTTGTTCATGCGGCACGCTCGCTGGTCTTGCCGGCATTGGCGTCAATCCGAACCATGGTCACGGCATTCAATTCCGGCACGCTGGACTTCATTTCGTCAAGCGCGGCCAGGCGTGCCTCGTGCTCGGTTTGCAGGCGCCGGCGACGGAACTGGCGCACGGCAGGCAGGCCAATGCGCCCGATCGCCTGGTTACGAGCATCGAAAGCGTACGTGGCACGATCCCGTTCTTCGTTGATACGGGAAAGGTGCTCTTCTGTTAGCGCTGTGAACAGGGATTCGCCTTGCGTGCCTGCCACCGAGAACGACGTCTCGTACCAGCGTGCAGAATCTTCCGGATCGGCCACTGACGACACGGACACGGTTTCCGTCAACAACAGATCCCAAACCCGCTTGGCGGCAGGCACAAAAGAGCGCCCCTCGTCATTGACGAAGACCGGCAGAAAACGCTTTCGGTTCGCGCCCGGTGCGGCAAGTCCGATTTCCCATAGCGACCAGATACCGCTGAATGAGTCCGGCAGGCCCGTCACCCGGATTACGGGCAAAGGCTGGCCTGCAACGAACCGCGGTATATCACTGATGATAGCCCGCGCTCGCGTGTCTTCCATTGTCAGCCATTCTGCCGCCGGATTTTCGCCTGCAGCGCGCACGTCGAAGCAGGCCTGTGGTGTCTCTGCACCGTCAGCCCAGCGCACGTGCCAGAGTTTGCCATCTTGGGTCGCCGATCCGCCGCGTAGTGGCAGTCCGTTGACGACGGCACGTTCCAACCAGAATTGCGCCGGGTGGTCGCGCCACTTGCGCGCTTGCTCCGCATCGAGGTCGTGGGGTACGATCAGTAGACCGCTGTTCCGGTTGGATTCCTCCAGAGTGGCGCGCAACTGCGAAATCACGCTTTCGCATTCGCGTTGAATTGCTTCCGGGTGCTGGAGACTTTGGACGAAAAGTTCGTCGAACACCGGCTCCACTTCGGCTGAATCCATGACATCTGCCGCTTTGTCCACGCCGAACTCATCGGCGATGATGGCAAGTTTTTCCTCCAGAACCTGCCGGACGCGGTATTCCACCGTGTCTTCCAGCACGAAGTTCAGAGCGCGAACGACGTGCTTCTGACCGATACGATCCACGCGGCCGATGCGTTGCTCGATGCGCATCGGATTCCACGGCATGTCGAAATTGACGATGACGTGGCAGAATTGGAGGTTCAAACCTTCGCCGCCCGCATCGGTTGAAATCAGCACTCGCGCGTCCCCTGCGAAAGTCTGCAAAGTTCGGGTGCGGGCTTCCATGTCCATGCCACCGTTGAGCGTGGCTACCGTAAAGCCCCGGCTTTCCATGTAGTCCGACAGCATCGCCTGCGTCGGCACGAACTCGGTGAACACCAGGATTTTCAGCGCAGGGTCACCTTCCTCCTGTTGCAGCTTGTAAATCAGCTCCAGCAGGCTTTCGGCCTTTGCGTCGGTGCCGGCAGCCTCGGTAGAGCGCGCCAACGCCAACAGCGTTTCGACCTCCGATTTCTCCAGCTCCAGACCGTTGGCTTGAAGCGCTAGTTCCACCTGCGCTTCACCGTCAAGATCAGCCCACTCGTCGACGCTGAGAGTGTCGAAGAGGCGCGGCTGCGGCTGCGACGTGTCCAGAGCGGCTTGGCGTTTCTCCAGCGTGGCGCGGATGGCAGCGGTGCTGGACGTCACCAGCCGCTGCATCAAGATCATCAGAAAGCCGATGTGGCGCTGCTTGGCTGCCAGAGCCTGATTGTAGCCGTGGCGCACATAATCGGTTACGGCTTCGTACAGTTGCTGTTGCGCCGCGTGCCGCGCCTGCCACGCAACAGGGTGCAAGCGTGTGAGCCGGGGGCGGAACAGTGGCTGCCCTTCGGCATTGATGGCGGCGCGCTTCTCGGTGCGGATCACGAAAGGCTGCACACGCTCGCGACTGACGCTGCCTTCGTCGAGGAAAGCATCCCTATCCAGCAACTGCATCAAGCGCATGAACTGATCGGTCTTACCTTGGTGGGGCGTAGCCGAAAGCAGCAGCAGATAGGGCGAGGCTTCGGCCAGCGCCGCGCCCAGTTTGTAGCGCGCCACCTGTTCCGTGCTACCGCCCATACGGTGAGCTTCATCGATGATGACGAGATCCCAGGCCGCCGACACCAGATCCTCGAAGCGTTCGCGGTTGTAGGCCTGGATCTGATCCAGGCTCCAGCCACGTCGCGATTCCATCGGCTTCACCGAATCCAGGGCGCAGATCACTTGGTCGTGCATCCGCCAGGCATTGTCTTCGTCACTAACCCCGCGCCATTGCCGCAAAGCAGCCAGCGATGAGGGATCGACGAAATGGAACGACTCCCCAAAATGCTGGCGCATTTCCGCCTGCCATTGTCGCACCAGCCCTTTTGGCGCGACCACCAGAATGCGCTTGGCACGTCCGCGCAACTTCAGTTCGCGCAGAACCAGACCGGCCTCAATTGTCTTGCCCAGACCCACCTCGTCAGCCAACAGGTAGCGGATGCGATCCTGTCCGACGGCGCGGTTCAGTGCATAGATTTGGTGTGGTAGCGGGATGACGCTGGACTGAATGGGGGCGAGCAGCAGCTTATCTTCGAGCGCATCCTGCAGCTTGGCCGCCGCAGTGGCGTGCAGAATCTGCTCCACCGTGGGGCGCACGCTGGAGAGCACCGCCAACTCCGCCGCCCATGCGCGGAGCACGGCGTCCTTCGCGGGCAGCCACACACGGTAGGCCGAATCGCCCCACAGCGTCAGCCGCTCGACCACGCGGCAAGGCGTAGCCTGCCGCGTGTGCCAGCACCAATCGCCGATATCGAAGCCACCTCCCGTCACGGATTATGCTCCGTCTTCGGTGCGCGTCAGCGCCATGTCGTAGAGGGTGAGTAGCCGCTCATCTTCTTGCAGGGTTTCGTCGGGCAGTTTGTGGGCGATGCCGAGGATGGTGGCGTAGTCTTTCGCCGCCCACGCTGCGTTGAAACCTGCCCGTAGCACCTCCAGCCGCGTTTCCTTGATCTTGCGGCCGGTAAATGCCTTGTAGGTCTCGAACTCCTTGAGCAGCGCCTTTTCGCGCTTCTTCTCCAAATCCTGCGCCTTGTTCGGATCGGGCACATACCAGCGATCCTGTGCGCGGGCGTTGAGGCGCGGATCTGTTTTCTCCAGACCGCGAAGGTCGTGGTAGTTGGTGGAGAGATAGCGGTGAATCTGGCTCGGCACCTCGCCCTTGCCATCGTAGCGCAGGAAGTTTGCCTCCAGTAGAGCCATAAGCTCGGGTCGCGCCTCGTGCTTCTTCCAACCCGCACCCAATTGCTTCGTAAACTCAGGATGAATGTCCTGATAGCTAGAAGGCCGCGTCTTCAGGAAGTCCGCCACCCAGTCGATGGCGCTGCGCTCGTCGGAGACGAACAGCTCCATCTGCGGCGCCTGCGCGTTTTGAGCGCGCTTCTTGTCGTATTCTGTTACCTGCTCTGGCAGGAAAACCATGCCGTCACGCTCGGGAAAGCGGCTGCGAATACCGGAGAGGAACTCGTCGCTGGATAGCGGCACGGGCGCATCGTGGCGCACGAACCATGCCACCAACCTGTCGTAGATGCGGCGTGGATCACGCTCGACGATGAACTCCAGTTCACCGCTCTTCACCTTGGTGACGGAGAGATTGCGCAAATGGGTCTGCACGAAGTCCCAGGCCGACTCCACGGTCGCGCCGCTCTTCTCAAAACGGTCTTCCAGCCCGCCGTTGGGTTTATAGGCTGAAATCACCAGATCCTGCTTGACGGCAGTGGTGGACGTTACTTGCCGGTAGCTGCCCTGCACCTTGTCCAGGGCCGTTACCTCGGCCACCACAAAGCCTGCTTGCTGCAAGGCGACCTGAATAGCGTTCCACACCGCCGCCTTGCTGTTGGAAAACACCACGGTCATCCAGCGCCCCGGCTTCAGTACCCGGTGATATTCTGCGAAGCAGCGCTGCATCAGGTGCTGGTATTCGGGCAGCGCCTTGTTCTTGAACTTGTCGATGATGGCTTCCGGTTTGGCGTCGGTGGTGACGCCGTGCCAAGCCTCGACCAGAAAGTTCAGATCGGCATAATAGATGTTCTCGCCGAATGGCGGATCGGTGAAGATGTAATCAACCGTGTCGTCGGATAGTGGAAGCCTCGCTGCTGTGCCCGTCGAGACAGCCACATTTGGGGCAGGCTTGAACGCTTGAAACGTCTTAGCCAGCCGGCTGAGCTTTCCATCAAGGATGTACCAGGGGCTGCACTCGGCATGTTGAGATGCAACATAGTACACGCCTGTCAGATACTGATTGACCTGCGAGAAGCCTGTAGGACGGTATCGGTTCAACAACGTGGCCGTCCAAATCGCTTGCTCCACAAAGAACTCTAGAAACAGGCGCACGCGGGCATCAGGATGCGCTTGCGCCTTTGCCCACAATGCGCCCATCGCCTGCGCCGCGCGCGGCAGCAAGAAGTGATGGATGTGGGTGAAGCCTTTGGGAGCAATTCGTGAGCCGTGATACATATCCTCGATCGGAAAGCGACTCGTTGGCACGGACGCGGGTAGCGGCAGAGCTTCGATCTCTGCCAAGGTGGCCAAGTCCGCTGCGTCAGGTTCCTTCTCGTAGCGAGTCTTACCGATCGAATAGGCAATGATCGACGGCTGGAACTTCACCCGCTGCCAAGACTGGCCGGTCGCCGGATCGACGCGCGATTCCAACACGCGCTCCAGCCTGTCTTTATTCAGTTCCGCGCCGCAGTGCGGGCACGGAAACACGTCGCGCACCCGCTTACTTTCGACTTCCAGCGCCTCAGCGACGAAGTTCACAGTGCCCGCGCATTCCGGGCAACTGAATACCTCGCTCCACACCGTATATTCGATGCGACCCTTGGTCTTACCGTCGCTGTGAAGCGTTTCGTACATCCAGCCGACGTCCTGTTCCACGGCCTTAAGCAATTGCTCCCCCGCCTTGGCGAACGCATCGACATCGAAGGGGATGTTGTAGTTCGCACCGATGAAGGTGGCAGCTGGCGACAGATCGTTCAGCACGGCGCGGCGCGCCCCCCATTTGGGTGCGGCGCGGCCTTCCTTCTTCCAGCTCAGTTCCAGTTCGTGCCGGTAGCTGGACGGTGCTGTGCCGCACCATTGTGCGGCAACGCCGGTCATTCCCGAACCAGAAAAACCGTCTAGCACCACTTCGCCCGGCTGGGTGTAGTGCAGGATCGATGGCACGATGGCCAAGTGTGGGACCTTGGTGTGGTAGCTGTGCGCCTTGTAGATAGCGTCGGTCTTACCCACGCTCACATCGATCGCCAGCGGTTCGCGACTGTACTTCGCCGTCGGGTCGTAGGGCTTGCCGTAATGCGCCACGAATTCCGCCAGCCACGGGTTCGGGCATGCGGTGTAGTATGGCGGGTCAGACATGGCGAGAATCGCCGCATCCGATCCCTTCGGAAACCCCTCCTGCTTGCGAAACGCGGGGTCTTCCAGCTTCTCGGCCAGCAGCTTCAGGAAATGCTCACGTCGAACATCGTCGCTGGCAAAGGTCTCACCGAGACATTCAACCGGGCCGTTCGTTCCGTTGCGATGGTTGTTCAGTAGATCGTTCATATCAGCCCATCTTTTCTTTATTCATCGCCAGGAGCTTTGCTGTCGGCATGTTCGTCAGCGTATTTTTTCATACCCTCCCGTAGAATCTCTAAGAAGGTATGGTTTCTGCTTTCGGCATCAGCTACGACTGCATCAAACGAAACTACGAAGGTCGGCGTCGGGATAACGCGACCATCAGGATGCGGGGTCTCAAATTCCTGATAGTAAACCCTTCCTTTTGAGAAAAATGGCGTCCACTTAAGCTGCCTTAAGCGAAAGGCCATTACGTCATTGACGTCCATAATCGCGTAATACCAAACGCGCTGAATGTTCGGACAATGCGCAACAAGCTTACCAGCTCGGTCCAGGAGCTGATTCACAGCGTAGGAATTGTCTTTCTCGTCATCCGTCTTCTTTTTGATCTCAACAACCACGACATCGACTGGCGTTGAGTCGCTGGGGTCTGCCGAAAAGATCATCGCGATATCCGGCCGACCCGTATCGCCTACGACTTCATCATCCAGGCGTACGGCATTGATGACGGCATCCATGCTCTTCTCGCTCAGGATGGTCCTGAAAACCATGAATTTGTCATCGAGCAACCAAGCATTATTCTGGTATATCTCAGATGGCATGGCGCTTTGCGAATACTCTTTAAATCGTGGAACGATCAGATTGTGAATCTCGGATTCTGCGTTGCCACCCGTCATCTCCTTCATTCGACTAATGATTTTGTCTCGATACAAAATATACTCGGTCAGCGTTCGGGATGACATTTCCAAGGATTTTTCGTACGAGGCATCGTTCAGCTTTTCAGACTGAAGTATTGCCTTCTGCTCTTTGAAAAATCGCTGCTGTGCGATCGACAGCGCATCATCCCGGTCGATTAGGCCAACGGTGTCGTCCTCAAAAAATCCGAGCAAATGTGGGAATTGCTCTTCAAATTTTTCTTTGGTTTTTTCATTCCGTTCGGTGATCTGTGGGACCTGCTCAGCCAGAACCCTGCCAAGTTCACGGCGCAGAACTCGGAAAAGATGAGCCTCAGGTGTTCCCTCTGGCAGCACAAGCTTTTGCCGAGAGCTGTCCGCATTCGAATGGAAAAGCTCGGACTCGAAGAGAAAAACGCAAAGGTGCCCCGGCGGGAACGATGACGAAGGGATCAGGTTCGCTGGTATTGTTCGGCCATCGATACTAAACGCGACAAGTGAGCTGCCTTTTCCTGATACCGGAGCAATGTGATAGTGCATATCAATGGTCGAGATGGCATCCAGTGTATTGTCCTGGATGGTGATCTTGGTCATTGCTGGCAAGTCATCGGCAGTTATCGCTACCTCGTTCGGAAAGAAATCTTTCTGCGCGTTGCTTTCATTGGTTTTTAAGTTGACCGAAATCTTGAATGCTTTGCCATCACGTTTGCGCGCATCCAGAGTCGGTAGAAACTGTTCGATCAAGAGCGGCTTGATGGCATCCGGTTTCAGATCGTCATAGGACTTTACGCGCGCTCCGGTAAAACCAGTGAATGTGAGCGCTGTTTTGGCGGCTTTGGACTGCTCAATATTTTGAAGTGGCGCGTTGCCATCAAAGCCTTCTTTAAAAGTAAACGTCCTTTGCCAGGTGTCCCGTGTACTGACAACTTCAACGCGATTGAAGTAATTAAGAAACACCAAGCGACCAATTCCCTTGTGGAACTTGTCCCTGGGCTTCAACAGGGTTTTGAAACGATCGAAGTTCTCGTCGGTGAACCCATCGCCGTTGTCCGAGACGGCAATTTTCAACGTCTCGGGCTGATCAAAAGCTTGAATGTCGATATCGATCGACACGTCAGTCGCGCCCGCGTCCAGCGCATTGGCCAGCGCTTCAAAATAGACCAGCGTCAACGATGGGTTGGGGAAAAACAGCCTGATGGCACCGGAGGTTTCAATATCCATCGTCTTCGTCCGGCTTGGCCAGCGCCTGTTCGCGCAGTAGCTTGAGTTGGATGCCCGTTTCTGTGAGCACGTAGCGTTGCCGCGACGAGCGCGGCTTATCCGGGATGGTTGGGCGCAGTACGCCGCCGGTCAGGAGTGGGTCCATATGCGTGGCAACGAAGTGCGGGCGCTGGCGATAGCCGGCGTGGGCCATCAGTTCGGCCAGCGAGCGCGGGACATCGGCGTAGCCGACGATACGCCACTGCACTTCCGTCAACTGATCAAGTGACCGATCAAGTCCGGCCTGTTCCGGCGCAACTTGTTCGGTGACTTGTTCGGTAGTGTCTGCGGCCACCGTTTCCGCGCCAGCCGGTTGATCTCCCGTGGCATTTGCGGCGGCATCGACGGCGAAGCGGGTGCGCAAGTGAGGCACCAGACGCCAAGTGTGGGCCGCTTCGCCGAGCGGTTCCGTCAGCACTTGGACAGTGAGGCGCCGCGCCAAATCCAGTGCCTGCGCGCCGGTGAGACCAGTCAGCGCCTTAATGTCAGCCACATCGACCTGGCCGCTGCGCAGAAGGAAGGCAAACACTGCCGCCTCATGCTCGGATAGGTGCGCACCCAGGCTCGCCTGCGCCAGAAGTTGGGCTTCGGTGATGAGTTTAACCTTGCACAGGCGCAGGCGGAAGCTTTTTTCGGCCCTATGGTTCTCGATCTGAGGCGGCAGATAGCCTAACTTGCGCCAGCCGTCGAAGATGGCGCGCACGCCAGTGCCGCCCTGATCGGACAGGCCGATGCGGCGGAAGGCGTTCACGATACTGGGGTTGCGAACCTCCTTGTCACCGGGATCGAGCAGTTGCTCGCGCGAGGCGAAGGCATCACCGGGATTGAACAACTCGGTCTGGTCGCGGAAGAAGCGGATGACCGGCACACGGGTGGTGTCGCCAAAGTCCTGGTGGATCAGCAGATTGATGGCGGCTTCGCGGAAGGAGATGTAGTCGGGCGGATCGTCGTCGCGCCGCAGGGTGGCGGCGTCCACGGCGAAGGGGCGCTCGCTGTGCCGGAAGTAGAACTCCACGATGGCCTGCCACGCCTTAAGGAGGTTGTCCTCGACGGTGAGGCGATCGGCCCAGCGGACCGTGGAGTCATACTCGGTGCTGGCGTTGCGATAGAGTTGCACGTCCGTGACCATCCGCGGCAGCACCTGCCGGACGTATTCACCACTGCCAAGCACCAGAATGGCGGCGCGGGTGGGGCGCAACACGCCGCCTTGTTCGACCAGAAAACCCCAGTTCCGCAGGAACGTGGTGTCATCGGCAGCAGTGTCTTTGCCGGGGTTGCTGGCGGCAAAGCGCGTACGATACCAACGCACAGAGGCTTCATCGAAACACCGGCTAATATCGACGTCCAGTGTTTCGGCATCGTATCGGGTAGTAGATGCGTCGCGGATGTAGCGCAGCAGCTCGTCGCCCGTGCAGGTATCGTCACGACCGCCACGGCGGATATAAGCCTTTTTCGGATTCCCATCGATATAGACAGGTTTCTGCTGCCGTGAGGCTTCAGGGATGTAGAACGCCAGCACAATGCCTTCCGGTAAGTCGTGCTTTTTCGGCTCAACAGGCAGGAGAACGCTGACCTTGTTGGTATCGCGTACCTGGCCTAGGAAGGTGTTCTGCATCTGATCGGCGTCGGTCACGCCCGTGACGGTAAATGTGCCGTTGGTCTGCTTAACGCCAAACACCAGATGCCCACCCTCCGTGTTGGCAAAGGCGCTGACAGTCGAAAGCGCGTCCTTGGGTACAGCCCAGGCCGCTTCCTTAAATTCGATGTCGTTCCATTCGATGGATTGGAGCGCGGTGATGAGGTCGTCTTTGGTCATGACGTCACTCGATCACGAACCGGAGCTTGGTGGCGTCCTTGCCCTTGCCCCGCTCGCTGATGAGCGCGTCGAACCGTTTGCGAAGTTCATCCGGCGTGGCGGGCGAGCCTCCTTGCAGCAGGGCCTGACGCAGTTCGTCGGCTTTGACCGTGATCTTTTCCAACCCCGACAGAGCTTCCTGCACAGCGTTGGCGAACTCGGCTGTAACGGGCTCCGGCAGCTTGCGCACGGCGAGGAAGGCATCGATTAGCGCCTTCGATACGGGCGGCAGCAGACCTAGACTGTCCTGTGTGAAGGGGTCTTCCAGATTCTCCAGCAATGTCTGCTGCCAGTTAGCCTGCAACTGGTCGAGATCATCGTCCAGCTTGTTAAGGCGACTGGCGGCTGGCAGCAGTTCGAGCTGCTCGGCGGACGGCCGGAACTGGCAGTGGGGGCATACTGGCGTTCTGAGCAGCGTCGGCTCGTCCAGCGCGGAGCAGCTTTTCAGGCCGTTAAGCGCGTCCTCGAAGCCGGTGAGCTGACTGGTTGGCATCAGCGAGACGCCTGCGAGCACGCGCAACGACAACAAGCGGTCGTCCCGGCGCAGCGCATTACGTGTCTTCTCTTCGGCGACGCCGAGCCGCGCCTTGCTGTGGCTGGCGATATAGGCGGTGACGTAATCCTTTTTGAGCCCAGCGAGAGTCTGGCGACCTTCGCTGAGGATGGCAGCGGCGCGTTCTGCCGTGCGGTCCTCTGCCAGCTTATCGAACAGAGCTTTGCGTGCGGCTTCGGCCTGCCTCACCCAGTCGTGGCCGGGCTGCAAGATCATCTCCGCCTGCGACAGATAGGATGCGGCGCCGCCCAATTCTCCGACCAATTCCAACAAGCGCTCGACGCCGGCGAGCACGTCCAGATTCTTCTTCTGGATGTCGATTTCTTCCTGCGTGGTACGCAGGTTTTTGAGCTTGCCGACGGTGTTATAGGGCGACAAAGATTCCGTGAATTTTTTGAGGGCATCCAGCCGCGCATACCAATCCTTGGCTTCTTGCTCGCGCAGCAGGTTCTGGCCCCAGAAGGCGAGCTTGCCCTGCTGGAGATCGGAGCCCGCCTTGAGCACGCGCGGCACTAGGGCACTGATCCTTTCCTGCAATGCGATGACTGGTTCGCTATCGCCTTGGCTGGCCTTCTGGGCCAGGCCGGATGGCAGATCGAGCAACTCGAACAGCGCACGCAGAATCGCGAGGTTGATTTCCTTGGGTGCCTCGATGTGCTTGAATTGCTTGAGTTCATCGAGCGAGCGCTCGGCCAGCAAGGAGAGCTTGCCAGAGTCGATTTTGTCGCCAGTGATCGCGAGCACGGTGTCGCCCGAATAGGCCAGTACGCCCAGCACCACAACCAGCAGATCAGGCTCAAGCCTGTGCTTGACCGGGGAGAAATACTCCACATCGGTCGCGCCGGTGATAAGTTCGTTTCGGTTCAGCACCTGGCCATGGCCTTTGGCCTTGAGGCGGTTCAGCACCTCCTGGGCGTAACGGGAGCCTGCCGGGTCAATACGCTCGCCGTCGAGCACTTCCAGCGCATCAAGCACCGCCGCAGCATCCTTGGTGCGCGTGCCGCCCGCCAGCGCGCGCAGCGTACTGGCAATCAGGGATTTTCGGTTGGCCTCGGTGACGAGCACCGGAAACTTGGGATATTCGGGCGCGATGTCAGTGAAGTGCTGGGACAAAACGAGGCCCGAGACGATGTTCACAATGTCGCGGAAGTTGATCCTCTCGTCAGGCCCCAAGCGCGCGCGGTCCCGCAGTGACACACCTTTGGCCCAGTCTTGCAGCGTTTTGGCCTTGCCCTGATATGTGACTTCAAACGCGGTCAGCTGCTTTTCTTGCAGCCACTTGCTCATGGCGCGCAAAGCATCCTGCGCTTTAGACTGATAGACAGCCTTTGCGCCCCCACTGGCCGTGGAACTGAGGTCGAGCGAGGCGGCATATTGGGAAAGATAGCGCCTGTAATCCTCGTCCAGCGCCTTCAAGCGCAAGAACACTTCATCCGGCTGTTGTGAGTAGGTACGCTGGCCTTTGTCGAATGGCTGAATGAAGTAGATGTAGAAGTCACGCTCGGGCTGCGCGGTCGGACGGTCGTTGGGACCTCCGAACAAAAGATAACCGAGGCGTTCTACGCGGTGTTCCTGCCATTCGATCTGATATTGCCAGATCTGGAAGCCGGGGTAGCGAAGATCGTCGCTGCACTCCATCAGCACTTTGATGGCGCTGTAATAGGCGCGGTCGAGAGCGTCGTCTGACAATGCTTCGGCGCGCTTATCGATCTGTGCATCGTAGTCGACGTCTTTTTTGAGATCGAGGTAATACTGCTCCGTGTCGGCAGCTTTGGAGATGAATTGGCCGTTAACGGTCTTCAGCACCTCGCGCATCACGGTTTGCACCATAGACAGTAGGTTCTCGGCCGGTTCGCCGGGCATATCCCCGACACCGGGCTGGAACAGGCACAAGGAATCGCGCAACTCTGCGGCGGTGGGACCAATCGGGACGTGGATGTCGCCGCCGGTGGTCAGGCGATGCACAGCCAAGCCGTTGATAACGCGCAGCGCCATCGGCTTGTAGGTCGGTCGCGTGAATGCCTGCTGGATGCGAGATTCCAGAACTTCAGATACGCGCAAGACTTCCTTGATGTTGGGATCGGCGCGCAGCACCTGGTTGCTCTTGACCGTATTCCAGAAGCTTTCATAGGCGATCAGTTGCGGCCGATCAGTGGGAACGTTCTGATCGAGAATGGCCTGCATCGCGGCTTCGATGGTTTTGAGCGCACCACGTTTCTCGGTGAAGTGAATCTGCTCGAAGGTTTTGAGATAATCCGGATGAACCGGGAATAGCCGCACATACTCGTCCATACGCTCGTTCATCGATCCGTAGAACTTGGCGAAAGGCTTCAGGTATTCGCGAATTTTATTCTGCTGGTCGGCGGACTTCTTGAGCAGGCGCGCAGATACAACGAAGCTCACGTCCTGGCGGTCGATCAGGATTTGCGTGAAGCGTTCGTTGACGCGGCGGATGCTGTCAGCGACGTGCTGGAACCGACCACTATCAAAGATGGCTTCCTGCACACCCGCAACGAAGCGGAATTTCAAATGTTTGGCAACTTCGCCGATCTGACGCAGGATGGCCAGGTCAAGCACCAGTTCGTGATCGCGACGTGATTGCAGGTATTCAAGGAACTCGTCCACCACGAGCAAAAGCCCCTGATCCGGGAACTTTTCGCCGAACGCAGCCATCATCTCCTCGAAGGAGTCTTTATTGTTCAGTTCCTGATCGGCGCTCGGGAAGGTGAAATCGATGTCGAGTTTCTTGAGGAAGCGTTCGATCTGCTGGGTGATGATCTGGCGCAGCGGCATTTCAAGGCCACCAACTTCGATGCGCAGCACCTTGAAGCGCCCCGCGATGGACGCGACAGCATCCACCACTTTGGGGTGTCGGATCATCTGCGCATAGGCTGCATCTTCGGCCACCAGTGATAGCACCGACATCAGGTGCGATTTACCGGTGCCGTAGTTGCCAACGATGAGCACGCCCTTGTGATCGACAGATTCGTCGAAGCCGAGCTGCGGCACCATGAGTTTGGCAATGCGTTCGGCCATGTCATCGGAGATGACAAATGTCGAAACGAGTTTCTTGGCTTCGTCGGGACGGTCGGCGTCGAGCAGTTGAACAACCGACTCGATCTGCTCGAACTGAATGAGATCTTTGTACTTCATATTCCTGACCTTCCAGTCCACTTATTGGCGTTGCGCCGTTTCAAAAACGACGATGCCGTCGCGGCTGTAGTCGCGGTGTTCGGGATGTCCCATGCGGGCGTAAATCAGTCGATCGTTTCTCATTTCACCTGGCCATACCGCTATGACCGGGCGTGAGTGCGCCAGCAGTTTGATGACGTTGAGTGGATTGACCTTCAGACTAGGCTCAAAGAGCACTTCGAGGTTGTCGAGCAGCAGCGGAGCGTCACCGTCCACGTAATAGGTGATTTCGCGGAGCAGCTCGTTCGTCGAGAAGCTGCGATCTGAGACGGGCGTGACAGCCAAGCGACGCCCCAGCGTCACACCAAGATTGAGAGGCTTAGCACTCAACCGTCGCGCCAAAGCGCGCAGCAGGCGCGTTTTGCCGCTGCTGCCGACGAGCAGGATTAGCTTGCTCTGGAGTGAGTTGATTTCCCCGATGAGCCGTTCAAGCGCAGGAAGGTGGGCCATCTCTGCCGATAGTGAGAACGCATGGGTCATTGCTTCCCCTCGTCCGGCTTGGGCTTTTCTTCTTGGCTGGCTATTTGCGCCGCGATCCACCGATCCAATTCGGCGCGGTGGAAGCGCCATGTACCGCCCAATTTAAACGCGGGAATCTGCCCATTGGCCGCCAAGCGATAGACCGTGCGCCGGCCAGCTTTCAGATAGGCGGCGACTTCCTCAAGTGTGAGGATTTCGTTGGACGGTTCAATCATACTACGGCCAAGGCCCTTGTGGTTTCGTTGTGCCTTCTTGGCATATATTGGCAACATTCAGCAAGGAAAACGTGAAGTGAGTCACAAGGTGGGTGTGGTATTTCCCCGTTTCACCACACACTGTAAGCGGTCAGCCGATGGCATCGGGCGTGAAGTTCCAAGGCATCAGGGCTTCGATGTCGGCGGCCGGCCAGCTTTGAGCGATGCGGCTTAGGGTCTGAGCCAGCCAGGCAAGCGGATCGACGTCATTCATCTTGCAGGTCTGAAGAAGCGTGGCAAGTGTTGCCCAGGTTCGTCCACCGCCCTCGCTTCCGGCGAACAGACTGTTCTTCCTCGTGATCGTCTGGGGCCTGATTGCGCGCTCGACAATGTTGGAGTCGATCTCGATGCGACCATCGGCCAGGAACCGCTCCAGCGCCTCGCGCCGGGTGAGCCCATAGCGGATCGCCTCGGCGGTTTTGGATTTGCCGGAGACTTTACACAGTTCGCTCTCCCACAGGTCGAAGAGGCCGGTGACAATGGGCGTGGCCCTTTCCTGCCGCAGCGCCGCCCTGGTCTCGGCATTCTGGCCGCGAACCTCATCCTCGATCTTCCACAGCGCACTCATGGTGACGATCGTATCCGTCGCGGCCTGTGATACCCCGGCGATGTGCAGGTCGTAGAACTTTCTCCTCAGATGCGCCCAGCACCCGGCAAGCTGGATCGTGTCATTGCTGCCAGCCTTGGCGCGCGCTTTGGCAAGGCTCGTATAGGCGCCATATCCATCGACCTGAAGGATACCGTTGAACCCTGCGAGATGACGTGCCACGCACTCGCCGCCTCGGCTGTCCTCGAAGCGATAGGCCACCATCGGCGGGCAGGTTCCGCCATAGGGCCGATCATCGCGTGCGTAAGCCCAGAGCCAGGCCTTCATGGCCTTCCCGGAGCCGGGGACAAGGGTGGGCAAGGTCGTTTCGTCGGCAAAGATCCTTTCGCCCTCCTTGACCCGCTCCAGGATATAATCGGCGCATATCTGAAGCTCGAAGCCCAGATGCCCCATCCATTGCGCCATCAGGTTCCGGCTGAGCTCGACGCCGTCGCGCAGGTAGATCGCCTCCTGCCGGTAGAGCGGAAGACCGTCGGCATATTTGGAGACGGCGATATAGGCGAGCAGCCGCTCCGTCGGCAGGCCGCTTTCGATGATGTGCGCTGGCGCCAGCGCCTGGATCACGCCGTCATGGCCCCGGAAGGCATATTTGGGGCGGCGCGTCACGATGACCCGGAACTTCGGCGGCACGACATCCAGGCGCTCGGACCGAGCCTCGCCGATTAGAACTTTCTCCAGGGCCGCATATTCGGCCGGGATTTCCGGCTCGATCACCTCCTCGATGCGTTCGAGATGCGCGGCAAAGCCCTTGCGCGGACGCGGCGCACGCTTCGTCTTGTCGCCGCTCGCGCGGTCAAGTTCGCTCTGGATCGCCGCAAGACCCGTCTCGACCTCCTCGAAGGCAAAGGATACCTGCTCGTCATCCACGGCAAGCCGCAGCCGCTCCGACCGGGTGCCATGCTGCGTGCGTTGCAGGACGTTCATGATCGTCGTCAGGTTGGCGATCCGCTCATTGGCTGCCGCCTCCACCGTCTTCAGACGGGCGACCTCTGCCATCGCAGCATCCAATCGGGCTGCATTCCCGCGGGCGATTTCGGCATGTTCGCGCGCCATTGCCTGGATCATCGCCTTCAGCGCATCAACATCGTCCGGCAGTTCGGCAACGGGCAAAACCATGCATGGAATAGAGCACAAAACGCCCTGTTTTCCAATGGGTTCAGCCGATTTTAGCGCCCAATCCGGCAGGCATGTTCACCCCGTCAACTGCGGGCGTTTGATCCGCGCGGGTCGGATCCTCTTCCAATCGAGACCTGCCAGAAGCGCCATGAGTTGCGAATGGTCCAGACGCAGCCGAGCAGCCGATATGCCCGGCCAGCAGAAGCTGTTTTCCTCCAGAACTTTCGCATAGAGGCAGACCCCGCTGCCATCCCACCACACGATGCGAATACGGTCCGCCCGTTTCGACCGGACACATGCAGAGCACCTGAGAACGGGTCGAGGCCGCTATCCCTCACCAGCGCCATCAGGGACGCTGCCCCTTTACGGAAGTCCACCGGCTGCGCCGATACGTAAACCACAACACCCGACGCGATCATGCCTGGCGCACCGCGCGGATGATCCCCGCCAACTGGTCAGGATCGATATCGCCGCCGACGCGCACGACAGCATCGCACAGCACGATCTCCACCGGCGCGCCGGAACCCGCATCAAATCGCGTGAACTTCACCGGATCGTTCGGCGAGCCGCCACGCCCGCCCAAGGGCACTGCCAACGGCGCGACCGCCCCCGACGACAACGCCTTCCGCCGCCACGCATAGAGTTGCGACACATCCAGCTCATAAGCGCGGGCGACCTCTACCACCGTGCTTCCCGGCGAAAACGCCTCCGCAACCAGCCGCGCCTTCTCATCGTCCGACCAATGACGCGGCGGCCGACGCGGCGACACCGCCGTCGCCGTCAAAACCTCGAACGTTCGGACCTGACTCACCCTGTCGCTCATATGACTCTCCTCGTGATTCACGAGGAAAATGAGCCTCAAACCGAAAATCCGCTACGTGGGGTGGCCTACCCGCTTACCACACACTCACACGGTTACGGTTTAAGCTGCGATGAACTCGCGGGGCGAGCGCACCTTCAGCCCTGAGTGCGGGTCGTTGTCGTTGTAATCCGCGGCACAGGTTCCAATCGATCCGAGGACTGTGGGGGCGTCAGTCAACGGCGTGACTTGGAAATAGTCAGGCTTCAGGGTTTTGACGAAGTCCTCCGACATGCTGCTGCTCTGCGGGCTACCAACCGGTGCGAAGCATGGCTTCAGCCCAAGCTGGCGGTCGAAGATCTGCGTGTCCCTGGTGATGTATCTGTGAGAACCTCGATGACCACTGGCGCGCAGGGCAGAGAACCGCCGTTCTATGGCTTCGAACAGCAGATCGCGGATATCCGAGCTGCTGATTTCGGCATTCATCACGGCGCGCCAGGTGATGATCTTGCGGTTATAGACGTCGATAAGGAAGACGCCACAGACGACATCGCCTTCCAACAGCTGACATCGAATTCGTCGCTGCACCAGCGCAGGTTCGAGCGCATCACGATGACATTGCGGTCTTAAACAGGCACTCGTGAAGGACCAGCACTGAAGAAACGGCAGACCCTGACGAGGCTACCTACCAGCGATTATTCTCGATCTGAAACCACCAATAGCATTTTCTGACAGGCCAATGATCGTTTCAGCGCCCGGCTCGCCGAGCCTTCGCGAAGCCACGATCGGTGGCGATGAAACGCTCCAGCATCGGCACGATGAGCCTGACGGGATCGGTAGCGGACTGGCCACTTTCGCGGGCCAGCACCTCAGCATAGGCGATCAGATCACGGTGGAGCGAACCGGGCAGTTCCACCGTCATTTTCACAGGCTTGTCCTCAACAAGCGGTCCGAGTTTCAGCTTTGCCATAGTCAGTTCCTGAATGGTTCGAGTACGAGATCGCGGGTGACGATGACCCTGACCGGATAGCCAGGCCGGATGGTCAGCGTTGGGGCAACTTGCAACTGGCGCTGGACGATCTGCTGTCCGGCCTGATTGATGGTGTCCTGCGCCCCGTCGCGGATGGCGCGGATCAGGCGGTCTTCGTCGTCGGTCGCCAGCTCCATACCGATGCCAAGCAGCGTGGACAGGCCCGCGGCCTTCATCAGGTCCCACCAGTGGTAATCGACGCCATCTTCCAGACCGGCATATCCGGAAGCGTCAGCGCCGGGCTGGCGCTCCAGCACGATCGAGCGGCCATTGGGCAGGATCAGGCGATTCCAGACCAGCAGCACACGGCGCTGGCCGAACTGCACACCGGCATCGTACTGGCCGATGATGCGCGTTCCTTGCGGGATCAGGAGCAGCGCGCCGGTTGGGCTATCATAGACATTCTCCGTGACCTGCGCGGTGATCTGGCCGGGAAGGTCCGAACGGATGCCGGTTATCATCGCCGCCGGGATTACGGCTCCTGCCTGAAGGATATAGGGCGACGCTGGCGCCATGATCCGATCCATGGCAACGGTCTGGCGATCCACCGGACCATTGAGAAATGCCGTGTGCCGGTCCTGCGTGGCGGGCTGACCGCCAAGGTCAAGACTCGCAAGGCCCGGCATATTGGAGCCAGGTGTCGTCGCAGTCCTTTGGACCGACTGAAAGAACACGGTGCTAAGACGTGCGGCTTCTTCCTCGGCCAAACGGCGCTCCTCGGCGGGATCACGGGCCGGTGCTGCGATCGCGGGCGGCGTAACGGGTTGCCCCCTGTTCTGGGCGTCGAGGATCGGGCCGCCAAGGTCTCCCGGTAAAGCTGGCCCCAGGACGGGGCCGGTATAATCGCGCGGCAAACCGGCCAGCCCGTCCGCTGTAGGGCGGTTCTCGGTTGAATAGAGTTCCTCGCCATTTCCACTCATGTCGCGGGTCTGGAGTGCATAGATCAATGCGCCACCAACGCCGAGGAGTGCGACGGCGCCCACACCGGCCAGCATCTTGCGTGACAGGCGGGTGACGTGCGGCGGCTCGGCGCGAAGACGCATCGGGGCTGCGTTGGTGGTCGTCTCTTCGCTCATGACGGCTTCTCCCCGGTCCTTGCGGGCTGGATCACCTGCCTTTGTTCAACGCGGACAATCCTGACGGTCTGCTGGCGATCGCCGCTGCCAAGGCGCAGCTCGGCAGCCCCGAACAGGCGATCCACGATCAGGATGTTCTGGTGAATGCGGCTGTTGACGATCTGCGTTTCGCCCTCTGAGCCTATGACGAAGATCGGGGGCATCTCGCCCTGCACGATGCCGCGCGGGAAGACGACATAGACACGGCGGCCATCGTCGAAGACGGAGATGGGCCGCCATGGTGGCGTATCTCCAGTCAGTCCATAGCGATAGTTGCGTGCCGTCTCGACGGGGATGATGGGGGCTGCCGGAACGGTCACGCGCTGACCGGCAGGCAGCGCGGGATAGGCCCAGGCCACAGCAGGCATATAGAGTGCCGCGCGGGCGCGAAGCTCGATGAGATAGACGCGGCGATCCGTGCTGATGACAAGATTGGTGGAAATATCCTCACGGGTCGGTTTGACGAGGATATGGACGCGGCGGCTCGTACCCGATCCGCTTTCGGTATCACCAATGATCCATCGGGCGGTGTCGCCTGCTGCAATCGGTCCCGCGCCGGTCAGGCTTTCGCCCGGTTCAAGCGCGATTGTCGTGATCTGTCCCGGTGCGGCATAGACCTGAAACAGCGCCCCTTCCGACCAGGGGTAGATCTGGATGGCGTTGTAATAGCCCTCACGCCGCGGTTCGACCCGGGCAGCGGCATTGGCGTTCTCGACGCGGCCAGTCGGTGTTCCGGCAGCGGTTCCGCCGCGCGCCACAGTCCATGCCGGCGGCGTGTGCAAAGGCCGGGGTCGGTCATCGGTGACGGCTGTCGGCACGACAGGAAGCGATGGCACGTCGGCGTCATAGCTGAACTGCGGCGCTTTGTTGGTGGCGCAACCGGCCAGCATTGTCGCTGACAGCAACAAAGCCGCCAAAGCGGGTTTACGGAAAACCGGCAAGCCGGAATTACGAACCATCATGCGGGTCATTGGCTCATCTCCCGCGACCATGAAATTGCATTGACGTAGATGCCGAGTGGATTGGCGCGCAGGCGTTCAGCATCGCGCGGCGTCTGGATTACGATGGTCAGGATCGCGGTCCAGCGTTCGGTGGTGGAAAGCTGGCCGTTTTCGTAGTGGCGCTCGGTCCAGGCGACACGGAAGCTGTCATTCGAGGCGCGGATGACGCTGGACACCTCGACCGCAATCTGTTGCTTGCCGACCTTGGTGAACGGGTCATTGGCACGGGCATAATCATTGAGGGTTGCCGCGCCCCGATCCGTGGTGAACTCATAGGCGCGCAGCCAGTTCTGCCGCACGATGATGGCATCCGCCGGGATCGAGCGCGTCTGCTCGATGAAGCGGCCGAGATGGAATGCGATCTGCGGATCGGTCGGGCGATAGTCAGCCACGGCGGGCGCGACGGTCTGCGACTGGCCGAGGTTATCGACCTGCACCACCCAGGGCACGACCGTCCCGCGCGCCGATTGCCAGACCAGGGCCGAGGCGAAACCGGCCGAGAGGATCAGCGAGCCGAAGGCCATGATGCGCCAGTTCTCTGCCTGCACGCGGGCCGAACCGATACGTTCGTCCCAGGCCTGGGCAGCTTTCTGATAGGGCGTCTCGGGTTCGGGCGATTTGCCGTAATGGGCAGCTGGACGTTTGAAGATGTTCATGAGCGGTCACTTTCAGAAAGATTGATGGAGGAGCCGCCGCCATGGCTGTCGCCGGCGCGCACGGCATGGGCGGCCATCGACGTGCCGTGACTGAGTGTCTGTTTGCGCTGCATCTGCTTTGCCCATGCCGGAGAGCCGCCGGCCTTCGCGGCGGGTGATGGGGCAGCGCTCGCGGCCTCGCTGGCGCCTCCGACTGTTCCAGCCGTCGAGGAGCCACCGGTGACGCCGAAGCCGGCACGCGCTCCATCGGAAAAGCTGGACTTGACGCTTTCGGAGGCTTTGGAAGTGGCGCGCTTCAAGGGCGATGCGGCGGCAGAGCCTGCGGCACGGGCAACACCGCCCAGACCGGAGGCGACACCGGCAGCGCCGGACTGGCCAAGCGAACCGACACTATAGGCGGCGCTCGCCGCACCTGCGGCGGCGGCACCACCCCGCGCGGCAGCCGCCCCACCAGAGAGCGCTGCGGCTCCTCCCTTCGCGGCCATGCCAGCGGCGGCACCTCCGGCCAGCATCATGCCACCTGCGGCAAGGCCGGTTCCAACGGCAGCACCTGCGCCAAGCTGCGGGCCTCCAGACACCAGACCGGAAGCGATGCCGGGACCGAATATGCCTAGGCCGAGAAGAGAAAGTGCGGCCAGCACGATCGCCATGGCGTCGTCGATGGTCGGCGTTACGCCACCGAAGCCTGCGGTGAATTGGCTGAACAGCGTCGAGCCGATACCGATAATGACAGCCAGGACCAGCACCTTGATGCCAGAGGAAACGACATTGCCGAGAACGCGCTCGGCCATGAAGGCGGTCTTGCCGAATAGTCCGAATGGGATCAGCACAAAGCCGGCCAGTGTCGTCAGCTTGAACTCGATCAGCGTGACGAAGAGCTGCACGGCGAGAATGAAGAAGGCGAGAAGCACCAGCACCCAGGCGAACATCAGGCAGGCGATCTGGATGAAGTTCTCGAAGAACGACCAGTAGCCCATCATGTCAGAAATGGATTCGAGCAGCGGGCGCCCAGCATCAAGGCCGGTCTGCGCCACCTTGCCGGGACGAAGCAGATCGGCGGCGGAGAAGCCGGTGCCTGATCCCTTCAGGCCCAGACCGGCAAAACTGTCGAAGATGATCTGGGCGAGATTGTTCCAGTTGCTGATCAGATAAGCGAAGACACCGACGAACAGCGTTTTCTTGACCAGCCGGGCGATGATGTCGTCATCTGCGCCCCAGCTCCAGAACAGCGCCGCCAGCGTTACGTCGATGACGATCAGCGTGGTAGCGATGAAGGCGACTTCACCTCCAAGCAGACCGAAGCCACTGTCGATATAGCCGGTGAATACGCCCAGGAAATTGTCGATGACGCCGGTGCCGCCCATGGTTCACTCTCCCCCGTTCTGATGCGGGGCGGCGGGCACCGGCGTCCGGCCGAGAAAGCGATCGCGGTTCTCGGCCCAGGTGGCGAGGCACCCGGCATCACTCACGGCGGCCTCGCCTAATTGCTGGCAACGGCGCAGGCTCTGGCGCAGCGGATCGGCAGAGGGCTGAAGCGATGGAGCCGGACGGTGATGCGCCGGTTCATCCTCGCGGGTCATTTCGATCACCGTGGCAGTGATGGCGATAGCCGCGAATATGATCGCGCCCAGCCGGGCCAGCATCTTGCCGTCCATGTCGCGCCCCTCCTGTCCGGTCAGTTGTTGCCGTTGCCGAACATCCGGGCATTGCCGGGCTGGTAGCCCGATCCCGGCGTCAGGAAGCGTTCACGCTGCACGCGGCCCTGTTCGGCGGCGGTGGCGCGCTCGGCCTCGATCAGCGCTTCCGAGCGACCATTGGCCGACATCAGCGCGATCAGGTCGGAAAGCTGCTGCGACTGGAGGGCGAGAAGCTGATTGCCCGCCTGCGTGGCCTGCAAGGCGCCGGTGGCGTTCTGGCTCTGGCCGACCAAGGCCGACATCTCGGCGCGGTTGGTGTCGATGTTGCCGACCACGCCGGCCTGCACGCGCATGGCATCCTGCAAACCGCCAACTGTGTTCTGCCAGCGCGAACGGGCATCTTCGACAAGCTGGGTGTCGGTCGCCGACAGCGGGACATTGCCGTATTTTTGGCTGAACATCTGATCGACGTTCTGCACGTCGAAGGCGATGTTTTGTGCCTGGGCCAGAAGCTGCTGCGTGCGCTGGACGTTCTGCTGCAAGGTCTGGAGCGATGAATATGGCAGGCTGGTCAGGTTACGCGCCTGATTGATGAGCATCTGCGCTTCGTTCTGAAGCGAGGTGATCTGATTGTTGATCTGCTCCAGCGTGCGCGCGGCCGTGAGCAGGTTCTGCGCATAGTTGGTCGGGTCATAGACGATGCGGCCGAAACCGAATTGCGCATGGGCCGGACTGGTCAGCATGGGCGAGAGCGCAAGTGGCGCGGCAAGCAGTGTTGCCGCCATGAGCATGGCCCGCGAACGGGAAAGACGGATAGTCATGGTCAGGACTCCTTTTCGGTCTGAGGGATGAGATTGGTGAGATCGGGGATCAGCTCCGCCGCCCATTCGACGCCGCGCTCGCGCAGCCAGGCGGCGAGGAAGCCCTCCTGCCCATGCTCGGCGACAAGATCGGCGATGCGGGTCTGATCGGTTTTGGATGACGCGGCGCAGAGCGCGAGGCCGACTTCGGAAAGACCCAGCTCGAACAGCCGATTGCCGCGGCGCGACTGGCAGTAATAATCCCGTTTGGGCGTGGCCCGTGCGAGGATCTCAATCTGCCGGTCGTTCAGCCCGAACCGCCGATAGATTGCGGTGATCTGTGGCTCGATCGCGCGTTCGTTCGGCAGCAGCAGCCGTGTCGGGCAGCTTTCGATGATGGCAGGCGCGATGTTGCTGCCGTCAATGTCCGAGAGAGACTGCGTGGCAAAGATGACGCTGGCGTTCTTCTTCCTGAGCGTCTTCAGCCATTCGCGGAGCTGGTTGGCGAAGCCTTCGTCATCCAGCGCCAACCAGCCTTCGTCGATGATAAGCAGCGTCGGCCGACCGTCGAGCCGGTCGCCGATGCGATGGAACAGGTAGGCGAGCACGGCCGGGGCCGCGCCAGTTCCGACCAGTCCCTCGATCTCGAACGCCTGCACATCCGCTGAGCCGAGTTGTTCGGTTTCGGCGTCGAGCAACCGGCCATAAGCCCCGCCAATGCAGTAAGGCCGCAATGCCTGTTTCAGATCATTGGATTGCAGCAAGACCGCAAGGCCGGTGATGGTGCGCTCGCTGACGGGGGCGGATGCCAGCGAGGTCAGCGCCGTCCAGATATGCTCTTTCACCTCCGGCGTGATGGTCATGCCTTCACGCATCAGGATCGCAGCGATCCAGTCAGCGGCCCATGACCGCTCATAAGCGTCATCAATTTGTGCGAGCGGTTGCAGGGAGACGGAAACCTCCGATCCCTCGGTCAACCCGCCGCCGAGGTCATGCCAGTCGCCACCCATGGCGAGCGCGGATGCGCGGATCGATCCTCCGAAATCGAAGGCGAAGATCTGGCTGCGTTCATAGCGGCGGAATTGCAGCGCCATCAGCGCCAGCAACACGGACTTGCCCGCGCCGGTCGGGCCGACGACGAGGGTATGGCCCACGTCGCCGACATGAAGGGAAAGCCGGAACGGCGTCGAACCTTCGGTCTTGCCATACAGCAAGGGGGGCGCTCCGAGGTGTTCGTTCCGTTCCGGCCCCGCCCACACGGCCGAAAGCGGGATCATATGAGCAAGGTTGAGCGTCGAGATTGGGGGCTGCCGGACATTGGCGTAGGCATGTCCGGGGATCGAGCCGAGCCAGGCATCGACGGCATTGACGGTTTCGGGCATGGCCGTGAAATCACGGCCCTGAATGATCTTCTCGACCAGGCGTAGCTTCTCGTCCGCGATACGCGGATCAATGTCCCAGACGGTGACGGTCGCTGTGACATAGGCCATACCCGCGACATCAGCGCCGAGTTTCTGCAAGGCCATGTCGGCGTCGAGCGCCTTGTTGGACGCATCGGTGTCCACCAAGGCGGATTGTTCGTTGGTCATCACCTCCTTGAGGATCGCGGCGATGCTCTTCCGCTTGGCGAACCATTGACGGCGGATTTTGGTCAGCAGCTTCGTCGCGTCCGTCTTGTCCATCAGGATGGCGCGGGTTGACCAGCGATACGGGAACGCGAGCCGGTTCATCTCATCGAGCAGGCCAGGCGTCGTCGCGGTCGGGAAACCGATGATGGTCAGGACGCGCAGATGCGCGTCACCAAGGCGCGGCTCCAGTCCGCCGGTCAGGGGCTGGTCGGCCAGCAGCGCATCGAGGTGCATGGGCACTTCGGGCACGCGCACGCGATGACGCTTCGTGGAAATCGACGAATGGAGGTATGTTAGCGTGGCAGCGTCATCCAGCCAGCGGCATTCCGGCATGAAGCCATCGAGCAGCGCCAGCACGCGGTCCGTGCGGTCGATGAAGCCGCGCATCAGCTCATGCGGATTGACGCCGGATTGTTCGCGACCTTCATAGAGCCAGGTTTCGGCGCGGGCGGCGTCCTCGGCGGGCGGCAGCCATAGGAAGGTCAGGAAATAGCCCGACACGAAATGCGTGCCCGCCTCCTCGAACCCGGCCTTGCGCTCGGCATCGACCAGTGCGGAAGCCGCATCTGGAAAACGGCTGTCGGGATAGGTCGCGGCCTCGGAACGCTGCGCCTCGACGAAAATCGACCAGCCGGAGCCAAGACGGCGCACGGCGTTGTTGATGCGACCGGCAACCGCGACCAGTTCGGCAGCCACAGCAGAATCCAGATCCGGCCCGCGAAACTTCGCTGTCCTCTGGAGGCTGCCATCCTTGTTCAGCACAACGCCGGGGCCTACCAGGGCTGCCCATGGCAGATAGTCGGAAAGCCGAGCGGAGGTGCGGCGATATTCGGTGAGGTTCATCATGCTCGCGCCCTCACACCGACAGATGACCGGGGATGCGCAGATGTCTGCGCCCGACTTCGACGAAGAGCGGATCGCGTTTGGCTGCCCATACCGCGAGGAAGTGACCGACCGCCCAGATGGCGATGCCAACCAGCCAGAGACGAAGGCCGAGGCCGACGGCCCCGGCCAGCGTGCCGTTCACAATAGCGATGGAGCGCGGAGCGCCGCCGAGCAGGATATGCTCGGTCAGCGCCCGGTGAACCGAGATGGAGAAGCCCGGCACCGTATCGAGCTGTTCAAACCCGCCCGCCATCAGATGAGCGCCCCGCCGCCGAACGAGAAGAACGACAGGAAGAAGCTCGACGCGGCGAAAGCGATGGACAGGCCGAAGACGATCTGAATCAGGCGGCGGAAGCCGCCGGAGGTATCGCCAAAGGCCAACGCCAGGCCGGTGGCGATGATGACGATGACGGCGATGATCTTGGCGACAGGACCCTCGATCGACTGGAGGATCGACTGAAGCGGTGCCTCCCAGGGCATGGAGGAGCCGGAGGCGTGTGCGGCAGGCGCCAGCATCAGACTGATGGAAACAGTGGCAGCGGCGGTTGCCATGATGCGGCAGCCGCGCGAAATCGTGCGGATCATGAAGGGTCTCCTTTTGAGGTGGTTGCCGAAGTGATGGGATGCGTGATGCGGTAGTCGCCGTCTGGTCCCAGCCCATCAACGCGGGCGAGTTCGACCAGGCGGCGGGAAGATCCGCGTCCGGCAAGGACAGCAACAAGGTCGATGGTCTCGGCGATCAGCGCGCGCGGGACGGTGATGACAGCTTCCTGGATGAGCTGCTCGAGGCGGCGCAGGGCACCGATGCCTGAACCGGCATGGATGGTGCCGATGCCGCCGGGATGTCCCGTCCCCCAGGCTTTGAGGAGATCGAGGGCTTCGGAACCGCGGACCTCCCCGACCGGAATGCGATCAGGGCGAAGGCGTAGCGACGAGCGCACCAGATCGGAGAGCGTGGCAACGCCATCCTTTGTCCGCATGGCCACGAGATTGGGCGCGGCACATTGCAGTTCGCGCGTGTCTTCGATGATGACCACGCGATCCGAGGTCTTCGCCACCTCAGCCAGCAGCGCATTGGTCAGTGTGGTTTTGCCGGTAGAGGTGCCGCCTGCGACGAGGATGTTGGCGCGTGTGGCGACGTTCAGGCGCAGCACCTCGGCCTGAGCACTGGTCATGATCCCAGCGTTTACATATTCGTCGAGCGTGAACACCGCGACGGCAGGCTTGCGTATGGCGAAAGCGGGTGCTGCGACCACCGGCGGCAGCAGACCCTCGAACCGTTCGCCGGTCTCGGGCAGTTCAGCCGACACACGCGGATTGCGGGCATGAACCTCGGCGCCGACATGATGTGCGACGAGACGCACGATCCGCTCGCCATCGGCCGCGGACAGCTTCTCCCCCGTATCGGCCAACCCTTCGGACAGCCGATCCACCCAGATGCGGCCATCCGGGTTCAGCATCACCTCCACCACACCGGGATCTTCCAGAAACCGGGCGATGGATGCCCCAAGCGCGGTGCGTAGCATCCGCGCGCCACGGGCAATCGTTTCCGGCTTTCGATGTGATGCAGTCATGGCGGCCCCGTTAATGACGGGGCGCGCAACAGACGGACCCCGGATCGGGGTCGATTAAAAGAACCTGATTTTGGGCTGTTTCAACAGATGTTTACGCGCGTGCGGTCATCGACGGGGCCTGGCGGTGAATAGGACGGGTTGCAATCCTAGATCCCATCGCCATCACCTTCCGTTTTAGCCCCCGATGGGGTGTCGCGTAGTGCAGCCATGTCGTGCGATATTTCTTTGAGGAACCTGTCACCGGTAGCGAGACGCTTACCAAGGGACTGCATGAAGCCCTCAAAGCGCTCGTTTCCCTTGATGCGCGCAGATTGTTTTGCACTGTCGGGCAGCGGCGGCGTGAGGGTCAGCCAGAATTGTACAAATAGAGAAAGGGTTTCGCCCAGCACGGCGACATCTTCGTCAAGCATCTCGAACTGGCGACCGAGTTTGTCGAGGCGGCGAGACATGGCGGCTTCCAGCCGCTCGGTCGTATCGCCGGACATGAAGGATGCTACCGCGGCCTCAATCACTGCGGATTTCGAGACATTGCGGCGCAAGGCCAGCGCTTCCACCTGTTTCAGCAGAGCGGGATCGAAATAGACATTCATGCGGGTGCGCGTCGTCATGCCTGTTTTCGCTCTCACAATTCGATGCCGTCATTGGGGTCAAGCGATGCCTGCCGTGCGACCATGCGCATACGCTGGCGCATGGCACGGGCCTTGGCGGCATCGACGTCCGGCTCATCATCGAGGAAATCGAACTCCTGCGATGGTGGCAGAGGTGGCGGGATGATTTCCTCATGCTCGGGCAGTTCCGGTTCACGGCGGATACCTGCATTGGCAGTATCGTCATCGGATTTATCTGAGGCGGGCCCATTGCCACTGGCGACCGCGGCAATGCGGTTCGTCCAGTCATCTGGCGCCGATGTGCTGATTTTCACAGGCTGTTTGCGCAGATCGGGCGGCGACATCACCCGCTCCTGGAACCGCGCATCAGCATAGTAGCGCGCCTTGGCAGCACGGATCGGCGGCACGCCCGCCACCATGACGATCTCGTCGGTGGGCGGAAGCTGCATGATTTCGCCGGGCGTCAGCAGTGGGCGAGCCGTTTCCTGCCGCGACACCATAAGGTGCCCCAGCCACGGCGCGAGGCGATGGCCCGCATAGTTCGTGGAATCGCGCATTTCGGTTGCCGTGCCAAGCGCATCGCTGATCCGCTTGGCGGTGCGTTCATCGTTGGCCGCGAAGGCCACGCGCACATGGCAGTTGTCTAGAATGGCATTGTTTTGCCCATAGGCGCGCTCGATCTGGTTGAGCGATTGGGCGATCAGAAAGGCTTTCAGACCGTAACCGGCCATGAAGGCGAGCGCCGATTCAAAGAAATCGAGCCGTCCGAGTGCCGGGAACTCATCGAGCATCAACAGGAGGCGATGCCGCTTACCGGACGTTTCCAGTTCTTCAGTCAGCCGCCGACCGACCTGATTGAGGATGAGGCGGATCAGCGGCTTGGTGCGGTTGATGTCCGAGGGTGGTACGACGAGATAGAGGCTGACGGGTTCTTTTGCGCCGACCAGATCGGCGATGCGCCAATCGCAGCGCGCCGTCACGCGGGCCACAACCGGATCTCGGTAAAGACCGAGAAACGACATCGCGGTGCTCAGCACGCCTGACCGTTCGTTTTCCGATTTATTTAGAAGCTCCCGCGCAGATGAGGCAATGACGGGATGCACACCGGCTTCGCCCAGATGCGGCGTGTCCATCATGGCGCGCAAGGTTGCCTCGACCGGACGGCGGGGATCGGACAGAAAACTCGCGACGCCGGCCAGCGTCTTGTCCTTCTCGGCATAGAGAACATGCAGGATGGCGCCGACCAGCAGCGAATGGCTGGTCTTTTCCCAATGGTTACGTTTGTCGAGACTGCCTTCGGGATCAACGAGAATGTCCGCAATGTTCTGCACATCACGGACTTCCCATTCCCCCTGCCGCACTTCCAGAAGCGGGTTGTAGGCCGCAGAATGCACATTGGTCGGATCGAACAGCAGGACGCGGCCATGATTGGTCCTGAAGCCTGCGGTCAGATTCCAGTTCTCGCCCTTGATGTCATGGACAATGCAGCTTCCCGGCCAGGTCAGCAGCGTTGGCACAACAAGACCGACTCCCTTGCCGGATCGGGTTGGCGCGAAGCACAGCACATGCTCGGAGCCGTCATGACGCAGATAGTCCTTGCTGTGCCGTCCCAACACCACGCCATCAGGACCAAGCAATCCGGCAGCATGGATCTCTCTATCCTCGGCCCATCGCGCCGAACCGTAGGTGGCGACATTGCGCGCTTCCCGTGCCCGGATGATCGACAGGAGAAAGGCGGCGGCTATGGCAAGAACAGCCCCGGACGTGGCGATGAACGCGCCTTCGGTAAAGATGCCGGGCGCATAGGCGTCATAGGAAAACCACCACCAGAAGAAGGCCGGTGGATAATAGAACGGCCATCCGGCAATATCGAACCAGGGATTGCCGAGCTGTGGCTGGAAGCCGAGCCGGAAAGCCACCCATTGCGTTGCAGCCCAGACCATCACAACGACGATGGTGAACACGACAATGATCTGGCCCCAGAGTATTCGCCCTCCACGCATATAGACTCCAATCGGCAAAAGAGACGGAGCCGATCAGAGAATGGCGTTTTCGGGAAGTGCAACAGCCAAGGTGTGGCCATAGGGCTGCCGAATACTATCGGCGGCAAATCGGATGAGTGACGGCGGCACAATTCCGGCACCGTTCACGGTGGACTATCGCGAATGAAACTTCGGCTTTGTGCGGCCCATCTGTGTCGCCAGCGTGAGTAAATTCAATAGTGCGGGATCTCGGTTGTGGGGCGACCAGATGGCCGAAAATGGGATGGCTTCGGGTTCGTCAACCACTGGAAGGAAAATCAGATTTGGCGTGCACGCCGCCGCGGTTTCCTCAACAAAAAGCGAGACACCATGCCCGGAAGCAATCACCGACAACAGTGCGCTGCGGCCAGTATCGACGCGGCGGATCGTAGGCGTTGGCCATTTCCCGGCCGAGCGAAGCACAATAAGGTCATGAACCTGTGGACCGGTCCCACCATGGCGAACAAGGAAGGTTTCGCTCGCAAGCTGCTGCCACTCCACATCCGATTGTGCTGCCAAGGGATGCTTCACCGGCAGCGCCACCATCAACCGATCCCGCCAGATGACGCGGGAATTGAGATCCGGGATTTGGTGGGTGCAGGCCATAAAGGCAACATCAAGCCTGCTTTCTCGCACCATGTTTTGCCCATCGCGCGCCGTGCCCTCGGTGATATGCAGTTGAACGCCGGGATTCTTGGTATGGAACCGCTCCAGCAGTCGGTCTAGAAAGCAGCCCGGCGTGAGGGCGTGGATGCCGATGCGAAGCATGCTTTCCTTTCCGCACGCTTGCATCCCCGCCGTCTTGATGGCGCGGTCGAGGATGCCCATCGCGTCCTCGACATGATCGACGAAACGTCGGCCAGCTTCGGTCACGCGGACGCCGCGCGTGTTACGGTCGAAGAGGACGACGCCCAAATCTTCCTCCAGCGCCTTTATCCGTGAGCTGACGCTTGACTGGCTGGTGCCGAGCGCCTGCGCTGCACGGTGGAAGCTGAGATACTCTGCGACCGCGAGCGCCTGGACCAAAGCGACCATCGGAACGCGAACGCCAAGAATAGCACTTCTCAGCTCTGCGCTTTCTGAAATGTTGCTCCTCCGCCTACGCATGGAGGAGCCTACGGTATCAGCAAGAGGCTTCCGGTCGTGCGACCGGCTTCAAGATCGGATTGAGCCTGCGCCGCGTCGGCCAGAGGATACTCGCCGCCAATCTCGGTGCAGACGCCTTTCTGCATCATTTCGAGCAAAGCTTCGGCTGCATGATGATAGGCTGGCAGGTCGGCGGCATAAGCCATCACACTTGGCCGGGCGAGCGACAACGAACGGATGGGACCGATATCCTCTACCGCAAGTGACGGAATAGGTCCGGCTGCCTGACCGATGCTTGCGACCGTTCCGAAGCGCCGGGTGCAAGCCAGGCTTTTAAGCAGCGTATCACCACCGATCCCGTCGACGGTAAAATCTACACCAACGCCGTGGGTCAGCGATCCGACCTCGGACACAAGATCAGCATTTCGTCCGACGATGATATGATCCGCACCGTAGGATCGCGCGATGTCGGCCTTTGCTTCCGACCCTGCCGTGCCGATGACCGTGGCTCCGAGATGCTTCGCCCAGCGCACGAGGATCGAACCCAGGCCGCCAGCGGCTCCGTGCACAAGCAAGGTAGTCCCTCGCTCAACGGCATAGGTGCGGGTCAGCAGCATATGGGCAGTCAGCCCTTTGAGCATCGACGCCGCTGCGCTGCGAAACTCTATACCGTCCGGCAGTTTGATGAGCCGTGCGACCGGCAAAGAGCGCGCCGTTGCATAAGCACCGACCGGCGCACCGGCATAGGCAACGCGATCCCCGATTGAAAATCCAGTGACGCCTTCGCCCAAGGCTTCCACCACTCCGGCACCCTCAACGCCGAGGGTGGCAGGTAAAGAGAGGGGATAAAGGCCAGTCCGGTGATAGATGTCGATGAAGTTTACGCCGATAGCGAGGTTTCTGATCCGCGCCATGCCAGGCCCTGGCTGTTTCGACGAGATTTGTGAAATCTCCAGCTTTTCGACACCCCCGACGCCGGTCATGAGGACTACAGTATCCATACGTATTCTCCGGGAATTTTATTTCGGTATCCGTGACGCAACTCTAATGCGGCAAGCCTATTCTCTCGGCGGCTGCAAACCGGCCGGCGTCGACAAGAAAGTCACGGGTATGAGGCTGGCGGCGAGCGCGACAGCTGCGACCATCATGAGGCCGCCGAGATCGGTGAAAGAAATAACAATCGAACCCAGCAACGCGCCTGTACCAATCGCCGCATTGAAAATCGCGACATATATTGCGGATGCGGGAAGTGCCGCGTCACCCGCTGCGCGTAGAATCCAAGTCTGAAAACCGACGAAGACGGCCGCAACACCGATCCCCCAGCCAACCAGCAGGATACCGGCGACAACTGCGCCTGCGTCCGCACCGATCAATCCAATTCCACCCAGACATAACGCCATCAACGCGAGCGCCCCCAACAGGAGCGCTTTGAGATAGCGGTCCACGAAGACGCCGGTCAGCACATTGCCGAGGAGACCGGCGACACCGAACGCGAGAAGGAGCGCGTACAGTGTATTCGCGGGCATATGCAGAGTGCCCGAAAGCAATGGTTCGATATAGGTGAATGCAGCAAAATGCGCTGTTATCGCGCAGGCCGTCGCACCGTAAATTCGAAGAAACACCGGATCGCGGGCAATGGCGGAAAGAGCTTTGCTGCCCACCGGCGCAGCGGCTTGGACAGGCGGCACCGAAAAAACAATGGCGGCTGCGGTCACAAAAGATAGTGCTGCGATACAGCCAAACGCTGTTCGCCAGCTATCGAGGTGACCGATCACTCCCGCCAAGGGAACACCCAGAACACTGGCTGCGGACACGCCGCCGAAAATGATCGAGGTTGCAACACCGACATGCCTGGCGGGAACAATCTGCGCGCCGAGCGTCCCGATCATCGCCCAGAAGATGCCGTGAGCCACCGCGCCAATGATTCTGGCGCCGAAAAGCGCCGGGAAGGTCGTGGTCATGGCCGCTACGGCGCTGGACAATGCCAGCACCAGCATCAGCGCCACAAGAAGCGGCTTCCGTGGTATCCGTCCCAATGTCATTGCCGAAATTAATGCGCCAGAGGCCGCGATCCAGGCGTAGCCAGTAACGATCAGGCCGACCTTGGCTTCGCTCTCGCCGAGATCGCCTGCTATTGAAGTCAGCAGGCCGATCGGTGCCAGCTCCGTGGTGACGATCGCAAATGATCCGACCCCCAAAACACCGACAGCCAGCCAATTTCGCCACGAGGCGTGTTCTTCTTGTTCTTGCATTTGAATTGAACCTTGGAATTGGAAGCTCTGATGACCCGGAACGAGCGGGCCGGAAATGTCAGGCGCCTTGAGAAGCGAAGGCCTTTTTGGCGGCCGAGATGCCATTCATGCAGGCAGGGACACCGGCATAGACCGCTATCTGAAGAAGGATTTCGATGATCTCTTCGCGGGTGACGCCGGTATTCAAGGCCGCGCGGATATGGAACTCCAGTTGTCCCGGCGCCGTCCCCATCGCCATCAAAGCCGCGACAGTCAGCATCTCGCGGATGCGAAGATCGATGCCAGGACGAGACACGACATCCGCGAATGAAAAGCCGAGAATGATTTCGAGGAAATCATCCGACAGCGCGTCCAGATTGGCGGCAACTCGTGTTGGGGCGTCAGGATCGAGTTGCTCAAGAAGAGCAAGGGCCTTGGCACGTCGATCCAGAGTCATATGTTGACCCCCTTCATGCCTTCCGCCGTGTAACGGTCCCCTACTATGGGAAGCACAGTGATCGAGCGCTCTAAATCGGAAAGTTCGTCAGCAGTCAGCCCTACAGAAGTGGCAGAAGCGTTTTCTTCGAGATATTTGATCCGCTTGGTGCCGGGGATCGGCACGATGTTGTCGCCCTTGGCCAGCAGCCATGCCAAAGCCACCTGTGCCGGGGTGCATTCCTTTTCGTCTGCAATACTCCGCACGACATCGACCAGTGCACCGTTGGTCGCAGCGTTATCCGGCGTGAAGCGCGGCAAGCTGGCGCGAAAATCCCCTTCTTCGAACTGCGATCCAGCTTGAAATCTTCCGGTGAGGAACCCGCGCCCAAGCGGCGAATAGGCGACGAAGCCGATGCCCAGTTCGCGGCAAGTTGGCAGGATCTCGGCTTCCACATCGCGGGTCCAGAGCGAGTATTCGGTCTGGACCGCTGTGACCGGATGGACTGCATGGGCGCGGCGCAGCGTCTCGGCGCTGACTTCGCAAAGCCCGATATGACCGATCTTACCTTCGCGGCGCAGAGCGGCCAGTCCCTCCATCGTTTCTTCGACGGGGCGTTCACGGTCGATGCGATGGACGTAATAGAGGTCAATCCGCTCAATTCCCAATCGCTTGAGCGATCCTTCACAGGCACGACGCATGTAATCGGCACTGTTGTCGATGCTGCGTGCGTATTCGCCTGGTTTGCGCACGATGCCGAACTTGGTCGCGATCTTCAGCTTGGCACCGCTTTCGGCAAGGAATCGCCCGATCAATTCCTCATTGTGGTGCGGGCCATACATGTCGGCGGTGTCGAGAAAGTCGATGCCCAGATCGACCGCCTGTTGCAGCACCTCAAGTGATTCCACATCGTCACGCGGCCCATAGAACTCGCTCATTCCCATGCACCCAAGACCGATCGCGGAGACCGAAAGATCAGGGCCGAGCATTCGATGCTGCATTGCTTTGCTCCTTGCTTGTACTGGCTAAACATGGTTTTCTTTTTTGATGAATAAAACCGCCAATAACCGTAAACTGATTTCCGAAAACGGAAACCGTGATGGAAGCCGCCTGCGATGGGACGACGCGCGCGTCTTCCTTGCCATTGCGCGCAGCGGATCGTTGAGCGGTGCGGCAACGAAGCTCGGCACCGGTCTTGCCACCGTGTCGCGCCAAATCGAGCGGCTGGAAGCCGCGCTCGGCCTGACGCTGTTCAGCCGGCACCAAAACGGCTATCGATTAACTGATGATGGCGCGGCTCTGCTGGAACGTGCCGAGGCGCTGGAACAGGCAGCCGAAGCCTTTACCGAAGGATCGGCTGCACAAGCTGCGATCGCTGGACGGGTGAGGCTTGCCACGGCAGAGACGCTTGCGAACCACGTCATCATCCCGGCGCTACCGAAGCTGACGAGCCAATATCCTGACCTGACGCTTGAAGTTGTCACTGATGTCCAGACAGTCAACCTGCATCGGCGTGATGCCGATCTTGCTGTCAGGCTGGTCAAGCCTCAGCGCGGCAATGTCACGATCCGACGCCTCGGCACGCTTGGCTTCGGTCTTTATGCTTCGCGGGCCTATGCCAAACAGAGACAGGAAGCGGCTCGGCTTGAAACTGACAAATTCATCACATGGTGCGAGACTTACGGTCATCTTCCCGCCGCTCAATGGGTGGAACGAGCGCTTCGCGGCCATCCACCTGTTCTGACGACGACTACCCTATCGGCGCAACTGTCGGCGGTAGTCGCCAGCGTCGGCTTGGCCGTATTGCCACACTTCCTCGGACGGCAGAATAATCTCGTTTGCGTACAGGCCGACATTGGGATCGACCAGGAAATCTGGCTCGCCGTCCATTCAGATCTGGGGCAGTCACGCCGGGTGCGCGTGGTAGCAGACTTCTTGGTCAGCTTAGTCCGCGAGGCTAAAGAAGAACTCGAAACGGCAAGTATTTACCAAGCGTGATACCGATCAGCATCCATCCCGTACAACTGAGATGTAGCTTTGTCTGGCAACCTTCTTCATGCCTTTCAACATCGCTAATTGAGACAAGCCAATGGTCAGGGCCGTTCTTCAGTGTTCGATAGAAAGATCTTGTCAGGCAAACCATCAGAGGCCCAATTCTCGTTGCCTACCCAACCGCCACGATACCGCCCCGCCCTGCACGATGCCCGCAACCTCGCGGCCGAGTTGGCGGTCGATGACCGGCCGCCATGGGACAAGGGTGAACTCGTGGCTCTTTTCGACAATGGCGAACTTGCCGCTCGATAGATGGGTGGTCCCGGTGAACTTGCCACTGACGGTCTCGCCATCGGCAGCAGCCCGAAATGGCAGCCCTTTGCTCTGCGCGATCTCCGCACCGACGCGGGCCACCTCCCGTTCCCGCAGATTGACGAGTAGATTGCGCCGATAGAGGATGCGGCCGTTGTGCTGGCGGGTGGCGTCGCCCTGTTCGATATGATGGTCGCGGCGCTGATCCATCGCCTCGCGCACCTGCTGGCCGAATCCGGCCGACGCGAGATCCGAGGCGTTATTGGCGAGCATCCGCCGGTCAAGCCAGGTCGGGCCGTCCGCGCTGATCTGCTTTTCCAGATCGAAGGTCGAGATGACGCGGATGCTGGCCTGCCGGTTGCGGCCTGCATCATACGCGGCGGCGCGGCTCTCGAAATCCTCCGGGATGCGCCATTGATCGGGGTCGATCCGCTCGACGATCCCGGCGCGGCGAAACGCCTCCAGTCGCCGGACATGAGAATCGACGAAGCCCTCATAATCGCCGCCCGGAACGCGGCCCTCGAACTTCGCCTGCTCCAGATGGCGGCTCGGCCGATAGGTGCCATCCTCGGCGATGGCCGCTATCGCGCGGTCGGACGGACGGCTTGCGGTGTCGGCGGGGCCGACTTCCACGATGCTGTCGATCCGGGCATCTTCGACGCGGGCCGGACCAATGCCGGAAAGATGGTGTGTGCGCCCGTCGATGCCGTCCACCACGAGCGTCAGGTTCTCGCCCATCTCGTCGGTGAGATATTTGTCCACGACGCGGCCGGTGATGGATGCCGCCGGTGCTGTATCGTGAAGCTGGAAGGTCATCGGATCACGTTCCTGCCCATCAGCCTTCAGCGCCTTGTGCATGTTGCGGATGATGTCACCGCGCTCACCAAGTTCACGCAGCGCCGGTTCCATCTTCGCGCCAAGCTCCCAGACGCTCGGCGCGTGTTCGGTGGCCAGCCCCATCTTTTCCAGTTTGGCGAGACGGCGCAGGCGAAGCGTGCGGTTGAACTGGCGGCGTGCATCTGCCGGTTCATGGCGCAGATCAAGGAAGCGTTCGTCGGCCTCCTCGGTCATGGCGCGGTCGATGCGCGTGAAGCGGTCCTGATCCACTTCGGCAGACAGCTTGCGGCTCTGCTCGATCTCGGTCACGGGACCGAGTTCCAGTGTGGTCAACTCGCTCGCCCGCTCACGAATACCATTGGCGAGATAGTCGCCATTGATGACCAGGTTCTCGCCCAGATCGTCCTTGCCCCGGACGATGACATGGACATGGGGATGGCCCGTATTGTGATGATTGACCGCGACCCAATCGAGTTTCGTGCCAAGATCGACCTCGATGCGGCTCATCAGATCGCGGGTGTGTTCGGTGATGTCGGAAAGATCGGCGGCATCTTCGGGCGAAACGATGAAGCGGAACTGGTGGCGATCATCCTTGCCGCGATCAAGGAAGGCATCTCCATCAGCGCGGTCGTCGGTCGCCGAATAGAGCTGGCCACGCTCGCCATCGCGCGAGGTGCCGTCGCGCTGGATGTAGCGCAGATGGGCTGCCCCTTTGCCATTCTTCCCCGCGCTCTGGACGTACCGGGTCTTGACGACGACGCGGCGCGCTCCGGCCGTACTGTGACGCCAGCCGCCCGACAGGGTTCGGGCGCGGACAAAGGCCGCGCCGCGGCCACGCTTGACACCCGGACCTTTGCCAGCCCTCGATGCCTTCCCGCTCTTTCCGGCCGAACCAGATGAAAGCGACGAGGAAGTCCGTGATGCGAATGATGATGATCTGCTTGGGCTGTTGCTATGTTGACGCGCCAGCTTCTTCGCCTGCGTCAGAAAGCTCTTCGCCTTGCCCGCCTTCGGCACGTCGGATTTGATCCGACCCGGCCTGGGACGAAAGCGGTTCTCGTCGTCGGCGCTCATGAGCGCATCCCATACCGTTCAGGCACGCAAACGGCAGATATTCGGCTATAGTGCCGGTCAAAACCCAGAAAAGTCAAGGCTTTGCGCCATATCTCGGCACGCGAGGCCCAAAAGCAGGGTGCCGTGCTCCGCGCCCCAAAACAGTGTGCAGACAAGGGCTTGCCCAGAAACAGGCCCGAGAGGGTGCCGGTTTCCTTTATCTTGCCCTCCGCCTTCCCTGCCCTTTTTGCCCTTCCTGCCGGGAATGCAGTCAGGCGACCCCTTGCCTGACTGCACACCGGAAGCGGACCGAAAGCGCGTGGAGACGCCATGCTCATGGCGCATCTCCATTGTTCGCACGGGCCACGAATATGCCGCCGTCCTGCGGCTCCTGATCGACGGAATCGCGCAGAGGAACGGTTGCGCGGACGTCGCTCGACGGCTGATTGGCCGCCGCCGAATTGCCGCTGGATTGCGCAACGAAGAGCGGAGCTTCGCGCCAATCCGGCGGTGGCGGCGGCACAATCGTCGGCACATCAGGCGCAGCCGTATGCCCGAGAACAGGTGCGAGCGTGGCGACATAGGCGCGTGTTTCTGCGGGCAAAGTGCGGCCTGTCGCCAGATGCTCGTCATAGCGACCGGGACCGGCATTGTAGGCGGCAAGCATGGCCGCGACATTGCCATAGCGGTCCCACATCTCGCGCAGATACGCCGTACCTGCGAGGATGTTGTCGCGCGGATCGTAAGGATCGCGTCTGAGGCCATGGCGGCTGCGCAGGCCCGCCCAGGTATCGGGCATGACCTGCATCAGTCCCATTGCACCCGCCGATGAGATGGCGCGCACATCGCTCGCGCTTTCCACACGCAGCACGGCCCGAATCCAGTGCTCTGGAATGCCGAAACGCTGTGACGCCTCGGCAATGAAAGCAGCATGGGGATGCGCAGTGACAGGCGCGGGTTGCGGCGTGACCTGCGCAATCGCTGGCGTCAATCCGCTGCCAGCCGACAGAAGGGCCGTGAAGAGAAGAAGGGCGCGGGATCGCATGATCTCAGTCCCGATCTTCGCGGGGCCGCGGACGGCTCCAGTGCAGCGACCATGACGAGCCTGCATCGTCGTCGCGGAACAGGTTGGCGCGGATCGGCTGCGGCAAGGCGGGATCGTCGAGCAGCACCGAGAGATATTCGCCAGCCTTTTCGCCGGTGCGTTTCCATGCAGCGCCGACCTCGGGACCGTCATCCGCACCGTGATGGACACGGTAGTCCGGCGCATTTTCGGCGTCTGAATGCTCGGCTGGTAGGATGGTAAGCTCACGGTAAAGGGTGAGCGTGTGAAGTCGCCCGGAAAAGCCCGTTTCATCGCGCGTGAACAATCCGATCTGTGGCATGAAAAATCTCCTGTCGTCGAGGTTTCGGCGTGGGTTCAATGCGTGGCCGCCCGCCATTCGTAGCGGCCATCACCTTCCCCATCGGTCCAGAGCGGCAGCGCCCGGCCGATGACGGAACTGGCGGGAACAGGTCCGAAGTAACGGCCATCGAGGCTGTCCCGGATGTCCCAATTCATGAGGAAGAGTTCACCGTCGCCGATGATGCGGCAGCCCTGCCAGACCGGCAGATCGCGGCCCATGCGGTCGCGCTCCAGCGCGTCCCCCATCTCGACATTATCGACGGTAATGGTCGCACCGTTACGGCAGACGCGCTGCCCCGGCAGGCCGAGGACACGCTTCAGCAACGGCACGCCGCGTCCGATATAGCCGCGCTGGACCATGAACCGCTCCAGCGGCTCAGACGGCATGATGGCGACCAGTTCGGGAACTTCGAGCGCATCGGCGGGAGCAACTGTGTAGAAGCCGATGGGCGCGCTGGCAGTCGCATTCCAGATCAACCGGGTTGGCAGATCGGCAACAGCCGTGGCGACAAGCGTGCCGACGGCCAGCATGGACACGGCAAGGATATGACGGCGGCTCATGGTGCGATCCTCCGGCGGCTGATCCACGCGGCATGGCGCTCCGGGGTGTAGGGGTTGGGTTCCTGACCGGCACTCAAACGGTTGTGGACGTGCCGCCAATGGTCCGGCGCAACATCCGCCGGATCGACGCCAAGCGCGTCCACGGCATCAATCAGGGCCAGCACCCGCTGGACTTGTCGCCAGCCGTCGATACGCAGCAGGATCTCGCCGCCAGGACGAACGAAGGGCACGGTCTGGTACGGTTCGCCACGCCCGACAGCGCGCAGGATGTCGAGCCGCGAAACGATGGTGCCGTAATCGTTGGAGGCCCAACGGACGAAGGCGAATATGCTTTCGGGCGCAAAACCGATCAGACTGCGGCGGCGGTCGATGATCTGCTCAAAGCTCTTGCGGCCGAAGCGTATCCAGTGCTCGACCTTCTTCTTCTGGAAGGTCAGTTCGACCAATGTGGTGAACGGTGCAGGCCCGTCCGCCTGCGGATGTTCATGCGCAGCGCGCACGGTTTTGCCGGTCATGGCTGATCTCCTTCGATGGGTGGAAACTCGCGGACCAGCAGCTCGCGCAGCATCATGGCGACGGTGACGCCACGCCGGAAAGCGGCAACCTTGATGCGCCCGCGCAGTTCGGGCGTGATGTCGATGGTCAGGCGGGCGGTGAACGCCTCCGTTGGCGTCTTGGCGGTTGCCGGCGCATCGGCGGCTCTGACCCAGCTATCGGGATTGCCTGGACGCGATGCGAAGCCGGATTTGACGGGCGGCCGTGTCATGGCACGATCCTCCCGATACCGAGGCCATCGATTTCGGCCGCCAGCGCTGTGACCTCCTGTGCGGCCCGTTCGCCGCCATCAGTCTCGGAGACCAGTCGCCCGGTCTGTGCGGCTTCGGCGAAGGCGACACGCTGGCCGATCGTCGTGGCCAGCAAGGGCGGATCATGGTCCGCCAGTGTCTCGGCCGTTTCGCGGGCGATGACGGTGCGCGCAACGCATCGGTTCAGCAGAAAACGGGCGGACAGCTCCGGTCGATAGATGCGCGCTTCGTTCAGAAGCGCCAGCATCTCGGCCGAGGCCCAGCCGTCGAAAGGAGATGGCTGCACCGGGATCAGCGCCAGATCGGCTGCAAGCAGCGCAGAGCGCATCAGGCCAGCGACACGGGGTGGACCATCAATGACGACATGATCGGCGTCACGCGCCAGCTCCGGCGCTTCCCTGTGCAGGGTATCGCGGGCAAGTCCGATGACGGTGAACAGCCTTGGCAGCCCTTCATGGCTGCGCCGCTCCGACCAGTCGAGTGCGGAGCCTTGCGGGTCGGCATCGATCAGGATGACGCGCTTGCCTTGCGCAGCCCAGGCTCCGGCAAGATGCAGCGCCAGCGTGGTCTTGCCCACGCCGCCTTTCTGATTGAGGAGCGCGACGATCATGGCGTACCCCGCCCAGGTCGGCGGGAAGTGGCACTGGCACCGTGCCTTTCATGCGCGCGCGTCAAAGAAGAAAAGTTAGATTCTATGTTAGCCGGGGTACTGTGTTGTGCCCGCTGGCCAGCGCTGCGGCTGTGGCGATGATGCCTTCGTGAAACGATCATGGAAGGCGGCGCGCGGTGCTCCGTCGGGATCGGCGACGGAGGCTGGAAATGG